>JAFQQU010000087.1 GCA_017410445.1 Clostridia bacterium | reverse complement strand
GTGAATAGAATGGCACAAGCAGGGATGGATGTACGTCGCAGGAGACCGAAGACTGCTCAGGAACGTGCCCATGAAAGAAGACTCATGAGAATCAATGCAATGATGATGAAAGTCGCCGTTGCGTTGATTGCAATCTGCATGTTTGTCTATATCGGACGCATGACGACGGTTGCGGCCGGAGCAAAGGAAATCGACCGTATTGAGCAGGAAATCGAAGATATGAAGGAATGGAAGCAGTATCTTGAGGTCAATCTTGCTGCCAGACAGAATATCAACAGAGTGAAAGATGAGGCGATCGGCCGCCTGGGGATGATCTATCCGCAGGAGAGCCAGATTTACCTGATCTCCCTCAATGGGTATGCAGCGAGTGCGAATACACAGACTGTGCATGACGGAACCAATCCCTGACTGATGTAAGCAAGGGGTGATGGAGTGATATCGACGGGCTCCATCATACGAAAGCGGATTCTGATCAGTATGGGTTTGTTTGTCGTGCTGTTTTTGATGCTCGCGGCAAGGCTTTTTGTGTTGCAGATCATCCGATCTGAAGAACTGCAGAGAAGAGCGCAGGCTCAGTGGACAAGTGAGGCGGTAATCATTCCGCAGAGGGGCGATATTCTTGACCGGAATGGTTATCCTCTGGCGATGAGTGCAAGTGCATATATCGCCTCTGTCAGCCCCAGACAGGTCGAAGATGCAGAACTCTTTGCAAAGATTCTGGCGCCGGTGCTGAATATGGATGAGGATGTGCTGCTGTCACGCGCTTCGGATATCAGCAAGGGCGGCGTGGTTTTGAAGCGGCAGATTACGCGCGACGTCGCGCAGCAGCTGCGCACGATGTATTCTGAATATAAATCAATCGGGTCCGGCGCGCTGAACGGATTGTATCTGGAAGAGGATTCGAAAAGATTCTATCCGATGGGGGCGTTTGCCACTCAGCTTCTGGGTCTGACGACCATAGACGGTGTTGGACAGTCAGGACTTGAGGCGTCTCTTAATAAATACTTATCCGGGGAAACGGGTGAGATTTTAAGCGAGATAGATGGCAGGGGAAGAAGCCTTGCTTACGGCAAACAGGAGTATATACCGGCGGCCGATGGAAATACTGTCGAATTGACGATAGATTATGTGATTCAGAGTTTTGCGGAACAGGCGGCACGGGAGGCGATAGAAGTCAATGCTGCGCTCGGTATCCGCATTATTGTCATGGACCCGAAGACGGGAGAAATACTGGCAATGTGTACAAAGCCGGATTTTGACCCGAATGATCCGCCCAGAGGCGATGTATCCAGATTGACTGAACTGATGAGGAATCGTATAGTTACCGATTCGTATGAGCCTGGATCGACGTTCAAAATACTGACTACTGCGGCTGCTATAGACGCAGGGGTTACCAATACAGGCGAGGGATTTTATTGCTCGGGGTCCGTTTCAGTTGATGGCAGCCGCATCCGCTGCTGGGGTAATCCGCATGGCGCGGAAACGATGGCAGAAGCGCTGTGCAATTCATGCAATCCGGTTTTTGTCGAGCTGGGACTTCGGCTGGGAACGGAAAGACTTTACGGCTACCTTGAAAATTTCGGGTTAGGCAGTAAAACCGGCGTTGACATAAGCGGAGAAGCTGCGGGTATCATGATTGCAGAATCAAAGGTCAAGCGTGTTGATCTGGCACGGATAGGGTTCGGACAATCTGTGGCTGTTACGCCGATACAGCTCATTACCGCATGCTGCGCTGCGGTAAACGGCGGCAACCTCATGAAGCCGTACGTGGTCAAAAGAATTGTCAGTCACGATGGATCGGTGATTGAAGAGAATGCTCCGATGATTGCAGCTCAGCCGATTTCTTCTTCGACTTCCGCAACGATGAGAATGCTGCTTGAAAAGGTTGTTTCAGAGGGCGGCGGCCGAAATGCGTATATTGAGGGCTATCGGATTGGCGGGAAAACCGGTACGGCGCAGGTCTATAAAAACGGCGTTGTGTCCAGCGAAACCCATATTGGGTCATTTATCGGGTTTGCGCCGATTGACGATCCGAAGATTGCGGTGCTGGTGATTGTGGACGAAGCCAGTAAAGGATCTGACTTCGGTTCGGTCACGGCGGCGCCGTTTGCAAGAGATATTCTTGAAAAGAGCCTCTCTTATCTGGGTGTGGTCAAAGAGTCGGAGCGGATTGAAGCGGCAAGACATAAAGAAGTTCCCGACGTTTGCGGAATGCCTTTAAAAGAAGCGCGGCAGGCTTTGAAGGATGCGGGTTTTAAGTGTCTGCTTGAGAATTCCGGCACAATGATTATTGATCAGATGCCGAAAGCGGGTGCTGCGGCGCTGGAGAATTCAGTCGTCATGCTGTATGCGGACGGAGTTGTTGAAAGTGAGAATAATTACTATGTTGAAGTGCCGGATGTGTCCGGGATGTCTGTTTCGGCAGCGAACCGGATGATTGTGTCCGAAGGATTGAATATGCGAATAAGCGGCAGCGGTGTGGCTGTATCGCAGAGCCCGACAGCCGGTGAATTGGTACAGCCGACAGCAACTGTGACGGTCATTTTTGAAACACCGTCAGAGCCGATGACAATAGATGATTAACGGGGTACAGGAGGATTTTTCAGATGAAGCTGATGGATATCGTTGCGGGTATGAATGATTCTGTAAGACTGATCGGTAACGGAGAGAATGTAGAGATCACTTCTCTTTGCATGGATTCGAGAAAGAAGATGGGCAAGGGCGCGGTGTTTTTCTGTATCCCCGGTTTTAAGTTTGACGGCCACAATTATGCACAGCAGGCTGTTCAGGCAGGGGTTTCTGCGCTTGTTGTCGAGCGGGAGCTTGACGTCGATTGTCCTCAGCTGCTGGTTTCCGATGCGCGGGAGGCAGCTGCCAAGATTGCGGCAATCTTCTATGGACATCCGGCCAAAGAAATGAAGCTGATCGGCATTACTGGTACCAAGGGCAAGACGACGACCAGCTTCCTGGTAAAATCCATTCTGGAAACGGCGGGGTATAAGGTCGGTCTGATCGGCACGGTATGCTCGATGATCGGGGACACGCAGATTCCGTCCAAGCTGACGACGCCGGATCATATTGATTTTCATGCACTGCTCAGACAGATGGCCGATGCAGGCGTTGAGTATGTGGTAATGGAAGTGTCGGCACATGCGATGGAACTGAGACGCCTGGTTGGTATTCAGTTCGAGGCTGCTGCATTTACGAATCTGTCGCAGGATCATCTTGATATGTTCGGAACGATGGATAAGTATTGCGCGGCAAAGATGCGCCTGTTCTGCTCGGAAATGTGCAAGAAGGCCGTCTATAATGCAGACGACGAACGTGTAAGAACCGAGATGAATAAGATTGAGATCCCCGGTGCTTCTTATGCGATCCGAGTTCCTTCGGACATTTATGCCAAGAATATTGAGATCGGCGAGCGGGGCTGCAGTTATCAGCTGACTTTCTATAAGCGGTTCACTCTTGAAATTGATATGAAGCTGTCCGGTGTGTTTAATATTTACAATGCGATGACAGCTGCCGCATTGTGCGATGCTGTCGGAATCGGCCCGGACTGCATCAGAGAAGGCATTGAAAAGGTTAAGAATGTGCCCGGCCGGATTGAACAGCTTGATACCGGAACGCCTTACCGCGTAATTCTTGACTACGCGCATTCTCCGGATGCGCTTGAGAACATCCTTGAAACGATTCGCGAGACGGCGAAGGGAAGAGTCATCGCCCTGTTTGGCTGCGGCGGAGACCGGGACCGCGAGAAGCGCCCGATTATGGGCGAAATCGGCGGCCGTCTGGCAAATTACTGCATTCTTACAAGTGATAATCCGAGAAGTGAAGATCCTTTTACCATTCTTGAGCAAATCGAAGAAGGAATTAAGCCTACCGGCGGCGAATACACCGTGATTGAGAACCGCCGCGAAGCGATCCGCTATGCACTGACCATTGCACAGCCGGGCGACGTGGTTGTCCTCGCGGGCAAGGGGCATGAAACCTATCAGGAGATCAAGGGCGTCAAGCATCCCTTTGACGAGAAGGTTGTCGTGCAGGAGCTGCTCGAAGAAATGTAATTTCGGGAGGAACACAAGATGACTAGGCTGATCTGGACTGTTGTACTGTCTTTCGCGATTGCGATTGCACTGGGCCCGATCGTCATTCCGTGGCTGAAGAAGATGAAGTTCGGACAGACGATCTACGAGAAGGGACTGGAATCCCATAAGGTGAAGCAGGGTACGCCGAACATGGGCGGCATTATCTTTGCGGTGCCGATGATCATCGTGCCGCTGATCATGTCCTACAAGAACCCGATGGGCTCCTTTCTTCCGATGGCGCTTGCTTCGACGCTGGGCTTCGGCGCGATCGGTTTTGTGGATGACTATATCAAGGTCAGCAAGAAGCGCTCTGAGGGCCTGACGCCGATGCAGAAGACTGTTCCGATGTTTGTGCTGGCGCTTGCGCTTTCTGTGTGGGCTTATCTGACGCCCGAAATCGGCAGTAAGCTGATCGTTCCCTTCTTCAATGTCGAATGGGATCTGGGCTGGTTCTACATTCCGGCCATGATGTTCATTATCATCGGCACGGTCAACAGTGCGAATCTGCTGGACGGCGTAGACGGTCTGCTTGGCGGCTGCGGCCTGATTGATTTTGCAACGATGGCTATTGTCTGCATGTCGCTGGCGGCTGCTCAGGCTGTTCCGGATAACAATCTTCTGAATGTGATGATCTTCTGCGGCGCTGCTGCAGGCGGCATTCTGGGCTTCCTGCGTTTCAACACGCATCCGGCCAATGTGTTCATGGGCGACAACGGCTCTTTTGCCATCGGCGGCGGCCTGATCGCGGTCATGATGGTGACCAGACTGAGCCTGCTCCTGCCGGTTATTGCGCTGGCGATGCTGGTATCCTCGCTGTCGGTTATCATTCAGGTCGGCTATTTCAAGTACACCAAGAAAAAGACGGGCACCGGAAAACGGATTTTCAGAATGTCTCCTCTTCATCATCATTTTGAAAAGGGCGGCATGCCGGAGACGCGTATTGTGTCCATGTATATGACGATCACTCTGATCCTGTGCCTGATCGCACTGACCATGTTTGCAGCCTGACGCGTTCCGCGTCGGGCTTTTCCGAAAGAGAGGGTATTTTTTTATGAATGGCAAGAAAGTAATGGTGCTGGGTATGGCACGAAGCGGCGTTGCGGCGGCAAAGCTTTTGAGCGAGCTCGGCGCATATGTCCGGCTGAATGATCAGAAGACGAAAGAAAAACTGGGCGATGCGGTAAAGCCGCTCGAAGCCTGCAGGAATATCGAATGGAGACTGGGCGAACCGGCAGAAGAATTGCTGGATGGTCAGGATATGCTCCTGATCAGTCCCGGCGTCCCGATCGACAGCCCGGTGGTCAAGAAGGCAGAGGAGCTGGGCGTCGAGGTCATCGGTGAGCTGGAACTGGGCTTCAGGACCGCGAAGGGACTGCTGGTTGCCATCACCGGTACGAACGGCAAGACCACGACCACAACGCTGGTCGGTGAGATTTTCAAAAATTTCGGAAAGCAGACATATGTCGTCGGCAACATCGGATTTCCCTATACTGCGGTATCGGGCGGCATGAAAGAAGAGGACGTCACGGTCTGCGAGGTCAGTTCCTTCCAGATGGAATCGGTTAAGGAGTTCCGTCCGAAGGTAGCTGCGATGCTCAATATCACCGAGGATCATCTGAACCGCCATTATACGATGGAGAACTATGCCGCCACCAAGGCCCGCATTTTTGCCAATCAGACGGGCGATGACGAAGCGGTTGTGCTGAACTACGATGATGCTGCCGTGCAGGCGATGGCGAAAGACGTCAAGTGCCGCGTCATCTGGTTCTCCCGGAAGGCGACGCCGCCATTCGGGGCATTTGTCGTTAACGGGAATATCGTCTATGGAACGGCAGAAGAACATGTTCAGATCTGCGCGGCATCGGACGTCTACATCCCCGGTCCGCATAATCTTGAAAATGCGCTGGCGGCAGCTGCGATGACCATGGCGGCCGGCGTCCCTGTTTCCTGCATCGGCGACACACTGCGCACTTTTAAGGGCGTGGAGCATCGCATCGAATTCGTCAGGGAGCTTGACGGCGTTCGGTTTATCAACGACTCCAAGGGAACCAATGCGGATTCGACCATCAAGGCTGTGGAAACTATGAATAAGCCCACGGTTATGATCCTTGGCGGTTCCGATAAGCATGTCGACTTTACCGCGATGTGCAGGATTATCAAAAACAGCCCCTATATCAGACATGTTGTGCTGATTGGCCAGACGGCTGCACAGCTGGACGAAACGCTGAAGAAGGTGGGCTATACCAACTACGAGCATGCGGGATACGACTTCGAGGCGGCGATTCAGAAAGCGTTTTCGCTGGCCGAAGAAGGCGGCAATGTATTGCTTTCCCCGGCCTGCGCGAGCTTTGATATGTTCAAGGATTATGAGCAGAGGGGCGAGATTTTCAAGAATATCGTTCACGGTCTGAAAAGCAGGGCGAGTGATTAACTGCCGGGAGAATATACCCGGGGCAAAAGAAAGAGCGCAGATGCGCTTGAGCGGACAGGTGAAGAAACCTGTCGATAAAGGAATACTGACTACGTTTGTGTTGCTGCTGATGACCGGGATTATCATTCTTTATTCGGCCAGCTACTACAATGCGCAGGATGCCGACGGAAACCCGCTGGCTGAGGTGATCAGCCAGTTGATGGGCATTGCCCTGGGCGGCGTCGGCATGTTTGTTGTTCTGAGAATGGATTACCGGATACTGAGAAGGCCTCTGATCAGCGTCGGGCTGCTGCTGGTGAGCCTTGTTCTTTTGGTGTTGGTTTCGATACCGGGTATCGGCAGATTAGTAAACGGTTCGAGAAGATGGCTGAAGATCGGCCCTGTGAGCTTTCAGCCGTCAGAACTGGCAAAGTATTCGGCCATTCTGTTCATGGCACGCATGTACAGCCAGAAGAACCGGGATGTCAGGCATTTCTTTACGGGCCTTCTTCCGGTATTTGTGATGCCGGCGATTATGTTTCTTCTGATTCTGCTTCAGCCCAATCTGAGCACTGCGGGCAGCATCGTTATCGTGGCCGGATTCATGGCGATGCTGGCAGGGGCAAAATGGCTTCATCTTGGCGTCGTGGCAGCGCTGGGCGCCTGTGTCGGCGCGTTTTATGCCTGGGTGGAGCCGTATCGGAGAGCACGGCTGCTTTCGTTCAGAGACCCGTTTGCGCAGCTGAGCAACGAGGGCTATCAATTGGCGCAGTCGCTGATGGCGTTCGGATCGGGCGGCGTTTTCGGAATGGGATTGGGCAAGGGGCGGCAGAAATATGCGTTTCTGCCGTATCCGGAATCGGATTTTATCTTTGCTGTGGTCGGCGAGGATCTTGGGTTTGTAGGGTGCGCAGCGGTACTGACGCTGTTTGCAATGTTTGTTTTTTATGGCTTGCGGGTAGCGATCCGATGCCCTGACCGCTTCGGCAGCCTGCTGGCGGGCGGCATAACCTGCATGATCGGGGTACAAACGATATTGAATGTGGCTGTCGTTACCGGATCAATGCCGACAACCGGCCTTCCTCTTCCTTTTTTCAGTGCGGGAGGCACATCGATCAGCGTTGTAATGTGCGCTGTTGGAATCCTCCTGAATATATCGAGGCAGACCTTATAGGGGTCGAGGACACCATTTCCCTCACAGATGCATAGTCTACGGTGTGACCGGAGATGAGAGGATGGAGGTGTCCATGTGTGGAAATATTCAGGATTATGGGCGGTAAACCGATTCGGGGAACGATTCGGATCGGCGGGGCGAAGAATGCGATTCTTCCTCTGCTGGCGGCTTCCCTGCTGACAGAGGAGCCGGTGTGCTTGACCGGATGCGCAGCGCTCAGCGATGTTGAGAATATGATCAGAATCCTCGGAATGCTTGGAGCCGGCGCAAAGATGGAAGACGATGTGATCACGGTAAATCCGGCTCAGGCCAGCAGATGGGAAATGCCGGAGCACTTATCGAAGCTGATCCGTTCATCGATCTTTATGCTGGGGCCGATTCTCGGGCGGTTCCGCAAAGCGACGGTTACATATCCGGGCGGATGCGAGATTGGCCTGAGACCGATTGATCTGCACCTCAAAGGCCTCAGGGCGTTGGGAGTAAGAATCCGTGAGGCGCATGGAATGATATACTGCGACGGGTCACATATGCACAGCGGAGAGATTATGCTTGACTTTCCGAGCGTGGGTGCGACGGAAAATGTGATGATGGCGGCAGTGCTCATTCCGGGGAAAACGGTCATTCTGAATGCGGCCCGTGAACCGGAAATTACGGATCTTCAGGAGTTCATCAATTCGATGGGCGGGTGCGTATCGGGCGCAGGAACCGGGATGATTGTAATTGACGGGGTGAAAAAGCTCCGGGGAACGCACTACCGGGTTATGCCGGACCGAATCGTTGCCGGAACGCTGCTGACTGCGGCAGCGATGACAGGCGGCGACATTGCGGTCCGCGGCGCACGGGCCTGCGATCTGGATGCAGTGCTTGATAAGCTGTCGGCTGCAGGATGCGAGATAATTGCAGATGATGAGGGGATCAGCCTGAAAGGACCTGAAAAGCTGCGGCCGGTCGATGTGTCGACGCAGCCATATCCGGGCTTTCCGACGGATATGCAGGCGCAGATGCTTTCAATGTGCTGCGTGGCACACGGAACATCTGTTATAATTGAAAATGTATTTGAAAGCCGCTTCGCTCATGCAGCGCAGCTGATACGTATGGGAGCGGATATAACCGTGAGCCATCGGGCTGCAATAGTGAGAGGCGGAAGATTGACCGGCGCACGCGTATGTGCAAAGGATTTGCGCGGCGGCGCGGCCCTTGTACTGGCAGGGCTGGCGGCCGAAGGAGCGACAGAAATACAGGGTGTCTCTCTGATAGACAGAGGATACGAATCGCTGGAAAAAATGCTTGGCGGGCTCGGAGCGGATATTACGAGGATATGATCGGAGGAGATATCATGGCGGCGGTACAGCCTCGTTCTTATGAGAAATATGGCAAGTACATAAACAGGAAAAACAGAAGAAGAGAAAAGAAGTGGGGTAAAGGCTTTTTTCTGCTGCTTGCCGCTGCTGCTGTTGCCGTGATCATTTTTCAGGGAAGAGTATTCGTTGTGAAAGAGGTGGAAGTAACCGGTAATTCTGCCTTCGGCCAGTCGGAAGTAACCGGTCTGTCCGGGATATCATTGGGAATGAGCATATTCAAGGTTGATGCAGAAGAGGTTGAACGGAACTTTTCAGCCAATCGATATGTCGAATTACTGAAGGTAGAGACGGAGCTTCCGGATAAAGTCAAAATAACGATCCGGGAACGGACGCCCCGGGCGGCAATCAACTGCGCGGGCGTCATTCTGGTTGTTGATGAGGAAGGATTCATACTGGAACGGCGGACGACGGTGCCTGATGACGATGGTATTGTCGTTGTCAGCGGGATAAATGCATCGGTCAATTCTCAGAGCACGCATATTGAATCCGAGATGATCGGTCAGACAGCTTTGATGAAAAAAATGCTGAATGCGATCAGAGAAGAACAGGTTAATGGGCTGATATCCGAATTGAATGTGTCAAATCCGGATAACATATACCTGATATCGGAAACCGGCATTCAGGTGCTGATCGGCGATGAGGAACGGCTGCCCGAGAAGTTTGTGTGGATGCGGGCGGTGCTTGAGGAATTGACGAATAAGGGCGTTATGCGGGGCGTACTGGATGTATCGAGCGGAAAAAATGCTGTTTACGCTGAACGATAATGCGCGATTTTTAAAATAACTGTAGAATTAATGAAGCCTCGAGTTAAAAAATTCGCAAAAACCCTTTTCAAGAAACCTGAAAACATGTATAATGATAGATACTATGGAAGATATGTATGTGAATGGCGAAAGCTGTTCATGGCAAGGTAGGCGATCAGTATTTCATGAAGACAGTAGCGGCAGCAATTGAATTCGGCTCATCGAAGATCGTAACGCTGCTTGCCGAAAGCGGCGGGTTTGCGAGATGTGAGATTATCGGGTCGGGTACTGTTCCTTATTCCGGCTATATGGATGGGCAATGGAACGACCCGGAGGGACTGCTTCAGGCAATCGAAGAATCGGTTCATGCAGCGGAAGTTGAGGCTAAGAGACGGATCCATGAAGTGTTTGTCGGTGTTCCCGGCGAGTTTACACATGTGTGCACGGCAATCGGTGAGGTGAAGATTACATCGCCGGACGGGCGTGTGACGGATGAAGACGTCTATAATGCGATGGATGCTGCGGCGGAAGAACTGAATTTGGCGGAAATGGGCGGCAACGTCCTGCACAGAACGCCAGCTTGGTTCTCTGCCGGAGAAGGCAGGCGAACCATGAAGCCGGTCGGCTCCAAAGGAAACAGACTGCGCGTCCTGACGTCGTTTGTGCTTGCAGATCCTGGTTTTATCGAGACCATTCGCGGATGCCTGGCGGAGCTGGGCATTACGGTGAATCTGTTTCTTGCGCCTGCGCTCGGCACATTCAACCTGCTGATTCCGTTTGATGACAGAGATCGTACGTCTGTTGTTATGCTGGACGTCGGCTACCTCAACACGGAGCTGTCGGTGGTTGAGGGCGACGCGATCACATATCATGCCGTCCTGCCGAGCGGTGGCGGCTATATCACGGCCGATCTTGCCGATGCGCTGGGCATCGGTATGGATGAAGCGGAAGCGATCAAGCGGGCGTATATTTTTACCCCGGATGCGTATGACGCGCAGAGCGATCCTGAGGTGCGTTTTGAGGACGGCTCGGTCGTTACTTTCCCGCGTGATTTGGTTCAGGATGTTATCGAGAATGTCGTTGACGATCTGATTGAGATGATCATTGGCGCGCTCGAGCACGCCGGAGACAAGGTATCGCCGAAGGCGGTTGTTTATATAACTGGCGGCGGTCTTGTTAATATGCGCGGCAGCAGAGAATATCTCTCGGGAAAACTTGGAAGAGCGGTAAAGATTCCTGCGGTGCGCGCGTCCAGGCTGAATAACCCGCGGTTTGCCAGTTCGATCGGCCTGATGGATCAGGTGTTCGCAGTGGTTGAAGAGCGGAACTACATTGAAAATGAGAAGAATGGCCGGTTCGGAGGAATCAAGAATATCTTCCGGAAGAATACAAACGAGTAAGCAATACCAAATTATTTGACGAGGGGGATGCCTTGTGCTGGAATTTGACAACACGGAAGTAAACAGCTTTGCGTCGATTAAGGTCGTCGGCGTGGGCGGAGCGGGAACCAATGCGGTCAATCGCATGGTGGAGGCTCAGCTGAAGGGAGTAGACTTCATCGCAATTAACACGGACAAGCAGGCGCTGAATCTGTCCAAAGCGATGACTAAGCTTCAGATTGGTGAGAAGCTGACCAAGGGTCTTGGCGCTGGTGCGAAGCCTGAAATCGGCGCTCAGGCGGCCGAGGAGAGCAGAGAAGATATCGCTCAGCTGATCAAGGGTGCGGACCTTGTGTTCGTTACCTGCGGCATGGGCGGCGGCACC
>JAFQQU010000086.1 GCA_017410445.1 Clostridia bacterium | reverse complement strand
GAGTACGCCCCGGACTACTTTGAGAACTGCAAGGTAGACGGCGCGATCTACGGCCTGAACGGCATCAACTACTGGGCTGCGTTCCATCAGCCCATCGCGTGGAACGGCCAGTGGCTGGAAGCTATCGGCATGGACCATGCTCCGGCGACCTTCGACGAGATGGACGCAGCGCTGCGCGGCTTCGCTCTGAACGATCCGGACGGCAACGGCCAGAAGGATACCTTCGGCCTGAGCCAGAGCGGCATGCAGCTGGTATACAGCGCTTTCGGCGCGATCGTACCGGAGAGCGGCATCTTCTGGCAGGAGATGAACGGCGAGCTGTATCCGACCCTGATCACCGAGAACGCCAAGAACGCTCTGGCCTATCTGGCTGAGCTGTACAAGGCTGAGGTACTCAGCCCCGACTTCATCACCGGCGAGAATACCGGCGGCTACTGGGCGAATTCTCATGCGTTCATCAACGGCCAGGTCGGTCTGTCCTGCATGGCCAACCATTATCACTGGGCTCCCGGCGACGAGACCCGCGACTACGCAAGCGGCGGCTCCAACTGGGCGGCGATCTATGAGACCAACCCCGAGGCGGCTCTTGCCATCAAGTACGGCCAGCCCATTCCCACTGCGGACGGATGGCAGTATTTCGCCAGCCAGGGTACGACCTATTCCAATAGCTTCAGCTGCCTGAATTCCGATCTGGAATCCGAGCCTGACAAGATCGGCAAGCTGCTGCAGATGTATGATTACATCGGTTCTACCGACGTTGAGAATCTGGCTACCGCCATTTACGGCTTCAAGGGCGAGCACTGGGATTACGCGACTGCCCGCGGCCAGGAGATGCCTGCCCGCGACCCGGCCCGCACTGCGGTAGACGACATCCTGCTGGGCGGCAACACCACGATGTTCTTCTTGGTCGCTCCTCAGGTTTATTCTGCGGCTTATCCCGAGCACTTCATCACTGCGAAGCTGATGGAAGTTGATAAGTATGTCATTCAGACTGCCGTTACCAGTTCTCTGGATGCTCAGAACATGTACGGCGACGACTGCAACACCCTGAAGCAGGAATTCTACACTGCGGTTATCCGCGGCGAGAAGTCTGTCGAAGAGTTCGACGCGTTCGTAGCTGAGTGGCTTGCCATGGGCGGTCAGGAAATCTGGGACGAGGCCAAGGCGGCTTATCAGAAGTAAGACAGCAATACACTGAATCAGTAGAGGGACGAGTTGCTCTGTTTTTGCAAAAGAAGGGGGCGGCGCGTCCCTTTTTAGAAGGGGATGAGATAATGAGTATTATTCTGTCCGCGGTATTCTGTGCAAGTGACAATAATGATCTGGTCTCTGCTCTCCGTCAGTCTGGCTATGAGCCGGTGCTGGCCGATTCGCCGGAGAAGGCGCTTGAGCGCGTGCCTGAAGGCGGTGCGGTGTTCCTGCTGGCGGATGAGTATCCGAGTAAGGGGACGGAGCTGACGTGCGAAGTACTGGAATACGCCCGAAGCAAGAACGTGAAGCTGTATGTCGAATATCCTGAAAGCGTTCTGGGAAAAATAACCGGCGAGCCTGAGAGCATTGTGTATGAGCGGCTTGTTGCGCCGGACGGCTTCTTCGGGTCAATGGAAAAAGGCTCCATTTTTATGCTGAACGGCTGCTGGCACCGGCCCTTCCTCGAAAAGAGAGAGGGACTTCTCTGCCTTGCCAAGGTGGCCGGATACGACACGATTGTATACGGACTGCCGGATGAGTATTACACGGTTCTGGACTGGCTGGACGAAAAGAAGGACGTCCTGATTGCGACTTCCGGCCTGTCCTCCTTCATCACCGGCCGTTATGCGCCGACGGACCGCTGGCGCACGCTGTGGCAGACGCTGCTGTGTGAACTGGGCCTCGGAGAAATCAGCCTGAAGTGGGAGCCGACTGTTACGATTGAGGCAGATGAACATCAGGAGCTTCCCGAAGATGCGATCGAGCGCGCATGGAAGCGAAATGTGAACTGGATGCAGTCGTATATGATCGGAAGAACGAGCCCGGTCGCCTCGGTGTTTGAAGGATATGAATCGGCAATCGACTACAGCGGACGCCAGCATGTGCGCACCACATTCCGCGGCGACTGCATGGGCGAAGCGGCCATGGAACTGGCCTACGGCTGGAAGCAGACGGGCAATCCCGAGCTCAGAAGAACCTGTGAAGCGGTTCTGGACCGTGTTCTGCAGCCTGGTGTATTCTATCATGATAATCCGGAAAGCGCAATGTACGGCCTGAACAACTGGTTTGAAAACGGACCAATCTTCTACGGAGACGATAACGCCCGCATGCTGCTGGGTGCGATGTGCGCGCGCGACCTCGTAGGTGATGCGAGATGGGACGAGCGCATCCTGCGCTGCATTCTGGCCAATCTGCGCACCTCCGACAAAAACGGCCTGCGCCATCCGTCTCTGAGAGCGGCGTCTTTTGTTGACAAGAGCTGGACGGATTATTACAATGAAGAGACGGAGTATGTTTCTCCGCATTATCAGGCGTATCTGTGGGCGGCGTTTTTGTGGATGTATGAATTGACCGGGATTGAAGAGCTCCTGACCAAGAGCGAGAAGGCGATCTCGATTGTCATGGAGCGTTTGCCCGACAAGCTGCGCTGGCAGAACAGTATGACCGGCGAAATCTCGCGCATGCTGCTGCCGCTGAGCTTCCTTGTTCGCGTTCATCCGACTGAGCAGAACCGCAAATGGCTCAAGCAGGCAGTGGATGCGATGCTGGAATATCAGGTGCCCTGCGGCGCAATCCGGGACGCCTTCGGAGATCTGTCTCTGGGCAAATATCCTCCGCCCAAGTCCAACGAGAACTACGGTACGACCGAAGCCTCGCTCATTCAGCAGAACGGCGACCCCGCGACCGACCTTCTGTATACGACGAACTGGGCGTTCATCGGCCTGTGGGAAGCGTCGCTGGTGATGGAAGAGGAATATGTCCGCGAAGCATACGAGAAGATGCGCGATTTCATGATCCGCATTCAGGTACGCTCGAAGAAATATCCTGAGCTGGACGGCACTTGGATGCGCAGCTTCGACTATGAAAAGTGGGAGTACTGGGGAAGCTCTGCGGATATCGGCTGGGGCGCCTGGTCGATTGAGAGCGGCTGGGTCAATACATGGATTGCTACGACGCTCATTCTGGAAGAGCGGGGCGAGAGCCTGATGCGTCTGAACGCCAAAGAGAGCTTCTCGGCAATGGCGGAGGAGATGTATAAGGAAATGATGACGCCGCGCCGGACGAGGGAGCAGAAAGTGACCGCCGAGGCGCATATGGTAGGCTCTGCCGAATGATCTTTATGTGAGGGAGGAAAGAGCATGAACAAGGCAGTGTTGGAAAAGTATCTGGCGATGTATCAGAATGAGCTGTTCAACTCATGTGTTCCTTTCTGGGTAAAAAGCGAAATGCTGGACCGCGAGAACGGAGGCATATTCACCTCCCTGACGCGTGAAGGCAAGGTATATTCGAGGGATAAGTCCGTATGGTTTCAGGGGCGCTGTCTGTGGACCTTTTCCCGCCTAACCGGGCTTTACGGAGAACGGTCTGAATGGCGCGAAATCATGGACAGCTGCAAGCGCTTTCTGGATGAATACTGCTTCGACGAGGATGGGCGCATGTTCTTCCTGGTTACGGAGGACGGCCGTCCGCTGCGCAAGCGCCGCTATTTCTTCAGCGAGACATTCTATATCATCGGAAGCGCCGAATATGCGCTGGCGACGGGAGACAAAAAGGCGCTGGAGGACGCACGGAGAGTGTGGAAATTCGTCATGGATATTCACCGCGATCCGGCTTCTGATCCTTTCAAAATCCACCCCAAGGTGTATTCTTCCACCCGGCCCACGCGCGCCTTTGCAGACCCCATGATTCTTCTGAACGTGACCGACGTCATGCGCAGATGCGATCCGGAAAACAACGCGCTGTATGAAGCGGCCGCTCAGGAGCTGGCGGCAGAAATCCTCCGTTACTTCGTCAAGGATGAGGAAAAGCTGGTTCTTGAATCGGTAGGCATGAACGGCGAATTCCTGAAGGACAGCTCCACCACTCGCGTACTGAATCCGGGACATGCCATCGAGGGCTCTTTCTTCCTGATGAATCAGGCCGAACACACGGGAGATGAGGCGCTGTTTCAGAAGGCGCTCAATATGATGAACTGGTCTCTGGAAGCCGGATGGGACAAGGAATACGGCGGCATCGTCTATTATGTGGATGCGCTGAGGCTTCCGGTCGTTGAGTTGGAAGCCAACATGAAGCTATGGTGGCAGCATAATGAGGCGATCTGCGCGACCCTGTGCGCCTGGAAGCACACGGGAGACGAAAAGTATTTTGAATGGTTCGAGCGGCTGACTGAGTACAGCCTTTCTCATTTCCCGGACAGAGAGTACGGAGAATGGTACGGCTATCTCTGCAGGGACGGATCGGTCTCGGCAGACTACAAGGGAAGCGTCTATAAAGGCCCCTTCCACACGCTGCGTATGCTGCTGACGGTGTGCGGGCTGCTGGAAGCGTGCCTGAGGTAAAAACATGGGCATCTTATATGGGCGCAGAGAGGGGCGCCGCTTTGAAACTCAGATAAACTTCAGGGAGAGCAATCCCTTGGTGATGACCCATTTCCTGCTCTGGCAGGTGGGCGAATACAGCGCTGTTCCCGGGTATCGTACTGGCGAGCATCCTCATGTAAGTCTGGAGATTTCAGCGTATCTTGAAGGAAGCGCGAGTATGGTTATGGACGGGGAAGAGTATCACGGGCAAACCGGCAGTGTATTTGTCCTGCCCAGAGGCGGTATGCACGCCACGAAAGCGGATAATGATTCGCCGCTTCGCATGTTTTTCCTGGGTTTTGATTTCCGCAACGAAGAATGTCAGACGTATCCATATAAGCAGATGATGGAGTTTTACCGGCAGAATCGGGTCTTTGTCGGAGAAGACACCGTGAATCTGATAACAGCGATTCATTCCGTACTTTCCGAGATATACAGCGTCTCGCCCGGATATATGCAGGCAATTGAGCATTATGTGGAACTGATTGTCATGCTCACGTGGCGGAACTTCACCGCGCCCGGCATGAGCCTGATGCCGTCGGCCTATGCTTATAATCCGTTGTACAATATTCCGAGCGTATATGCCGTTGTGCGCTATATCGACGATCACATTGAATCTATCGGTGATATCCGTACGCTGGCCGACGAGCTGGGGTTCAGCTATGCGTATCTGTCTCACATGTTCAGCAGCAAGGCGGGAATCAAGCTGCAGGACTATATCCGCAGAAGAAAAATGGAGTATGCACGCAATTTGCTTGCTTCGGGCAAGACAACGGTGACGGAGGTTGCGGCGAAATGCGGCTATCAGAATGCCGCGGCATTTTCCCGCGCCTTTCTGAAGGTCATAGGTGCATCTCCTTCGGATTTTTTGAAGAAGTAAGCCGGTAATGCGTATTTCGGCGCGTATGTTTTCAAAGGTATGGATTGCATGTGAGCATTCCGGACAGCAGCAGGCTTTGGAGGAAATATGATGATCGGAATGCGGGAGAACACAGTTCTTCCTTGCGGACACCGAAGGAGATTGATGAGCTGATCAATGGGAAAGTGAAGAAGCTGGGAAGCAAAGATGGCGGACTGATACTGATTGCAGGCGTCAGTCCGCCAACGCCTACGGAAAACGTTGAAGCGCTCTGAAAAGCGCTCAGATAACACAGAGAGTGTAATGACGAAATAGCAGGAAAGGTAGATTATAGATGTCACAGCGTCAAAGCAAAAGTGTACAGAACCGCAGTTTTTGAGAATTTTGCGCAATGCGTCTTGTTTGCATACTGCTTTGACATCGATGATGACGCAGCCGAAGATATGAAGAGTCGATGACCACAGGGAGGAGTTTTGTATGAACGGTTATGATCGAGTGATGAAATCGCTTCGTTTTGAGCGGGTCGACCGAGCAGCAATTATTCCTGAACTGATTCAGCATAATCTGGATATAGCGGGTGAAACCCACGGGAGATACTCAAACGATCCAAATGTTATGTGCAAAGTAATACTTGCGGGGCTAAAAAAATATGAGACAGATGCAGTATACGTCAGTTCTGATAATTATCTGATTGTTGAAGCGATGGGCGGTAAGGTTATGCTGCCCGGTGATGAGCCTCCGCAGCTGCTCAAAACTGCAGTGTCTACTATTGAAGAGGCAGTAAATCTTATGCCTTTGGATGTAAACAAGGGACGAATTCCCGTAATTCTGGAAGCAACGCGAATGCTGCGTGAGATACTTGGAAATGAAATATTCGTAAAGACATGTATTGACGCGGCTCCGTTTTCCGCCGCCGCTTCAATTCTTGGTTCGCAGGAGATGTTAATCTCGCTGATTGACGAGCCTGAATTGTGTCATAAATTCCTTGAAATCTGCACAGAATCTGTTGTTCGTTACGGTATAGCTGCGGCAGAAGCAGGCGCGCATGGCATTGCTTTCGGAGATTCCGTAGCTGTACTGGTAAGCAAAGGGTTGTATGAGGAGTTTGCTCTTCCGTATGCACAGCGGGCGATTGCAGCAATAAAAAAAGAAACCGGGTTGCCTGTGTTTTACCATGTGTGTGGAGATACAAAACACATTCTCGACCTGATGGCGCAAACGGGCGCGGACTGCCTGGAAATCGACAGTAAGGTTCCGATGGCCCTGGCGAAAGAGATTGTAAACGGAAGATGTGCCCTTGAAGGAAATGTCAGCACAATAGAGGCTTTTTATCAGGGAACAGCTGATGATGTAACCAGAGAAGCCCATGCTATTTTGGAGCTGTTCGGTAATCGCGGAGGCGTGATTTTGAGCTCTGCCTGCGAGATTCCGCGTCATTCCCCCTCGGAGAATGTTCGTGCGCTTACAGACGCCGTATGCAATTATCCGTATCAATCTCCTTCAGATTCTTAGCAGAAGTAAGCCGGTAATATGTATTCCGGCGCATATGTTTTAAAGGCATGGATTGCGTGTGAGCATTCCGGACAGCAACCGGCTTTGGAGGAAAAATGATGATTGGAATACGAGAGAACATTATGGGAAGCAGGGAAAACTTCCTGAGAGCTGCAAAATTTCAGCATCCTCAGTGGATTCCAGCGGAAGTACATATCAACTCTGCCAGCTGGAATCTTTACAGGAAGGATATGGAGAAAGTTGCGCTTAAGTTTCCGGAGTATTTCCCTTATGTCTCTGAAGGATGGCGGGACTATGAGCACTTTACTTTCCCGCCTGCCTATCGCAAGAATGAGAAATTTCGCGATAACTGGGGATGTGTCTGGGAAACGGCGGAGGACGGCATTGAGGGCGTTGTAACAGAATTCCCGCTGGAAGACTGGGAAAACCTCAGAAACTGGCGCATTCCGGATATTGAAACGCTGGATGACCGCGGGCTCAGAGACTGGGCGCAGACAGCCGCTAACATGCATGCTGCCAGAGAAAGGGGAGAACTGGTCTGCGGCAGGCTGCCGCACGGCTTTCTCTTCCTGCGGATGACCTATCTCCGTGGATTCGAAAATGCGCTCTGCGACATGGCCATGGATGACGAGAACTTCGTCGGGCTTTTCGAGAGGCTGGTGAAGTATAACGAAGCATTGGTCAGGCGATATCTGAATATCGGTGTTGACGCTGTTTACTTCCCGGAAGATCTGGGCATGCAGGACGGACCATTTTTCAGCCCGGCGATGTTTGAAAAATGGTTTGTGCCGGCCTATGCACGTTTGCTCAAGCCATGCCGTGAAGCCGGCGTGCTGACTCATTTTCACAGCGACGGAAAGACATTGGATATTCTGGAAGCTCAGATCCGCGCGGGCGTTGATATTGTCAATCCGCAGGATCTGGTTAACGGAATTGACGAACTGGCCCGGTGTATTAAGGGGCATGCGTGCATTGATCTGGACATCGACCGGCAGACAGTTCTTCCCTACGGTACGCCGAAGGAGATTGATGAGCTGATCGAGGAGGAAGTGAAGAAGCTGGGAAGCAAAGAGGGCGGACTGATGATGATTGCAGGCATATATCCGCCAACGCCTCCGGAAAACGTTGAAGCGCTCTGTAAAGCACTCAGAAAATACAGAGAATACTGGACGTAAGAGACTGACCCTTCGGCTGCTGAATCATGAAACAGCCTGCTTCTGAACCGAAGAATCAGAGATAAACGCTTATGGGAGGATATGAACATGAAAACCTTTCTGTTTCAGGGGGATTCAATAACAGACGCCGGAAGAATCCGCGAGAACGAGTTCCTGAGGGGCTCCGGTTATCCTACGCTGGTTTCGGCAGAACTGATGTATGAACGTCCAGGCGAGTTCAGCTGCATTAACCGCGGCGTCAGCGGAAACCGGATTGTTGATCTGTATGCCCGCATCAAGCGGGATCTGATCAACCTGAAGCCGGATTATCTGTCCATCCTCATTGGTGTGAACGATGTATGGCATGAGTATACGGATGACCCCAACGGCGTATCGGATGACAAATACCGCAGGATATACGATATGATGATCGAGGAAATCCGCGCCGAACTGCCGGGTATAAGGATCTACATCCTTGAGCCGTTTGTTTTGAAAGGGACGGTTACGGAAGCAAAATGGGAGGATTATGACCGGGAGGTCCGCCTGCGTGCGAGGAGTGCGAAATGGATCGCGGAGAAATACAATCTTCCCTTTCTTCCTCTTCAGGATCGGTTCGACGCTGCATGCGAAAAATGTGAGCCGTCTTACTGGCTGTGGGACGGTGTGCATCCGACTGCACCCGGACATGAACTGATCGCCCGCGCACTGTTCGAGGAAGTAAAAAAGGATATCTGACAGATATGAATCCTGCTCAATCGGGTCGGAATCCATTAGAGTGAGTAAGGAATCTATCAGGTACCGGACTCACTCTTTTTGTTTTGTGATATAGTCGCCCTTACAGGCTGTCTGATATATAGGAAAGGCGGTTTACGTATGAATGGCAGAGAACGCACAATTGCTTTTTTGGAAGGACGTCCGGTAGACCATGTGCCGTTCCATCCGCTAGTAATGCAGTATGCAGCGGAATTGACAGGCGTGAACTATAAAAGTTTCTGCACGGATTATCGTCAGCAGAGCAAAGCAATGGTGGAATTTGCGCGGAACTATGGGTTGGATTGGCTGCATCCTGCTGGATGGCCATATTGCGAAGCAATTGCATATGGTCTTCAGGTTTCTTTTCCGGAAGATGGACTGCCGCTGTCTAAGGAGCATCTGATTCAGGATCCGGAGGAGGATCTGGATCGTATTCGCCCGTTGGATATCGAATCCAGTGCAGTCATGATGAATCGGGTGGAAGGTGTTCGATATAATAAAGAGACAGTGGGAGATGAATTTTTTCTGGCGGCCCACTGTGAAGGGCCTTTGGCGGAATACACAGATCTTCGCGGCGTAGAGAACGGTCTCATGGATCTGATTATGTATCCCGATGAAGTTACAGATGCCATGAAGATCATTGTCGACAATGCAAAGCGCTGGATTTTTCTGCAGGTTCAGGCAGGCGCGGAATGCGTTAGCATCGGAGATGCGGTATGTTCTCAGATCAGCGAGAGCATGTATGCGGAGCTGATTCAGCCGCTGCATAAAGAGCTGGCGGATTACATACGCTCTTTGGGCGTTTACAGTAAATTCCATATCTGCGGTAATATCACGCATCTGATTCCGCGGCTTATTGATCTGGGTATCAATATTATCGACGTCGATCATATGGTCGATCTGAAGCCGGAGTTTTATGCGGCTATGCGGCAGGGGCAGTGTTTTTGCGGCAATATTGATCCGGTTTCACAACTTCGCCTCGGAACACCGGAGAGTATCTGCAACGCCGTCTGTGATGTAATGAAAAACAGTGGCGGCAAACTCATTCTTGCCAGTGGCTGCGAAGTACCCAAGGGTACACCGATTGAGAATTACAGCGCATTTCATGAGATTGCAAGCAGATATCCTGTTGTTTTCTGAGTAATTGAAGGAGAATATAGGTGGAAGAGAGGTTGCTTCAGTTTTCGTCGTGATGTTTTATAAAATCAGCGGAGAGTTCTGCTTCGGCAGAACAGACGAGCGTAAGAAGCAGTCGAAATGGCGCGGATATGATGGGGAAATCTGCAGGATAAATACAAAAAGGCTCTCCGTCCGCAGGACGGAGAGTTTTAAACTTAGCGCTCGGAGTACTTCCGGCGTTTGATTGTAACCATGCTGAATCATGGCGCTTTTCTTTGTTTAATACAGGAAAACAGAATATTTCAGCGGTTTTCGGATGTATGCCGGAAGGTGTGAGCGGAAATACGGACATCTGCAGATACTCCGCATGCACGTCCCGCGTCTTTTACGATTCGATCAATCATGGTATTGGTGAGAGGTTTTGCGTTCTTACTCAGGAACAGAACATCGGGGATGAGCTTGTAAGCAAAGTAAGACTTCCGGACAGTCTGAAATTTGATTAGCAATTTGCTGAGCTGAGGTGATTTCGGAACGACGCGCTCCTTGGATCCTTTGCCGCGGATGATGATGTAATAGTATTTGATCTGCTCTTCGGTCAGGCCTGTCAGCTCGCTCAGCCGGATACCCTTGTCGATCAGCATGAGCATGATAACCTTGTTGCGGATGGTCAGATAGTCGTGTCCCTGATAGAAGTTGATCATCTGCTTGAGTTCCTGTTCGGTAAAGGTTCGGATGATGGTCTTCTCACCTTTGACATTGCGTATTTTCTGGGTGAGCAGCTGGTCGGTATACCCCTCTTCGAAGGCATACCGGAAGAATACCTTAAACGCCTTGAGCAGGTCGTTTACATAATTCGTCGTGCGACCGGTTTTTGTCATGTTCAGAAGAAACTCCTTGATATGTCGGGGCGCAGTCTCCTCGATGGATGAAATGCCATGTCCCTGCTGAAGAAAACGCAGCAGATAGTCGATCTGCTTTTCGTAGTTTCTGATATGGATGGCTATGTTGAGCAGACGGAGGCGTATGCTTCTCTGTTTGAGAACAAGAGCAAGTATAATGCGATGATGGCGGCGCTGGCGGGGATGATGTATAGGGAGTTTAATAGAGCGCTGTGAGATATTAGAGATATATGGCATGCGAGCCCTCTCCGGGAGTCGGAGGGGGCTTGTGATATGTCTGTGTTCGTTGATGTATTTGATAAAGCTATAGAAATGTGATATAATTTACATAAGATAATCACATGAACTTCTGAAATACTCTCGCGAAGGCATTGGTCAGCTCTGTCTTATAATCAACGAACTTGCCGTTCAGATAGGTTTTCACATCGAATGCAACGGAATGTTTCTTCTGTGCCATGTACTGTTCGATTAGTATAGGTACGCTTTCTTCGATCATCATTTTGCACATCCGGGCGTATTCCTCGATGTGCTGTGCGTGTTCGCGTCCGCGAGCCTGCGCTTCAAGCTGCGCGCGGTAGTAATCGGAATTGTTTGCCATAATAGCCTCCACGTCCCGCTACCTCTCTGATACAAAGAAGAGAAGCGGGACTATTTTTATATATTGTATTATTGTAGTTGCAGGATGGCGTCTGCGAGTTCCAGACGCTCCGGTTCATGCTCCATAAAATAGAGGAGCAGTTTATCTGCTTTTTCGGGAGATAGATGGACGGGTGTGGTTTTCCACTTATAAAGGGTATTGGCTTGTATACCAGTCTCCACTGCGATAGATTTGATGCTTTGGCCGGGGAGCTGGATTGCGGTAAGGAGTAAGGATTCGGTTTGGGAGAATGTGTTGTATTGTCTCATGGATATCACCTCCATGGGATAGGTGATGGCGGAGGAGAGGGATTCAGTTTTTTTCTTCGGGAATCCTGAAATTTTCGCAGGAGTGGGGGTGACATTCTGTGCCTGTGGTCGGCTATAATGGAAACGAAAACAGGCACACATCGAATTTTTACATTTATGGAGCCTGTGCCTTGCTGTAAACGCCGACTGCTGATATAATATAGTAAATAAAATGTCCATAATATACCCTTGAACAGGAGAATGATACATCATGATTACCGGCGAACTGAAAAACAGAATCGACAGCCTGTGGGATACCTTTGCCGCGGGCGGTCTGGTCAACCCTCTGGACGTCATCGAGCAGATCACCTACCTCATGTTCATCCGCGACCTGGATGATGCGGACAACCTGCGCGCGCGGGAGAGCGAAATGCTCGGCCTGCCGCACACGAGCATCTTCGCGGGCGAGATCGAGGTGAACGAGCGGAAGATCGAGGGACGGCTGCTGAAGTGGTCGGTATTTCATGATATGGACGCGGAGGGCGTCTACCGGCTGATGCAGGATTGGATTTTCCCCTTCATCAAGAATCTGGACGGCGACAAGGAGAGCGGCTACTCCAAATACATGTCCGACGCCATCTTCAAGCTGCCGACGGCGCTGCTGCTGTCCAAGGTGATCGACGCGCTGGACGAAATCTACGCCATGATGGAGCGCCTACCCGGCAGCGACATCCGCGGCGACGTATACGAATATCTGCTGTCGAAGATTGCCTCCTCGGGCCTGAACGGTCAGTTCCGCACGCCGCGCCACATCATCCGCATGATGGTTGAGATGATGGCGCCGACGCCGGAGGACGTCATCTGCGACCCGGCCTGCGGCAGCGCGGGCTTCCTGATTTCGGCGGGCGAATATCTGAAGGAGAAGCATCAGCAGGAGATCTTCTTCAGCGCGGAAAACACGCGGCACTACATGACCGGCATGTTCCACGGCTATGACATGGACCGCACCATGCTGCGCATCGGCGCGATGAACATGATGACGCACGGGGTACAGAGCCCGATCATCGAATACCGCGACAGCCTGTCCGATCAGAACACCGACGCGGACAAATACTCGCTGATTCTGGCGAACCCGCCGTTCAAGGGCAGCCTCGATTATGAGATCGTATCGGCGGACCTTCTGAAAAAGTGCAAAACGAAGAAGACGGAGCTTCTGTTCCTCGCGCTGTTTCTGCGGATGCTGCGCGTGGGCGGACGCTGCGCCTGCATCGTGCCGGACGGCGTGCTGTTCGGCTCGTCCACCGCGCACAAGGCCATCCGCAGGGAAATCATCGAGAACAACCGGCTGGAGGCGGTGATCTCCATGCCCTCGGGCGTGTTCAAGCCGTATGCGGGGGTGAGCACGGCGGTGCTGGTGTTCACCAAGACCGGGCACGGCGGCACGGACAAGGTCTGGTTCTACGATATGCGCTCGGACGGCCTGTCTCTGGACGACAAGCGCACCCCGGTCAGCGAGAACGACATTCCCGACATCATCGCCCGCTTCCGCTCCCTGAAAAAGGCTCCCTCCCCGAGGGAGCTGTCGCCGGAGGCGACTGAGGGAGTCGTATACGACGAATCCGCCCGCGCGCGCACCGAGCAGAGCTTCATGGTGGACAAGGCGGAAATCGCGGCGAACGACTACGACCTCTCCATCAATAAATACAAACAGACCGAATACAAGCCGGTGGAATACCCCTCGACGCTGGAAATCATGGCCGAGCTGCATGAGATTGAGATGGAGATTACGAAGGGGCTGGAAGAGTTGGAGGGGATGTTGTGAGCAAACGCACTCATGATACTCATAAGTATTACTATGAGTATCGTGCGCTTTATACCCTAGAGCATTTGTTTCCGGAGAAATTCCGTTCCTTAATGCATTCTGATAGCCCTGACTTGGTTACGAGTGATAATTCTATTGGAATTGAAGTGGTTCGTGCTGTTAGTAATAAGAATGAACAAGCTTTTGCCTTTTTTGAGAAGGAACTGAAAGGGAAAAGGGTTGATGAGGTTCCTCAGAATAAGTTGAATCGGTTTACCGAGACAAATCTTCCGCTTGTTTATGAGGATAAGATTTTTGGGTTCAGTCCGGTTTGCGGAGTATGGCATAATACACGGTTGCTTCAACATGCTGTAGCAAGCAAGGTGAAAAAACTGGATGGCTATTCAGGACGCGCAAGTAAACTGGAACTATATGTCTTCACTGATACCTTTGAAGATTATGAGGTTGATGAAATAAAGCAACTCGTTGAGATTTTGAAAGCAGCACAGCATTCTTCGGAATTTCAATTCACTACTTTGTATGTAGATGATTGCGGATGGTTTTATCAGTGTGATCTGCTGAATGACAAAATAGAATTCTTTGAAACAAAATCATATTTGCGTTCGATATGTCAGAGTGCGAAAGATGCAGCGACCATAGGGGGATAAAAATGCCAAAGTTGGGAGAAGTTTGCACTGTTGTTTCTGGTACGACGCCAAGCAGCAGCATTCCGGAATACTGGGATGGAGACATCAATTGGGTTACACCGGCTGAATTAAACGAAGATTCCGAGGTGATCTATGAAAGCGTTCGGAAAATTACTGAGCTTGGCGTGAAGAAATCCGGACTATCATCATTTCCGGCGGGAACGGTATTGCTGTCGTCACGTGCCCCTATCGGAAAAGTCGCCATTGCCGGAACAGAAATGTATTGCAATCAGGGATTTAAAAACCTCATCTGTTCAGACAGAATATACAACAAGTATTTATACTGGTTTTTGAAAGGTAAAACTGAATATCTCAATTCCTTGGGAAGAGGAGCAACTTTCAAGGAGATTTCTAAATCGATTGTTGAAAGTATTGAAGTACCGCTTCCTGATGTTGAAGCGCAAAAGGAGATCGCCGCCGTTATGGACAAGGTCAGCGGCTTGATTGCCCTGCGGAAAAAGCAACTGCAAAAGATGGAGGAGTTGGTTAAAGCCCGATTTGTCGAGATGTTTAGGAACGAATCTGAGAGAGGTATTCCCTTAAAAGATTGCTGTATCGATGTGCGCGGCGGGGGTACTCCTTCGATGCAACATCCTGAATATTACGGTGGAAATGTGCCATTTATT
>JAFQQU010000085.1 GCA_017410445.1 Clostridia bacterium | reverse complement strand
TGCATCATTTCTCACGCCCACGCTTCAAAGTGATAGGAAACCGAAATCCCGCTGCACATCCCCAACGCAGAACCTACAGGCCATAGAATATTATCAATCTCCGAAGCCATGCTTTCCGGATCACAAATGACTCAGGCTCTGCCTGATATAGTCCCTATACCAATACGCGCTCTTCTTCCATGTGCGGCGGTAGGTAGCAAAATCCGTATGGATAATGCCGTATCGATAGCTGTTTCCGGCGCTCCATTCAAAGTTGTCCATCAGGGACCAGAGATAGTATCCGCGGATGTCCATTCCCTCGGCCAGCATTCCTTCAACCGTCCGGAGCGCCCGGCTCAGATAGTTGATCCTCTTATCGTCATGAATCATTCCGTCCTTCGGGTCCGGCGTTTCAGCGCCTGCATGCCCGAAGCCGTTTTCCGTAATGTATACCGGCAGCTTCAGGGAATACATATCCATAATCATCTTGAGGACAGGCGCCATTCCCTCCGGATTGGTCGTATCCCTGTCTTCAGCAAAATTTCCACCGTTTTCCCCGGCTACTCTCTTTACCTTGCTTTTGCCGACGGGAACGGTATTGTAGTAGTTCATTCCGTAGAAGTCAATCGGGAGGTTGGACAGGCGGAAATCCTCATCCTCCATATCCATCAGCGTGCCTTCGCGGGAGAATTTATCGAGAATATACTGGCTGTATCCACTTCCGAGGAGACGGTCGGTGTAGAACTTCCAGTTCTCCTCATCCTCGTCGTGCGCCCGCTCGACGTCCTCCGGGTCGTCGGATATCGGGATCCGTTTCCAGATATCAATCACCACGCCGATTTCGCCCTTCGCGCCGGAGGCACGGAACGCTTCAACGCCTGCGCCGTGCGCGGTCATGATATTATGCCGCGCCTGATTTCCCCAGCGCTTGTTGGTATAACCGGGCGCAAAGAAGCCCTGTCCGTATCCGACATAGGTCGCAATGGGCTCATTGACCGTCACCCATGTGGGCACAATGTCGCCGAACAGGCGAAACATGTTCGCCGCATATTCCTGAAACCAGTATTTGCTGTCCCGGTTCATCCATCCGCCCCGGTTTTCCAGCGCCCACGGCAGATCCCAGTGATACAGCGTCACATTCGGCTCAATGCCCGCCTTCAGCAGCTTTTCAAAGCAGCGCTTATAGTAATCCACGCCCTGCTGATTGATCCGGCCAATGCCTTCCGGCATGACTCTCCCCCATGCAATGGACATGCGGTAGGCGTTGACGCCCAGATCCATCATATTCCAGAGATCCACATCGAACAGCCGGTAGCTGTCGCAAGCGCCTGTAGATGGATTGGTTCCGTCCGCAATTGCTCCGGGCCTTCTGGCAAAAACATCCCATATGCTCTCGCCGCGTCCGCCGTCCAGACCACAGCCTTCCACCTGAGCGGCACATGTCGCAACGCCAAACTTAAACCCCTTCGGATATTTCATTCCATCACATCCCTTCCCTGTCACAATACAACAACGCGAACTTCCCTGTCAATAGTTTTTACACAAAGAGGGTCTGAAATCTGCGATTCACAGATTCCAGACCCTCCAAATATAGTCTTTACCGCTATCCGCCGTTTTGGCAGGCCGTTTTATACCATTCAGGCTTTCTTCAGCCTCAGGGTGATGATTTCGAACGGCTTCACGTCAAACGCGACTGCACCGTCCTTCATCTCCAGCTCCTCTTCGGCTTCTTCCAGCATGTTGCAGCGCCAGACCTGCGCGGCAGACAGAGCGGTTCTGAGCGCTGCGCGGCGAGTGCCGTTCATGCTCTCGTACAGACGCACGATCAGATCGCCGGAACGGTCCTCGGCCAGCTTGACGGTCTCGATCACGACGTTCGGATCGTCCACAGTAAAGAACGAACCGTCCGCGCGCGCGCCGTCCGCAACCATTACGGGGATGTTGAGCTCGCCGGCTTCTTCTACGACGCCGGACTGCTCAAAGCTGCCGTCCCAGAAGGTGTAGGCATAACGGAAATCATGCGAACGCAGATCGGCGTCCGGATCGGGATTGACGCCCGCGCAGATCAGGGACAGAGAAATCTTGCCCTCGAGCATGCTTACGCCGTACTTGCAGTCGTTCAGGACCGCAGCGCCGTGGGTCGCATCGAAGAGCGCGGTGTAGGTCTGATTGCAAACCTCAAAGCGATCCTGATCATACTTGCGGGAGCGGTGCGCCGGGCGCATGATGTAGCCGAACTGCACCTGATTGGCCGCTTCGATCGCATCAACGCCGGTATCGAAGGTGGCCTTGAGCAGCTTATGACGCTCATGCCATTCGACATGCGTGTCAAAGTCCAGACGCTTTGCGCCCGCGTCAAGTGAGATCACCTGAGAGATCTCACTGTCCAGGAATCGGGTGATTACGCGGATGGCCGCGCGTACGCCGCCTTCGACCACGATTTCGCTCTCATAGCGTGCATCCAGATCAACCTCGCGGTTGACAACCTGGCTGTCGATGTCCCATGCGTCGAACGCACGCGGTACGCTGCGGAAAACCTGCAGGCAGTTCGATTCGCCGCCCACGCGTTCACGGCCGGTCTTGAGGTCCTTCACGGACAGGACATGGCCTTCGCGGCTGACAAGCGCCTCAAGCACCTCGTTGCGCAGCAGATATCCCTTCTCGGTTTCCTTAACGCTGACCAGAGCAGCCGCTTCGGCCTTTTCGGGATAGAGCGTCACGCTGCCCATGGCCGGAAGATTGACGTATGCCAGCGCGCCGCCCTCGTAGGGCATGCAGGGAACCTTGGTTCCGTCTGCCGTGCGGGCGCCGCCGGCAAACCGCGCGTCAAGACGAACGACCTGCGCACGGGCCGCGCTCTGGGCATGATACAGGGTCACGCCTTCGCCGCCGTCAGTCATGGCTGCAAGAGCGGCGTCGGTGCCGTTCTTTACGTCGGCGAGAATCTCGCCGTACAGCGCTTCGGCTTCGACATTCACGCGCTTGATCGTGCTGCCCGGCAGAATGTCGTGGAACTGATTGAGCAGCGTGTCCTTCCAGCGCTTCTCAATGTTGTCATACGGATAGGCAGCGCCGTTTTCCCAGGCCGCAGCGGCGCTCCACAGCTCGTAGGCGCGCATGGCGTTCTCGGAGCGGCGGTTGCCCTTCTTGACTGCCGCCTGAACGGTATACGTACCGCGATGGCACGGGAAATACAGCTCGCCGCGGTAGACGGGCATGTTTTTCTCATCGCGGTTTTCAAACAGCTGCTTGGGATGGATGTAATGCATCTTGGGCGTGCCTTGCAGATCCTGCTGACGGCGAACCTGTTCCAGGTCGTCGCGGGTGGGGCCGCCGCCGCCGTCGCCGTAGCCGAACGGCAGGAAGAAATCGCCCGTGCCGTCCTTGCACAGTCTGTTTTCCCAGCGGGCATGCAGCGTCTGTGCATCGACGGTGGATTCATACCACATGTGCAGATAGCACGGCACCTGCGTGCCGTCGATGCCCTTCCAGCTGAAGGCGTTGTAGGGGAAGGGCTCAGAATCGTTGTAGCTCCAGAAGATCTTCTGCGTGGTCAGGCCCTTGATGCCGCAGCCCTT
>JAFQQU010000084.1 GCA_017410445.1 Clostridia bacterium | reverse complement strand
CATCCGCGCTATTTCCGACAATGCTGACGACGAATCCCATATGGACTACGGTCAGTTCGTTCAGATGGCCGCTGCACGCTCTATTGAGGTACTTTTGAAGCTGCTCTCCAAATACTGAATCATTGGCATCGCTTTCCGGCCGTTGATCGCCTTGTGCGATTGACGGCTTTTGTGTTAATTTTCATCACATCATATTGAAAAGATCAGGAGATACGATATAATAGTCAAAGATGGTCAAATTGAGGAGTGATCTATATATGGCACAATTAAGCGATGCTATTGAAAGATTTATTAAAGACCTGATGCAGGAAGGCGCACAAGTTGAAGTAAAACGCAACGAGCTTGCGCAGCACTTCGGATGCGCTCCTTCTCAGATCAACTATGTTCTGGCTACTCGTTTTTCGGTTGATCACGGATATGTCATCGAAAGCCGGCGCGGCGGCGGCGGATATGTGCGAATTGTACGCATGCATTCGTCTCCCGACGGGAATCTTCTAAGCGCGCTTCTCAACCGGGTAGGCAGCGAAATCAGCGAAGAAGCAGCCGCTGCAATCATTACGCATCTGTACGACTGCAAACTGGTTACGGTCAATGAGGCACGGATCATGCGTGCTGCCGTTGCACAGAATGCATTGGCTTTACCGGTCAATGCAAAAAATGTGCTGAGAGCCGCTGTTCTGAGGAATATGTTGACGCAGGTATTCAAAAACTATGAGGGAGGCGATCACTGATGATGTGCGACGAATGCGGCATCCGTCCCGCTAATATCAGAATTACCACCATCGTAAACGGCGAGAAGAAAGACAGAAACCTCTGCAGCGAATGCCTCGCCAACAGTCAGCGTTACAAGCATGATTTTTCTACATTGGCAGGTCACCTGAACGGACTTCTGGACGCACTGAAATCCGGCGGGTCTAAAAAGGAAGAGCCTATTCCCGACATCACCTGCTCCCGCTGCGGAACTACCTATGAAAAATACCGCAAGTCCGGAATGGTTGGCTGCGCTCAGTGCTACAGCGATTTCCGCGAACCGCTTCAGACTGCAATAAGCCGGATTCACGGCCACACGCAGCATGTGGGCCGCATGCCCGGCGGAATTGACAAAAAGCTCTCCATGAAGCTGAAGCTCGATAAGCTCCGTCAGGAATTGGCAAACGCCATTTCTGCCGAGGAATACGAAAATGCGGCCGCGCTCCGCGATCAGATCCGCGCGCTGTCTGCGCAGATTTCAACGGAGGTGGCAGAGAATGACTGACTATCCGAGCGCTCCGGAACAGGATGTAGCCGTCCTCAGCCGGATCAGACTGGCGCGGAATTATGAAGACTTTCCGTTTTCCCCCGTCATCGGAGCAGAAGAAACCGAACTGATTACACAAAGAGTTTGGACGTCCGTCGAAATGAACGGACAGGCAGACGCATTTCATTTCCATCACCTCAGCAAAATGCCTGAGGATGAACAGGGGAGACTGCTCGACCGTTTTCAAATCAGCAATGACCTTCTGAAATACCGCGATAATGCCGCCGTAATGCTTTCAAAGGGCGAAACCATCAGCATCATGGTGGGTGAAGAGGATCATCTCCGCATTTTCGGGCTGATGCCCGGCCTGCAGCTTGAAATAGCCGCGGATCTTGCATACAAGGCCGACAGCTGGCTGGAGAAAGGCAGTCCGTTTGCTTTTGACAATCAGTTCGGATATCTCACGACCAGTCCTTCCAACGCCGGCAGCGGAATGCGGGGTCTGATCCTCATGCATCTTCCCACTCTACGCGCAGCAGGCCAGATTACCCGCGTTTCTCAGGAAGTGGCCAAGCTTGGCCTTACTCTGCGCGGACAATACAGCGAAGGGAACGAAGCGGACGGTAATCTGTATCAGCTGACCAGCAACGCGGCGCTTGGCCGTCCGGAGGAGGACGTCATCCGTTCCTTGATCGCCGCCGCCACACAGATTATTGAAGTAGAGCGGGGCGTACGAGAGAAGATGCTTGAGCAGGATGAGTTGTCGGTCACAGACCGTCTGTTCCGTTCCATTGGCATTCTGAGAAACGCCCGTTTGATGAGTGATAAGGAATGGATGCAGCGATGGAGCGACCTGCGCCTTGCCGCTGTTATCGGACTGATTGACGGTTCCATTGCCGAAATCGACCGCCTGATGATGGATCTTCAGCCGCATTCGCTCAATGCATCCGTAGGCAAATCTCTTTCTGAACGCGAACGGGGCACGCTTCGCGCAGATATCCTGCGCAGCAAAATGACTGAAATGCCCAACGCGCTCGTCGAAATCTAACCCAGGAGGTAATACCATCCTATGGCATTTTTTGCAAGGTTTACAGAACGCGCCCAACGCGCTCTGCTCGCCGCTCAAAAGGAAGCCGCGGCGATGCATAGAAACTATGTAGGCACCGAGCACCTGCTGCTCGGCATCATGAACGATCCCGGAAAGGCCGGCGCGGTGCTGGGAAAGCTGGATATCACTCATGTCCGCCAGACAATTCTTCAGATGGTTGGCGAGGGAGACGAGGCTGTCAGTCCGAAAACCATGTCCTACGCGCCCCGCACGAAGAAGGTATTGGAGCAGAGCGCACGCGAAGCCCGCGAGCTGAAGCAGAATTATGTGGGCACCGAGCATCTTCTTCTCGCTCTGATGTTTGAGCGCGAAGGCGTCGCAGCGCAGGCCCTGATGAAGCTGGGGCTCGATCTGAATCGCGCCCGGGCAGAGCTCATCGAAGCCTGCGGCGGAAAGGGAGCGGAACCCACGAACGAAAAAGCGGAGAACGCAAGCTCCACGCCCACCATCGATCAGTATGCACGCGACCTTACTCAGGCGGCCCGGTCCGGCGAGCTCGACCCGGTCATCGGACGCGTCAACGAAATCGAACGAATCGTTCAGATCCTTTCACGCCGCCGCAAGAACAATCCCGTTCTGATCGGCGAACCGGGTGTCGGCAAATCAGCAGTTGTCGAAGGACTTGCGCAGCTGATCACGGAAGGAAATATCCCGGAAATTCTCCGTGACAGGCGCGTCGTTCAGCTTGATCTGCCCGGTATGCTTGCCGGTGCAAAATACCGCGGCGAATTCGAAGAACGCCTCAAGAACGCCATGAACGAAGTCCGCACTGCCGGCAACATCATTTTGTTCATCGATGAACTCCATACGCTGGTCGGTGCGGGCGCAGCGGAAGGCTCCATCGACGCGGCAAATATTCTCAAGCCCATGCTGGCACGCGGAGAGCTTCAGTGCATCGGCGCAACGACGCTCTCCGAATACCATAAGCACATCGAGAAAGACGCTGCACTGGAGCGTCGCTTCCAGCCGGTCATGGTCGGCGAACCGACCAAGGATGAAGCGGTAGCTATCCTGATGGGGCTGCGCGACCGCTATGAGGCTCATCATAAGGTCCGCATCACCGACAGCGCCATCGAAGCTGCCGTTGCTCTGTCCGACAGGTATATCTCAGACAGATGCCTTCCCGATAAAGCCATCGACCTGATAGACGAGGCCTCCTCTCGCGTCAGAATAAAGGCCTTCACTGCTCCGCTTGACATGAAGGAACAGGAAGAACAGCTGGAAGAGCTGACAAAAGAAACCGAAGCCACCGTAGCCAGCGAAAACTTCGAAAAGGCCGCCGAGCTGCGTGACCGCAAGAAGCGCCTGCAGAGCGAGATGGAGGAACGCCGCAAGGCATGGGAACGCCAGCGAAACGAATCCTTCGAACGGGTTGACGAGGAGCATATCGCACAGATCGTTTCTTCCTGGACCGGCATCCCCGTAACCCGGATGACCGAAGACGAAGCCAGCCGACTCCTGCGTCTGGAAGCGATTCTTCATGAACGCGTAGTCGGCCAGTCCGAAGCCGTCAAAGCCGTCTCACGCGCCGTCAGACGCGCGCGCGCAGGTCTTAAGGATCCGCGCAGGCCAATTGGTTCGTTCATCTTCCTGGGCCCCACAGGCGTCGGCAAGACCGAACTATGCAAAGCGCTCGGCGAAGCGCTGTTCGGAGATGAGAACAGCCTGATCCGCATTGATATGTCCGAATACATGGAAAAGCACTCGGTTTCCCGGATGATCGGCTCTCCGCCCGGCTATGTCGGATACGAGGAGGGCGGCCAGCTGACCGAACGTGTCCGCAGAAAGCCATACGCAGTCGTCCTGCTGGACGAAGTGGAAAAGGCGCATCCGGACGTATTCAACGTACTGTTGCAGATTCTCGAGGATGGACGGCTGACAGACGGTCAGGGACGCGTCGTAGACTTCAAGAATACGGTTATCGTCATGACCAGCAACGCCGGCGCTCATACCATCAAGAAGCAGCGTTCTCTTGGTTTCGGGAGCGCTTCCAACAGCGAACGGAACTACGAGAACATGAAGGACAGCATCATGGACGAGGTGAAGCTCACATTCCGACCGGAGTTTCTGAATCGTGTGGACGAGCTGATCGTGTTCCACGCGCTCGGCGAAGAGCATATCCGCGAAATCTCCGCGCTCATGCTGCGCGAAGTCAGCCGCCGTATGGAAGAGCAGGGCATGCATCTCTCCTTTGAACCGGAAGCGATTGCCGTCCTTGCGCAGGCCGGATATGACACGCAGTATGGCGCGCGGCCGCTGCGCAGAGCGATTCAGCGGCAGGTTGAGGATGCTTTGAGTGAAGAGATTCTGTCCGGACGGATCAGGATGGGCGAGAAGGTCATTATTTCCGCTCAGGACAACGAGCTTACCTTCCGGCAGGAACTGGCCGAACCCGTTCCCGTGAACGCAGAATAACGAAAAAACCGAGGATTGCAGCGCTGCAGTCCTCGGTTTTCGTTCGTCCTATTCGGTTCTTTCGTACATCCGTCAGTCTTCACAGATGATCTTTTCGATCATTTCTACGATTTTATCCATTTCCTGAATGCAGATGCATTCGCGGCGGCCATGGGCAAACATACCGCCGGTTGGCAGATTGGGGCAGGGAAGGCCGTTGTTAGTAAGCGTCGCGCCATCTGTTCCGCCGCGGATCGCCCTGCGCCTCGGTTCGAAACCGATTTTGCGGATCGCTTCTTCGGCGCGGGTCATAACGTGCATGTTGGGCTTCATGGCCTCAAGCATATTGAAGTAGCTGTCCTTGAGTTCGAGTTTGATCGTATTCTCGCCGTATTTCTCATTCAAGTAGGCTACGGAGCGCTCCACAAAGGCCTTGCGGGCCAGGAACTTTGTCATATCATGATCGCGGATGATGTAGTAAACCTTCGCCTTTTCCACAGAACCGCTCATGCCGATGAGATGATAGAATCCTTCATAGCCTGCAGTATGTTCGGGACGCTCGGCGGGCGGCATCATGTTGATGAGTTCAACAGCGATCAGCGCAGCATTCTTCATGCGGTTCTTGGCTCCGCCGGGATGCGTGCTTACACCGGTGATTTCGATTGCAGCGCTTGCGGCATTGAAGTTCTCGCACTCTATCTCGGGGAGAGGACCACCGTCCAGCGTGTAGGCAAAATCAGCGCCGAAGCCGGCATAATCAAAATGATCCGGGCCGCGGCCGATTTCCTCATCGGGCGTAAAGCCGATGGCAATCTTGCCGTGCTTGAGTCCGGGAGTATTGAGCGCCTTTTCGGCAAAGGTCATAATCTCCGCAATACCGGCCTTGTCATCTGCACCGAGCAGTGTGTTGCCGTCGGTAATGATCAGATCATGGCCGATGTAATTGCCCAGCATGGGGTACTCGGACTGACGAAGGATATTCTTGCCTTCCTCGTCCATAACCAAGTCGCCGCCCTGATAATTCTCGACGATATGCGCGTTCATGGGGGAAGCGGGAGCGTCCTCAGCAGTATCCATATGAGCAATCAGGCCAATGGTCGGAGCGCCTTCGATGCTTGCGGGAATAGAGCCGTATACATATCCGTATTCATCCACACGTGCATCGGCGATGCCCATTTCTTTCATTTCTTTGACCAGTTCTGCTGCGAGAATCAGCTGATTCGGGCTGCTGGGGCAGGTATTGCTGGCAGAATCTGCCGTCGTATCGATGTTTACATACTTAAGAAACCGTTCATACGCTCGCATAATTTCATCCTCCCAGTATTTTGTTTCTGCTTCTATTATATCATCTATTCATCCTTTTGAACAGAGCATTTGTCCCAAGAGTCAGCAAATCCCGACAGACTTTTCTCTGTCGGGATATACTTCGAAGGTTTAATCAGCAAAGAGCAGCCCGTCAAATACCTCGTAAGAATCAAGCTTTTCTTCGCCCACATAACAGGTCAGGCTGTTTTCCTTATCTACCTGCATCCATCCTTCTTCGGAACCGTCCAGCGAGCGGATCAGCACCCACTCCTTATCATCTGTAGCAATCAGAACAGCTCTGGTGCCCGCTTCAAGAACCGGACCGGCGTCTTCGCTCTTCATATTTCCCTTAAGCGGAAGATCAACCTTCAGCCCGACAATCAGTCCCATCGGATAAAGATATCGGGGGACTTCAACAAATGCCGCATCCGTCGTTTCCCAATTCTCGCCCCATCCGTAAGCCGGCACATAATCCGCTTCTCTGAACCAGGTATAAAGTACATTCCCGCGGATTTGAGTTGTGATGACGCCGTTTCTGACGCTCATGCTGTCCGGCAGTGAAGGGATACTGCCCGCATTAAGCAGATGACCGTCAAAATAGAGATAGAAATGCGTCTCATAATCATCGCTCGGGCCATAGTCGCTTACCATCAGAAGAATACCCGACCTCTTGTCAAGGCGCAGCGCGCGGATGTTCTCATCCATATACCAGCCAATCCCGGTAACTTCCTGATCGCCGACCTGCAGGCGGTATCCGGTATCATAGCCCTCTTCGTCTTTGAGAATCTCATAGACAATTTCCTCCGGTGCGCCGTCATCATCCAGATCAATCTTCGCATTCTGACCCAGAACGACAATCTCACCGCATTCATAGGCCATATCGGTGCCCTCTGCATATGCAGTCGCGCCGACTGCAAGCATCAAAGCCGCCAGCAGAATACTGAGAATCCTCTTCATACAATTTCTTCCTTTCAGTGTGTTTTCAATTCTTTGGACGTTTCTATAATTTACTTTGTTCCCCGATCAGAGAAAAGACTGCAGCCCGTGAGCCGCAGTCTAAAGTATATTATTCTATTTCATCAGATGTTGTATACTCCGTCATCCCGTACGGAAACTCTCTTGCCTTCACGTGCGGAAAGGCAGCAGGCCAGCACCAGCCGCAGCGTGTCGCGTCCTTCCTCGGCAGTACAGACAGAAGGTCCGCCCTTCAGAAAATCTGCCAGCGGACCGGCCTGATCCTTCAAGCGCTGTCCATGTACGGCCGGGCTGGGAATGCCGCTGTCCGTCCAGTCAGAGTCGCCCTCCCTGAACCATTTCAGGCCGGGCGCGCCGGAAACGCGGGGGAGACGGGTAGCAGGAGCGTCGCCGTACGCCTGCTGAATGGAGCCTTTCTCGCAGTATACTTCGGTCGTCGCTTCAACCGCAGAGCAGGTAAAGCAGCAGGTGATCTCTGCGACCATGCCGTTTGCATACTTGAAGAGCGCGATTCCGTTATCATTAGGAATCTTCGGGTTCAGCATCGTACTCATCTCACAGGATACCGTTTCCGGCATACCGAAGATCCACTGCATCATGTTGATCGGGTGAGCCGAGTCGTCGGCAAAGATGTCTCTGTTCTTTTCAGGGGCAACATGCCATGTATTCTCGAAATTCGCCCAAGTGTGCGTAGCCAGACCATGACGGCGGCGGAACGCACAAACCTTGCCCAGTTCCTCTTTGACGATCATTTCTTTCATACGGATGTTCTGAGCATCAGTACGCATCTGCCAGCCCATCGAAAAACGCACGCCGTTTTTGTTAACCGCATCAACGATCCGGTCAGCCTCCTGCATCGTCAGTGCCAGCGGCTTATAGCAAATGATGTCCTTGCCGGCTGCAGCCGCTTTTTCGACAAGCTCTGCATGCAGATGGGTTTCGGACGAAATGACAACCGCATCAACCATACTGAGCAGCTCGTCAATGGTAGCACAGGGAACAGCGCCGAGCGTCTCGCAGGATTTTCCCAGCCGCTCCGCGTCATGATCCCAGCCGGCGACAATTCTTACATCGTACCGGTCGTTCGCATTCCATTCGCCGCCATAAGACATCACGTGACCATGAGCAAATCCGAGTACGCCAACTTTGATCATTTCTATCGCTCCCATCTGCCGTTTTGAAGATATTATAACATGCCCGAAAACCGCGCGCAATCATTTCTTGACAGGATCCGTCATGATCGTCATCAATCCATCAGCGCAACGTCGGCCATCTCGTGAATGTGATGAATCTCATAGCCAATCACCCATTCGGGTTTCATTTTCCGCTCAGGATTGTACCAGCATGCCGGGATACCGAGATTTACCGCGCCGCGAATGTCGGAACTCAGGCTATCTCCGATCATCAGAGCTTCGCAAGGCTCTATCTGAGCCATTTCAAGAGCCCTCAGATACATATCAGGAGCGGGCTTCGGGGCGCCGATTTCAGTGGAAATCAGGAGGCCAGAGAGATACGGAGCGAGGGGAGAAGTATCAATTCTTCCGTGCTGCACCTTGGATATGCCGTTGGTCAGAATGTAAACAGGCAGGTGTGCTGAAATTTGCTTCACTACATCCAGCGCGCCTGGAAGCAGAATATTCTGATGGGACAATTCCTCAACATACGTTTCTGCTGTAATTTTGACCTTATCCTCTTCATAGCCGCATCCGAAATACTCCATCAGTTCGCGGAACCGGCGGAGACGAAGCTGTTCCTGAGTGATCAGGCCTTTTTCAAAATCCTTCCAGCATTGATCGTTGATTCTGCTGTATACCTCCGGGGCATCAGGGGAGTCGATGCCGAGCTGATCGATTACGCAGTTCAGCGCATTCGCCTCCGCCGCCTTGAAATCCATCAGCGTACCGTCGTTATCCATGAATATTGCTTTGAATTTCATTTGCAGATACCCTCCAATGCTTTGACGCAGTCATCGTTGATCAGGATAATCTCCGCGCCGCCATTTTTTGCAATCTGCGGAAGGGCAGCGGCAGGGTAGGTGATCAGAGAAGTTCCTATGACCAGCATAAGATCCGCCTGTTCGCTCAGGCGCATCGCATCATACAAATGATGGATGCTGTCTCCGTAAAGGACGACGTCCGTGTCGATCCAGCCGCCGCATTCTGGGCACCTTAGACCTTCCATAATCTTCTGCCGGTCGCCTTCATCATAGAGCTCCTTCAGTTCTGCAGCGAACTCTTTTGAACTCCGCTTTTTGCCGCAGGCCGTGCAGTGAACTGTATGAAGCGTTCCGTGCAGGGGATATACTGTTTTTGTCCCGGCCTTTTCGTGAAGACCGTCGATATTCTGAGTGATTACAGGAATGTCCAGCATCGCCAGCGCCTTATGCGCCGGATTCGGCTCCTTATCGCACCACTTAACCATATCCACAAAAAGCTCAAAGAAGCCGATGGGGTCATTCTCCGCATACTCGCGGGTCAGGAAATCCCGTATGGGCTGATTTTTCCATGTACCCTGAAAAGTCGGAATGCCGGACGGTGCGGAGATGCCGGCGCCGGTCAGGGCGACCGGATGTTTTGCTTCACGGACTTTCTTTTCAATCGGATTCATTCTCAGCCGCTCCTTTTCATTCGGATAAATAAAAGAGTGAACAGCGATACGCCTGAGCGAGTCACTGTTCACACATGTGTTGTTCAGATAGGGGGATTATCGACGGCGCGCGGCAAAGCACTCGCTGCAATAAATCGGACGGTCATTCTTCGGAATGAAGGGAACGCGAGTGGGCTTGCCACACTCGGCACAAACGGTCTCAAACATCTCACGGGCTTCGCCGGCGTTGGCACGGGTGGCCTTACGGGCGTCACGGCAGCTCTTGCAGCGAGTAGGCTCATTCTGGAAGCCCTTCTCTGCGTAGAAAGCCTGCTCACCAGCGGTGAACACGAACTCGTTGCCACAATCCTTGCATACCAGCGTCTTGTCTTCGTACATTGGAATTTCCCCCTGCTTAATCGTAATTGGCTGCCGCGCTCAGCTGACCTGGTCTTTGACCCCACACTCGCCGGCTGGGACGTTCGCTCCTAAGACATCTGTCTCCCCACTACTGGCCCTCTCAGCATCAAGGCTGGCCGGACTTACATCTAAGCCGCACCATGCTCACCGGGACTTTGCCCTGTTTACGTGGATCGTTTCGCCTGCGACTGGCTTCGACTTTCAACCACAGACCTGTGCCCCGACAACCAAAATCATTATACACTATGCATCTTGAAAATGCAAGTCTTATTTTACCGCGCTTTT
>JAFQQU010000006.1 GCA_017410445.1 Clostridia bacterium | reverse complement strand
CGCAGGCCGATGTAGGCGACAAACACCCACAGGTAACGCATCGGCATGCAGACGGAGTTGAGCTTGGTGAGCTGCGCGAGCACGGCGGTCGCGCCGGGGACGAGAATCTGGATCAGGATGATCGCGCCGGAGAGGAACATAACCAGGCGGATGCCGTTGATGTAAGCGCCGTGCCGGTTCTGGCGGAGCATTGCGGAGGGGATGAACTCGCGGGCATAATCGTTGCCAAGGAGCATGCGCAGGGGCGCATCGATGCTGATGATGAGCGTTGCGAACTGACCGATGGCGTTGCAGACCGCATAGACAATCATGAACAGATCGCCCACGCCGTAATACTCGCCAACCTTCTGGAAGGCCCAGTATGCACCGTTGGAGACATAGGAGTTGAAGGACTCCGTGCTTTCGCCGATCACCGCCGGGTCAAACATCATGCCCATCGCCACGGTGCCCAGAATCGCGCAGACAACCACCATGACCGCCAGCATGATCATGCCGCGGGGGAAGGAGCGGGACGGGTTGCTCACCTTATTGACATACGGAGAGATCTTCTCGCAGCCGCCGACGGCAAAGACGAGAATGGACAGCGAGGTGAAATAGCCGAGGTTGAATTCGGGGATCAGGTTCTTGGGGCTGAAATCCATGCGGATGTAGCCGCCGTTCGGGTTGATGACGGGCGCAGCGAACATCATGAGGATAAAGAGGATGGACATGACGAACATCGTGGAGCCCGCCAGCGTGGTGATGCTCTTGAGAACCTTCATGCCGCGGCTGGCAATGAAGCAGAAGAAGAGGAACACGGCGAGCGTCGCCAGCTGCACCGCCAGCGTGGGGAAGGCGTCGTACACCTGCGCATTGCGGAACACGGCCCAGCTGAGCGCCTTGAGGCCGCCGGAGCCCTTGGAGGCGATGTAGGTGACGTGCACGGCCCAGTAAGTCCAGCCGGCGTAATAGGCAATCCGCCGCCCGTAGGTTCCCTCAATCCAGGAGGAAACGCCGCCGCTGGAATGCTTGAAGGCGGAGCCGAGCTCGCCGACCATCAGCGCGTAGGGGACGAAGTAGAGCGCGAACATCAGAATCCAGCTGAAGATGACCCTGATGCCGCCGAAATACATGAAACCGTTGGCCACATTGCCGAAGCCCCAGACTGTCGAAAAGCCCATGAAGGCGAGCATGTACCATGCGATTTTCTTTTCCTGACCGGAGAGATTGCGGTTGTTCATAGTGTTTCCTCCTGTTCTTCCCCGGCAAAGGAAGCGCCGGGGAGGATATCCTGTAGGCTGAATCGCTGACAGTATACCACAAACCGTGTTTCTGTTCCATCGGTTTGGTCAGGAAGTTGATGGAAATCCTGCCGGGGAGACAGAAAAGACCCGCTGCGCAGATGACGGATCATCGGCGCGGCGGGCCTTGCTATTGCGGCGTCAGATGTGTATGTACACCGGATGAACGGTCAGATTACAGCGCGTAGAGCAGCGCGAGATCCTCGGGGGAGAGGATGCCGTCGGTCTCCAGGCCGTAGTCCGCCTCAAATTTCCTGACGTAGTCCATCATGTTGGTAGTGTATTCCGTCTGGGTGGGAACGTTCTTGAAATAGCCAAGCTCGTAGAGCTTCGTACGGGCGTCGAGAACCTCCTGACCCTTGCAGCCTGGCTTAAGCTCGGTGTAGGCGTCGGCGGCGCCCTCCGGCAGCTGCACAGGAGCGGGAACAACCTTGGTCTTGAAGCCGTGCTCGTCCGCCCATTGCTGGGCATAGCTGTCTTCCGTGACGGTCAGCGTCAGGCCGGAGGGGCAGCCGGAGAAAGCATCGGAGGCGATCTTCGTCACGCCCGCAGGGATGGTGACGGAGGTCAGCTTTTCGCAGGCGTAGAAGGCGTTGGAGCCGATCGATTCAACCTTGCCGGGCAGCACGATGGACTTGATCGGGCAGCTCATGAAGCAGCCCATCGGGATCTCCTTGATCGCGCAGTTCTTGGGAATCTCGATGGAGGTGAGCCTGACGCAGCCGTTGAAGAGCTTCGCACCGATTCTCTCCAGGGAAGCCGGAAGCACGGCGGAGGTCAGCCTGTCGCACTTCTCAAAGCAGGATTCGCCCATGGTAAGGGCGCCTTCAGGGATGACGATGCTCTTGAGATCATCGTTCTCAGAAAACGCGTTGGCGCCGTAGATTTCAGGCGCGCCGGCGAATTTGAATTCCGAGACGGAAGAGATCGAGAAAGCTTCGGCAGCGATCTCCTTGACAGAGGCGGGGATGGTGACCGTTCCGAAATAGCCGATGGTGAAGAACGGACCGACGATGGTTTCGACCGTCTCCGGGAAGACGAGCTCCGTCCGCTGGCCGACATGGCTGAGCCAGACAAAATACATGCCGTCGCCGATAACGGTAACCGGGCAGTCTTCGATCTCGGCGGGGAATTCCAGTTTCTTGAGCTTGTCGGTGCCGTTGTAGGCGACGAGCTTGACCTTGCCGTTGGTGATTTCATACTGCCACACGCCGTTGTCCTTGACGGCGGCCAGCGCAGCGATGCTCGAGAGAATCATCAGCAGGCTCAGCAGGATGCATACTGTCTTTTTCATGTTGAGTTCTCCTTTTTCCTGTGTTTGCGCGATGATGCGTATCGTGTTGATAACAGTATAGCACATCCGGGCAGGGATACGCAATGTGTGGCCCCGGGCGAATGGCGGCGCTGCGGCGAAATCGCGGAGCATCGTCGATCAATTCCGGCCATGCGTGATGTTATCCATTGCCATGCCGCGCTTTGCGGGCTATAATGCAGGTATAGCCAGCCATGCGCTTTTGCATGGAGTAAGGAGGAACAGCCATGAACGGACTTAAAATCTATGCCTTTGCCGACGAGGCTTCCGGACAGATTGACAGGCAGATTGCCGCCCTGCTGCGCAACGGCCTGAACGGCCTGGAGATCCGCGGCGTGGACGGGCAGAACATCGCGGATATCTCTGAAGAGAAGGCGCGCGAGGTGCGCCGCAGGCTGGACGACGCCGGGCTGAAGGTCTGGTCCATGGGGTCGCCCATCGGTAAGATCGGTATTGAGTCCGACGGATTTGACGCCCATCTGGATAAGCTGCGCCATGTGCTGGCGCTGGCGGATATTCTGGGCGCCGGGAATCTGCGCATGTTCTCGTTCTTTGTCCCGGAGGGCAGAGCGGCGGATTTCCGGGGCCGGGTCATCGATCAGGTCGGACGGATGATGGAGATTGCCCGGGGCAGCGGCGTTGCGCTGTGCCATGAGAATGAGAAGGGCATCTACGGCGATATGGCGGTCCGCTGCCATGATCTGCTGTCGGTGTTCCCGGAGCTGGAGGGCGTGTTTGACCCCGCCAACTTTATTCAGTGCGGCCAGGATACGATGGAAGCCTGGACGCTGCTGAAAGAGAGAACCAGG
>JAFQQU010000083.1 GCA_017410445.1 Clostridia bacterium | reverse complement strand
GGACATGCTGTTCGGCCAGGGCATCTCCCGCGAGGGCGCGCTGATCGAGCTGGCGGTCGACAAGGGCCTGATTCAGAAGAGCGGCTCCTGGTTCTCCTATGAGGGCGAGCGCATCGGTCAGGGCCGCGACAACGTCCGCATTTACCTGCAGGACCATCCCGAAATCTACGATGAAATCGAGCAGAAGATCCGCGCCGAGTTCAACGCGGGCAATATCTCCGTCGAGCTCGAGCAGGGCTCGGACGAGGACGACGTCGAGGGCGAAGACGATCTGCTCGAATAACAGCCCGGATAACTGATGGATATAAAGAATGCACAGGTCATATGCTTCCTGCATATGTCTGTGCATTTTGACAATGCCGGTCCCGCAAAAAGAACGGACCCCAAAAAAAAGAGAGAGGTTATCGAATAAAACGATCTGTGAAAGCAATCAGAACAGCTGCTCTTCTCCTCGGACTGCTGCTCCTCTGCTCCGCATTCTCCTTCGCCTCTGCCGCGGAGGACTGGAATAGATCGAACGCTGCCTCAAAAGCGGAGAACCGCTGAAAGCCTCCCATCATCGCGGCCGGCTGCAAGCACAGCGTCGGCCTGAGCGAAAACGGCGCTTTGGCAACAGCAGGCTGGAATCAGGATGGACAGTGCGACGTCAGCCACTGGCGGCTTTGGGAGTAACCTCACCGATTCAGATACATAAAAACCACGTCGCCGCGGACCATTTTTTCCGCAGCGGCGTGGTTTTATGTCATCATGTTCAGTCCTGTGTTCGTTCGTTTTTTTCTCACCGGATATCAGTCGAGCAGGACGATGCTCTTCAGCTCGTCCGCCGAGCGGAACACAAGCCCCCAGTCGCCGAACTGCGGCCTGATTCCAAGCACCAGATAATCAAGGCTTACGTCCAGCGCCTGCGCGATGTCCACCACCGCGTCCAGGCTCGGACATTTCGACGCATGCTCAATATTATGAAGATGCCCCTCGCTGACGCCCGCCAGGACGCTCAGCTCCCGGCATGAAAGCCCGCGCTGCCTGCGGATATCGTATATTCTCAGGCCCATCCGGGTCCGCTCCTGCTCTGTCATATCCGCACACTCCCTCATTCGCCAAAATGAAAAGAAACGCAAGCCGATATTGTGACCGACTTACGTTCCTTAACGATCCGGAAAGAATCAGACGCGTTCCACTTTACCACTGCGAAGGCAACGGGTGCACACGTACATGCGTACCGGAGTACCGTTGACGTTGACACGCACTCTCTGCGTGTTCGGAGCCCACGTACGGCGGGTTTTATGGTTGGAGTGGCTCACGGCGTTGCCGGAAACGATGCCCTTATGGCAAACCTCACAAAACTTTCCCATCGATCACACCTCCTTTAGGCGTTCACATCAAAACACGACTATTTTATCAGCTTTTGTCCTGCTTTGCAAGTATTTTATGTGAAAAGATTTGCGTTTTGGCCAGAAATTTTTAAAATAACATTTCAGCCGTCGGTTAAATGTTGATACTTTCAACTTTTAATTACCCAGTTTTCGCGCATTTTCCTTGCATGATCGAAGAATCTACGGTATACTATTGATATATCTGGTATTTACGCAGTATCCTCGAATGGAGGTTTTGCTATGGACTGCAAGTTTTCTACTGAGTTGGGCAATGTAACCGTCAACGAAGAAGTTATGCTCAAGGTCGCAGGCTACGCCGCTCTGGAATGCTACGGTATCGTCGGCATGGCCGCCAAGCGCACAACCGACGGCTTCGTTCAGCTGATGGGCCGCGAAAATCTGGGCCGCGGCGTCCGCATCCGTGCGGCGCAGGACTCGGTGGACGTGGACCTGTACATCATCGTGGAATACGGCATCTCTATCAGCGCCGTCGCCGCGACGCTCATCGACACCGTGAAATACAAAATCGAGCACCTGACCGGCATTAAGGTGGGCCGCGTCAATGTCTCCGTGGAAGACATCCGCGTGTGACCGTGCCCCCAGTGACCGAATGGAGGGAAAGAACTTGCCTATTACTACGATCGACGGGATGCTGCTCAAGGAGATGTTCCTCTCCGGCGCAGCGCTGCTCGAAAAGAACCGTCAGAATATTGACGCATTGAACGTATTCCCCGTCCCGGACGGAGATACGGGTACCAATATGTCCCATACCATCTCCGCCGCCATGAAGGAGATGAACGCGCACAACAGCACCAGCTGCTCGGACGTCGCTTCCTACGTCGCGCGCGGCGCGCTCAAGGGCGCCCGCGGCAACTCGGGCGTTATCCTGAGCCAGATCTTCCGCGGCATTTCCAAGGGCCTCGAAGGCACCGACGAAATCGACGCGGCCGCTCTGGTGCGCGCCATCCGCATGGGCGCGGACACCGCCTACAAGGCCGTCATGAAGCCCAAGGAGGGCACCATCCTGACCGTCGCCCGCGTCATCGCCGAAGAGGTTGAGCGCGCGGCCGCGAAGACGCAGGATCTGGGCGAGCTGCTGAACGTCGTCGTCGAGCAAGGCGACGCCATTCTGCGCAAGACGCCCGAAATGCTGCCCGTCCTCAAGCAGGCCGGCGTCGTGGACTCCGGCGGCAAGGGCCTGATGGTGTTCTACACCGGCTTCCGCGCCGCGTTCTTCGGCGAGCCGGTCGAGGAGATCGACTCCTCCGAAGTGCTTCCGGGCGAATATGTGGACGAGCATGAAGACTACGACTCGCTGGAGTCGATCACCTACGGCTACTGCACCGAGTTCATCGTCTCCCATCCGCGTCCCGACATGAAGGACAGCGACGTCGCCCGCCTGAGGAAGCGCCTCGAGCGCATCGGCGACTGCGTGCTGGTCATCGGCGATCTGGAGGTCGTCAAGGTTCACGTCCATACCGAGGAGCCGGGCAAGGCGCTTCAGATGGCGCTGGAGCTGGGCGAGCTGGACGCCATTAAGATCGACAACATGCGCGAGGAGTTCCGCGAGCGTCAGGCCAAGAAGCAGGCGGAAGCAGCGAAGCTGAAGCCGTTCGGCATCGTCGCGGTCGCACTGGGCGAGGGCATCTCCGAGATCTTCAAGGATCTGGGCGTTGACCTGATCGTGGACGGCGGCCAGACCATGAACCCCAGCATCGAGGACCTGCTCAAGGCCATCGAGGGCGTTCATGCCAAGGAAGTCTTCGTCCTGCCCAACAACACCAACATCATCCTCGCGGCGCAGCAGGCCGC
>JAFQQU010000082.1 GCA_017410445.1 Clostridia bacterium | reverse complement strand
CTCTGAATCTTCGAGATCAGAGGATGATCGGTTTCAATGCAGCCGGCCTCAGGCAGATCTGTATGGAAGCAGCGCGCCTGAATGGAGACGATTTCGGCGTTCTCGCAGCTGACCATGGCATAGCGGAAGCCGTTGTAGCCGAATTCGCTGTGCCATACACGTTTCCGTCGCCGGAGAGAATGTATTCGTCTTCCTGGAAACGGTCGGCCAGCTTGGTGGAAGCATGGATGCCGCGGTTGTCAATGGAGCCGTCCTCGTTGATGACCTCGGCATAAGTGATATGCACCTTGCCGCCTCGCGCGCCTTTTACGGTGATCTCGGCATTGCCGGCCAGATTTACGCCGAAATCGTAAGTTACCTTGCCGTCCGGAGCCGGAATGACAGCGACGGGATCGATGATCTCCTTCAGGCGGATCGGCTGAATGCGCTGACGGATCAGAGCGCCGCCTGCACCGCGGGAAATGCGGGCGGGGTGGAAGTCGGCGGGATCGTCGATGGATGCGTCGTAAGTCTCGCCGAAGCGGAGGGAGTTATAGGTAATGCGGGTGAGTCCGCACTCCCAATGCGCGTCGGAAATGACGATCGGCTGATCATCGGCGATGATTTCACAGATCAGCTGCGGGTTGTTTTTCCAGGGAGCGACGTGGAAATTCCAGTCGTCGGGCAGCTGCTCGTTGAACCAGCCGTTGCCGAGGGTGACTTCGATCAGATTGTCGCCGGGGACGATGAGGGAGGCGACGTCGTGAACGTTGTAGTAGACCGTCTTGTCGTATGCGGAGAAAGCAGGAGCAAGCAGTTCGTCGCCGACGCGCTTTCCGTTAATGCGGGCGACATAGAAGCCGACGCCGCTGATGAAGAGCTCGGCTTTGGTGTAAGGATGCTCCGCGGTAAAACGTCTGCGGAAAACAGGCGCGGTATGGGGCGGACAGTTCGTATTTTCGATCCATTTGGCGGACCAGTTTCTGTCGTGCTGTTTCATGCTTATGACTTCCTTTCTGGGATGAAGCGGAATGAGCGGATTGAACCGGGCGGATGGGTAATCCGGGAACGACGATTCCCAAGAAATCCGCCGTAAACGCTGTTATTATAATACAGAAGCCAAGAAATGGCAATCGGTTCGCGCATGAAACAGGGTGAGGATTATTCGGCTTGACAGGGGAATTGAGGCATGGTAAAATATTATGGTATATACTGATTGTATAAGGGGCGCTATGCAATGAAAAAGATGCTGATTTTTGTTCTGATGCTGGCTCTGATGACGCCGGTTTTTGCATTGGCTGAGGGAGAGCCCGGGCAGGCGTATTCCCTGACGACCGGTCTTCCGACCGATCAGCCGTATAAGGCGATGGCTGTACTGTTCGATAATTCTGCCGACGCGCGGCCTCAGAAGAACATGAGCCAGGCGGATATCATCTATGAAATTGAGATCGCCGACGGCGGCCATACCCGCTATCTTGCAATCTACAACGACGAGATTCCTGAGGAAGTCGAAGCGGTCCGCTCCGCACGCATCATGCATGCGGACGTCAGTCTGGACTGGTGCGCGACGCTGGTTCACTTCGGCGGGCAGAAGCTGGCCGGAAGCAGCGTATACGATTACTTCAAGACCGTCGATCTGAACCGGTTCGACGGCCTGTCCGATTCCAAGAATTTCTACCGTGATTTTACGCGGGTAGCTCCGTACAATGTTGTCGGACGCCTCAGGCAGATGTACGACTCGGTTGACGCGCAGAATGAGGAACTGATTCATACTCCACTGAAGTTCAGCGCGGACGAGCCTACCGTTAAGGGCAAGAACAGCACGGTATTCCGTATTCCGTACGGCGCGAATATCGGTTTCTATCCGTCCTACGAGTATATCAAGAAGGATGGCGTGTACCGCCGCTTCTACAACCGGAAGGATATGCTCGACGGCGCGACCGGTGAAGCCTATGAATTCTCGAACGTCATCGTCATGTATGCCGATTATTCCTGGTTTGATGATGCGGCCGATCGCCCGATCGTCGCGCTGACTGGTACCAACAAGTGCGAATACTTCATCGGCGGCAAGCATTTCACCGGCAGCTGGGTCCGCAACAGCGTTGGCGAGAGCACCGCTTATCTGGATGACGAGGGCACCGAAGTGCTCTTCAAGCCCGGCAAGACGTTCATTCAGATTGTGAAGCCGGATGTCGAAATCGAGCTGGTCAAGTAAGATACGAACAGGTTCATACGAAAAGCCAAGATGCAGAGAAAGCACCTTGGCTTTTTTCTATGTCGTGAAGAGAGAAGAATGGTCAGACGATGCGCCCTGATTCGAGCGCCTTCCGCATGGCGGAGAACACATGGCTTCCGATGGTCGGAAGACCGAGCGTCTGGTTGTAGAGGTCGGCAAGACGCTGATCGTCCGTCTGCTCGGGATGGGCGAGGATCAGGTCGCGGACGCGGAAGAGCGCGGTTTCACATTCGCTGAGATACTGATCGACGGCGTCTGCGCCGACGGCCAGATGGTCACAGGGGTGATAATCATGGGATGCGGCAACGGCGCTGAGACCGAGGGAGCGAAGCTTCCGGATGGCACTGAGATGTTCGGCAGGCATGGAGATGTTTGCGCCCCATTTGCCGCTTCCGTAGATGCCGCTGAGCTGCAGACAATCTCCGCTCAGGAGAACGCCGGTGCGCAGGTCGATAAGGCCGAGCGAATCCGCGCTGTGGCCGGGGATGGCGGCGATTCTGAGCACATCAAGAAGGACATGAGAATCGTCCGGAATGAGGACGCTGAATGCAGAATAGACTTCTGCGATTCTTTCGCTGCGCGACACGATGCAGGCGGCGGGGAAGGCGTTCATCAGCTCGCTCAGGCCGCCGGCATGATCGCGGTGACTGTGGGAAAGGACGATATATTTGAGGGAGGCGCTGTCGACGCCCGCTTCGTTCAGGGCGGGGATGATGTAGTCCGTCGCATCCGAGGGATAGGTGGCGGTATCGAAAAGCACGGCGCCTCCGGGCGTTTTGATGACAAAGACAGTGGTGTAGATATCTTCAAAGGGGATGACGAGCCGGTAGATGTCCGGAAACAGCTGAGTGAGCGCCATACTAATCCCTCCTTTAGTGATTGCCGGCAATTGTTTCGATCAGGGCGGGGAGTTCTCTTCGGGAACGAATCCGGTAAACGGTTTTTCCGGAAGAATTCAGTAGGGAAAGATATTTTTCACGCTTTTCCTTGTTGAAATTCCAGACCCATTTGAGGAAGGAGAGATCGAAACGCTCCGGGCATCCTTCGCCCATATCCGGACGGGTACGGCCATAGGAGGATATGACGCGCCGGATCACGCCGGAAATGCAGACCAGACGGGGAAGATCGAGGAAAATGACGGCGTCGCAGAACTCCAGTCTGCGGGGAATGGTTCGGTCGAAATTGCCGTCCATGATCCATTCGGGTTTAGTGAGTTCGGCGGCAAGAACTTCGTCGAATTCATCTTTTGAAAGATGCTGCCAGCCGGGCTTCCAGTACAGCTGATCGAGATGAACGACGGGCAGGCCGGTTGCCTCGCCCAGCTTCCGGGCAAAGGTGGACTTTCCGCTTCCTCCGCAGCCGATGAGGATGATGCGCCTGTGAAGAGCCATATTTTTCGCCTCCCTGTATCCGTTGCGTATGCTGGAAATATATCATAGCATGAAGAATTATTGGCGGTCAAGAGCAGGATACAAAATAGCCGGAGACGCATTCATGCGAATCAGGCAAACAGGTCATTTTTCGTAAAGGACGAGATCCATGCCTTCTTTGACGGGCTGCAGGTGCTCTCCGCGACGGTACCCCAGCTTTTCGTAGAAATGGCGAAGCTTATCTTCCTGAAGAATGGTGTGAAGCTCCCATCCACTGGCGTTCGGATACAGTGACTCCAGCTGTTTCATGGCAGTCTGAGCAATTCTGCGTCCCTGGTATTCGGGAAGTATGAAAACGGGTGAAATCCGGCAGCGATTCCCCTCCAAACGAATCAGACGGACAGCGCCGATCGGAGTTGCATCCGCTAAAATGAGATAATAGTCGGTGCGCTCGCTTTGCAGGCGCTGAATGGTTCTGTCGATCGTCTCGGCAGCGGGACTGTAGTCGTAATCCTGATACTTATCAAGCAGCGGCTTGAAAGCAGCGATCTGCATGCGCCAGATCAGCTCGGCGTCGTCTATAGAGGCTTTTTTCAGAGATATTTCCATGCTGATTCACATCCTTTTCATTAAAATAGGGGGTAATTGTATGTTTCAGGATATAAAAAACAGAACCGGCCGCAGTGTTTCAGCGGAACGCTTCAGCCGGTTCTGTGAGTGTCAGGGTACAGTGTATGCGTTGATCAGTCCTCAGGCCATGCGTCGTACAGTTCATCGAACTTCAGCGGCTCAAGGGTGCCCTCGGAAAGGGAGGTCAGCTCTGCGAGCAGCGTTTCTTCATCCTGACACTTGACGAGGAAGGAGAAGGTGATGACGTCCGAAAACTGCTTGTCTTCCACGCGGATGGGCGCGGTTTTGAGATAGTGCTCAAATTTTCCGAGCATGGGATAGGGGACGTCCATCATGTAGCGCGCGGTCGGGTGCATAACGCCCACGCCGCAGGCATTGATGGCGGTTGTCGAGCCCTGCGAATAGGCGCGCACCAGTCCGCCCGCGCCGAGCAGTATGCCGCCGAAATAGCGCGTTACGACCACGCAGCAGTTGGTTACTCCGCGCGCCTTCATGACCTCGATGATGGGAAGTCCTGCCGTACCGCCGGGCTCTCCGTCGTCGCTGTAGCGCATGATTCCCATGTTCGGGCCGATGATGTAGGCGTAGCAGTTGTGGGTGGCGTCCGCATGCTTTTCACGGATGGATTTGAGGAAGGCGAGCGCTTCTTCTTCGGTTTCGCAGGGACATCCGTAGCCGATGAAGCGCGATTTGTTGATGATGAATTCATCGTCCGCGCGCTTCATCAGCGTCTTGTAGGAAATCAGGCTCATTTGGCCAGCTTGAGCAGATGATAGCTCTTCTTGCCCTTGCGGATGAGCAGGCCGTCGCCGTCCAGCATTTCGGGCGTAACGCGGAACTCAACGTCGGTGACCTTCTCGTCGCCGATGTACAGACCGCCGGCCTGAATGGTCTTGCGGGCCTCGCCGTTGGACTTGCACAGGCCGACCTTGGCCACCAGCGCCAGCAGGCGGTTTTCGGCAGCGATATCCTCGGCGGTGAACTCGGTGGTAGGCACGGAGCCAGCCTGGCCGCCGCCACCGAACAGCGCCTTGGCAGCAGCCTGCGCCTTGTCGGCCTCTTCCTTGCCGTGAACCAGCTGAGTCAGCTCGTAGGCGAGGATTTCCTTGGCAGTGTTCAGCTGGCTGCCTTCCCACTTGTCCATGGCGTTGATCTCTTCGATGGGCAGGAAGGTCAGCATGCGGATGCACTTGAGAACGTCGGCGTCGGCCACGTTGCGCCAGTACTGATAGAACTCGAAGGGAGAGGTCTTGTTGGGATCAAGCCAAACGGCGTTGCCGGCGGTCTTGCCCATCTTCTTGCCCTGAGAGTCGGTCAGCAGGGTGATGGTCATGGCGTTGGCGTCCTTGCCGAGCTTGCGGCGAATCAGCTCGGTGCCGCCCAGCATGTTGCTCCACTGGTCGTCGCCGCCGAACTGCAGGTTGCAGTCGTAGTGCTGGAAGAGAT
>JAFQQU010000081.1 GCA_017410445.1 Clostridia bacterium | reverse complement strand
CTCATTGCGGGTGCACTGAGCGGCGGTGAACTTGTAAGCGCCGTGGCTGGTGCCGATGGCGATGGCCAGAGAGTCGCAGCCGGTCTTGGAAACGAACTCTTCAACCTCTTCGGGGCGGGTGTAGTGGGACTGCTCGGCGGAGACGTTTACGTCGTCCTCAACGCCGGCCAGAGCGCCCAGCTCGGCCTCGACGACTACGCCATGATCATGGGCGTACTCGACGACCTTCTTGGTCAGGGCGATGTTCTCTTCGAAGGGCTTGGAGGAAGCGTCGATCATGACGGAGGTGAAGCCGCCGTCGATGCAGCTCTTGCACAGCTCGAAGGTGTCGCCATGGTCCAGATGCAGAGCGATCGGCAGACCGGTCTCGATGACCGCGGCCTCAACCAGCTTGACCAGGTAGGTGTGGTTGGCGTACTTGCGGGCGCCGGAGGAAACCTGCAGAATCAGGGGAGCGTTGACTTCCTGAGCAGCTTCGGTGATGCCCTGAATGATCTCCATGTTGTTGACGTTGAAAGCACCGATGGCGTAGCCGCCGTTGTATGCCTTCTTAAACATTTCAGCAGTATTTACCAGAGGCATGAAAAACAACTCCTTCTTATTAAGGATTTACTCATCTAGTATAGCATTCCACGCATGCAAAATCAAGGAGGATAGCGTAAATATAACAGGCCGGGGCGCGCTGCAGGCCGGGAAAGCGGTTTTTGGAAAGTTTGAAACGGAATGGCAGGATATGAAATCCGGGTGTAGAATTGTATGGAATATAATGATTTGGCCGTGGGGGAGGAAATATACGATGGATAAGCTGGCTCTTGAACCGATGCAGAAATACATGGGCACGTCGCCCAAAAAACTTGTGGTTGTACTGGCGGTTCTTGCGGCGCTGGGAGCGGCGCTTTATTTTTCGATGGACGGAGACGCACAGCTGGGCGTTCTGATCGTTTTCGGCGTCCTTTTCGTGGTTATACTGGCAGCCTGCGTATGGACTGAGCTGAAGATTAAGCGGATGTTTCAGAGGTTTGAGAAGAAGGGTGAGCTGGACGCGCTCATTGCAGACTTTGAAAAGAGCGTTCCGGTCGCCGGAGACATCATCCGCATGGGCGAGAAATATTGCTACGGTAAGGGCGGATCGGTTGCGGTGGCCTATGGGGATATTACCAAGGTCGTTCATTTCTGCCAGATTACCAACGGCGTCGTGAACGAACGGAGCCTTCGCTACGACACGAGGGAGAAGGAAAACCGGGTTCTTTGCAGCCTGCCCAAGCTGGCGGGATATGAAAGCGCGGTTTCGGAGGTCTGTATGGAACTGCTGAAGCGAAATCCCGGAATCAGAATCGGCTGAGGAGGCGCAAGGATATGCCAAAGTACATGCAGGCCAATGCCAGCAGAATGTATATCTGCGGCTGGAAATGCGTCCGCTGCGGCCATATGAACGCCGAAATCGGCAGCGTGCGGGCGGAGGCCATGGTCGGCTTCAGCTTCTTCGGAAGAGACAGAAACGAAGCAAGCCGGATGGCAAAGGAGAGCGCGAATAAGTTTCTCAGCAAAGAAGAAAAGCGGACGGAGCGGCTGGTCAACCGGCGCGGGCGCTTTCATCTGCTGAATGTGAGCGGCGTGTGTGAGGAATGCCGCGGAAAGCAGCCGTGGAAGGAGAGAAAACTTCTGCGGGCGGCGCTGTGCGTCGCGTATTTCTTCGGATTCGGCAAGGCGGTGAACGTCATGAACCGGCCGGATTTCGGCCTTCCGCTTCTGCTCATGGCGGCGGGCGTACTGGTTATCTGGTACGGCGGCCGGTATGTCGGCGAGAAATGGGCGCTCATGAGATTGCGGTCGCTGGGCGGCGAGGAATGCGTTCCGCTGGCGGTCTTCGGGGAAACGCCTGAGGGCATTCAGGCAGATGATCCCCGGATGGAGGCCGTCCGCGGGCTGACCTGGAAGACGGTTGTTTCAAGGCTCGGCGAACAGGACGAGACGAAGCGATAACCGAATACTGAGATACAAAACGCGCCTTCGGTACGGATATGTACCGGAGGCGCGAGATGTGTTTGGGGGATGATCTTATCTGCGCATGAGCAGATAGGCGCGCAGATCCCGCATGGGCAGGCGGAGGACACCGTCCCGGGCGGTATATTCCGACCGGCCGATGTGATCGAAATACGTTCCGTCCTCCGGCACGGACACCACCGCGTCCTCCTCCGATGCGTTGTAGACGCCAAGGAAGGCCGCGTTGGCATAGGTGTAGACCAGAGGATTGCGGCTGTAGATAAAGATCCCGCTTTCTTCAAGAAGCGTGCGCAGGAGATCCGACGGAAGCCGCCAGAGGGATGCGTAAATGCTCCGGAAGCCGCCGGCAGTCTTCTCGGCGACGGCGGCGGAGCCGTCCTCAAAGCGGGCGATCAGGCGGGCGTCGGGATCGTCGATCACAAAGTGCGGCGCGGCTGCGCGGAGGGCGGGAACGCCGTTCCATACGAGCCGTCCGGGATCATGAGCGGTTTCCGAGACGGAAATGCCGGTCGCTTCCGCGATGCGGCGGACGCTGTTTTCACCGTTCGCCGCATAATCGGGCGCATACAGCCAGAGAATGGTCTTACCCTTCTTCCGGCAGAGCGCGTCGATCTGCGCGCGGGTTTTGCCGGTCAGCTCATACTGGTTGAGGAAGATATAGAAGGAATATTGGTCCATGACCGGGTCGTTAAGATCGGAGACGGAATACAGATCGTACGGCGCGCCGGACTCGGCCATCATGCGCCGGAAAGCGGACAGGCAGTCGGACGCGATGGGCGAGGATTTGCGCACCCGGTACATCGATTCGCCCTCGGCGATGACGGCGACCTGAGCTGCGCTGCGCCGCCGGATATTCATGAGGGATTTGTCGATCTCAATCATGTGCCGGATGGCGTTCATCATGCCCTCGGAACGGAACCAGCCGTCCAGCATGTCGAACCACCACAGCGCCGCGCCGTTTGCCTCGCAGAGCACGAAATCCCGGTACAGCAGGTTAACCGATTCCAGCTCCGTCCTGCAGGCCGAATCGGAGCCGGGAAAATCCAGAACGTCATAGATCTGGTTTCCGCTGTCGGAGTAGACCGGCTCGTGAATGACCTTGGGGGTGGTGTGCGTCCGGTGGTCGAATTCGAGGAAATAGAGCTTATTGCGCCGGTCGAGCGCCTTCTGCGGCAGCATGAACGCGCTGGGATCGGTGATTTTCCGGTATCCGTAGGCGGAGGGCGAGGAGATCATGTCGATATCGGGCGAGTCGAAGACCCGCTCGTAATCGAGGCTGCCCGCGTTGTGGAGCCTCGGCGTGCCCAGCTCGAACAGATACCCGAAATACAGGCCCAGGAGCTTTTTATGATCAATGACGCTCTGAACCGCAGAAGCGCAGGAGAGAATCAGATCGGAGATCAGCCGGGCATGGAACCTGCGGAATACGGCGACCTCCGCTTCATCCTCCTCAAGAAACACGCCGCCCTCGCGTTCGAGCAGTTCCTGATCGGGCAGGGAGGCGTTTTCATCTCCGAGATACCGGCGGTAGGCTTCTTCCTTGATGGGGTGAGGCGCTTCATAGTCGAAATCGGAGAACCATTCGGTGGTGGTGCCGCCCAGCATGAAATAGCCCCAGATGCGGTCGCTGTATTTTTCCTCGCAGTGAGCAACGACCGCTTTGAGGTATTCGGCGGTATCGCGGATGAACCCGGGATCGCCTGCAATCTGCGAAAGATTGGTGAAGGAATTGGGCCGGTCCGGGTGTTCCTTCAGATACCACGGACGGGTATCAATCTGGAACATCGGAGCGAAATATCCCTCCGGCGCGTTCTCCATGAACATCTCCATCTGCCGGTCGATGGGCGAGAAGTCATACTGGCCGGGGCCGACCCAGCTTTCCCCGTACAGCGAATAGGGAATGCCCAGCCCCGATATGATGCCGCTGGAGAGCACGGTGTAGAGCCGGATTCCCGCGTCGTGGAATTCGCTGACATTTCGGGGATTCGGCCGGAAGGATTTGAAGGCCAGCGCAGGAAACAGCCGGCCGTCGATATCGATCATGAGCTGACCGCCCAGCCGGACGATGGATGTGCGCATAGGCAGCGCTCCTTTATCTCATTATATGATTTCGATCTCTCTGGCGACGCCCAGGAATCCGCCGCCGGTGACATACTGCATGACGCCCCACGGCAGCTCGCCTTCCCAGTTGAAGTGCAGGTGGCCCGCCAGAATGGCCTTAATGGCCGGCTCGTGTGCGATGTAGTCGATGAAGCGGCGGGTGGGCTCGTCGGCCAGCTGCTGGTTGTAGCGGTTTTCGGGGTAGCACTTCATCATTTCCTCGGGCGTGCCGGTGAGGTAGGCGCAGGGCTGCTTTTTCTCGTTCATCATGATTTCATACAGCTCGTCGGTATGAATCGGATTGTGCATCATAAGAATGATGGGGTAGCCCTTTGATACCTCATACTCCAGCCGCTGGCGCTGCCAGTCGGTGAAGAGGTAATATCCGTCGTCCACGGCGACGAAATTGACTCCGCCGATGACGCGGGAGGCAAACAGCAGCGGGTCCTTGAAGAAGGGCTGGCAGACGGGAAGCTGTTCCATCTTATAGGAAAGGTCCTCGCGGGCCTTGCCGACCTGATGGCACAGCTCATGATTGCCGATGGCGAAGAAGCAATCGATTTCTCCGAGCAGCTTCTTGGCGTGCGCGCCGCAGCCGTGGGTGAGGAAGTCGATCAGGTCGCCGGTGTGCAGGATGGGCATATTGTTTTCCTTCGCATAGGCGACGGCTTCGTCCCAGTATTCCTGGATGCGGTCCTCGCCGTTGTGCAGGAAGGCGTTCCTGAGGCGGTTGGCGGCATGGGCGTGCATGTGCTCGGGATCGAACTCGTCCGCCTTGCAGAAATGCGTGTCGGACAGATGCAGAAGGCGGATGGGCGCGGGGAGACCGATGCGGATGGTGGTTTTTGCAAGATTCATGATATGTTCACCTCGTATGCAAAGGATTTAAAGCCTCTGTAAATGATACCATGCATCGGGCCGAAAGTCAATGTGACGGGACATTGTCCGTCGGAAAAGCCGGACAATATGAGAAAAACATGGGAGATTTGCAGGAACAGGAATGGAAAAGTTGCAGATTTCGCAAAAATCCACTTGACATGAGAGGATGCATCATATACAATTAGTTCCATAATTTTTGTAGCAAGGCAGGAGGAAATATTCATGTCTTATGTAAGCGAAGTATTGGCGGATCTGATTAAGCGGAATCCCGGCGAAGAGGTATTCCATCAGGCGGCGCGTGAGGTTCTGGAGTCTCTGGAGCCGGTCATCGAGGCCAATCCGATCTACCAGCAGAACGGTCTTCTGGAGCGTCTGGTCGAGCCCGAGCGCGCGATTCTTTTCCGCGTTCCGTGGGTGGACGATCAGGGCAAGGTTCAGGTGAACAAGGGCTACCGCGTTCAGTTCAACAACGCCATCGGCCCGTACAAGGGCGGCATCCGCTTCCATCCGTCCGTCAATCTGGGCGTAATCAAGTTCCTAGGCTTTGAGCAGACCTTCAAAAACAGCCTGACCGGCCTGTCCATCGGCGGCGGCAAGGGCGGCAGCGACTTCGACCCCAAGGGCAAGTCCGACCGCGAGGTCATGGCGTTCTGCCAGAGCTTCATGAATGAACTGCATAAATATATCGGCGCGGACGTGGACGTTCCCGCCGGCGATATCGGCGTAGGCGCGCGCGAAGTTGGCTACATGTACGGCCAGTACAAGCGCCTGACCAACCTGTACGAAGGCGTTCTGACCGGCAAGGGCCTGACCTACGGCGGCTCTCTCGCCCGCAAGGAAGCGACCGGCTACGGCCTGGTTTACTTCACCCGCGAGATGCTGAAGGCGGCCGGCACCACCTTCGAGGGCAAGCGTGTGATCGTGTCCGGTTCGGGCAACGTCGCCATCTACGCGGCTGAGAAGGCCACCTCCTTCGGCGCGAAGGTTGTCGCCATGTGCGACTCCAACGGCTGGATCTATGACGAAGAGGGCGTTGACCTCAAGGCGATCAAGCAGATCAAGGAAGTCGAGCGCAAGCGCATCAAGGAATACATCAATTACCGTCCGAACGCCGAGTATCACGAAGACGGCGTCATCTGGGACGTTCCCTGCGATATCGCGCTGCCCTGCGCGACTCAGAACGAGCTGCATCTCGAGCATGCCCAGACCCTCATCAAGAACGGCGTCATGGCCGTTGCCGAGGGCGCGAACATGCCCACCACGCCGGACGCGGTCGCCGCTTTCCATGCGGCGGGCATCCCGTTTGCTCCCGGCAAGGCGGCCAACGCGGGCGGCGTAGCCACGAGTGCTCTGGAAATGAGCCAGAACAGCCAGCGCCTGAGCTGGACGTTCGAGGAAGTGGACGAGAAGCTGCAGCAGATCATGGTCGGCATCTTCAATGCCGCCGCTGCCGCTGCTGAAAAGTACGGCCATCCGGGCAACTACGTTGTCGGCGCGAACATCGCGGGCTTTACCAAGGTTGCGGACGCGATGCTGGCGCAGGGCGTGGTCTGACGGCTTCGCCGTGGCTGACACCTTTCGCTGCGCGAAAGCTGGTCAGCCGGAGGGGACGGATTTCACTGGAGTCTGCCTGCGGCATCCTCCGGCCGTGAAATCCGCAAGGATGCGATTTTTCTCCCGGCGGGCAAGCTCGCCTCCCGAAAAATCGCCCCGAGCCCGCCGCGCATGTCGCCGGGCTCGATTGGACATGAAGGGGCTGCGGCCCCTCCAAACCACCCCGGAGAGGGGATACGGCCGCTGAGGCGGCGGAGGGCTCGGCCCTCCGGACCACCCGAGGGGAAAGGGAGACGGTCGCTGAGGCGGATCACCCGAGGAAGCGGGGCTGCCGCGCATAAGCGTGGGACGGGATGTGCCAATTAAAAATTATTTACCGTGGGGACGCGTCGCAGGCTGCGGCGCGTCCTTTTTCGTAACATTTACCTGTTATACTGTGAAAATGGAATATGCTATAGTCGGGAGAGGTGTCAATGCAGCAGAAAAACGATTTTTCCAAAGGAGATCTGAAAAAAACGATCATCCGCCTTTCGCTGCCGCTGATTCTGGCGCAGATGGTGAATGTTCTTTATAACATCGTTGACCGGATTTACATCGGCCAGATGCCGGACGTGGGCGTTACTGTGCTGGCGGGCGTGGGTCTGACCTTCCCGATCATCACGATGGTGTCCGCCTTTGCGGCGCTGGCGGGAAACGGCGGCGCGCCGCTCTGCTCGATTGCCCGGGGCGAAAAAAACGAAGCGCGGGCCGAGCGCATCATGGGAAATTCCTTTGCGCTTCTGCTGTTTTTCGGCGTGCTGTGCACGGTTGTGGGGCTCATCGTCAAAGAACCGCTTCTCTGGGCGCTCAAGGCGAGCAAAGAGACCTTTCCCTATGCGAACGAATATCTGTCGATTTACCTGACCGGCAGCGTGTTTGTCATGATTTCGCTGGGCATGAACCCGTTCATCAACGCGCAGGGATTTACCCGGCGCGGCATGATATCGGTGGTCATCGGCGCGGCGGCAAATATTATTTTGGATCCGCTGTTCATCTACGGGCTTGATATGGGCGTAAAGGGCGCGGCGCTGGCGACCGTCGTCGCACAGGGGCTGAGCGCGGCGTACACGCTCTCCTTCCTGACCGGCAAAAAGTGCATTCTGAAGCTCAGATGGGCCACCATGAAGCCGGATTTTGAGATCATCCGCCGCATTCTGGGGCTGGGATTCTCGAATTTCACCATGAAGCTGACCGAAAGCGCGGTGCAGCTGGTATGCAATTTCCAGCTGGCGTCCTTTGGCGGCGACATGTACATCACGGCCATGACCGTCATCAATTCGGTCCGTCAGGTCATCATGATGCCGATGCACGGCCTGTCCGAGGGCATGCAGCCGGTCGTCGGCTACAACTACGGCGCGAAGCGCTATGACCGGGTCAGGACCGGCATCAAGTTCATGGCGACCATCTGCATGGCCTATGCGTTCATGGTCTGCGCGGTGACCGAGCTGTTCCCGGGCGCGCTGATTAAGATATTCAATCAGGACCCCGAGCTGCTCGACGTGGGCATTCCGTCGATGCGGCTGTATTTCGCGGCGTTTTTCGCCAGGTGGATGCAGATGGCCGGCCAGTACAGCTTCGTCGCGCTGGGCAAGGCGCGTCAGGCGACCTTCTTCTCGCTGCTCAAAAAGGCGTTTATCGTCGTGCCGCTGACGCTGATCCTGCCCCGATTCGTGGGCGTCAACGGCGTGTTCTGGGCGGAGGTCGTGTCCGACCTGGTGGGCTCGACGGCGTGCTTTGTGACCTTCATGCTGACCGTATGGCGCAGGGAGCTGAGCCATCCTGTCGCAGCGGAAGGATAAAGGCGCAGATTTTCCGGATACGGAGCCGGGGCAGGAGGGCTGTCCCGGCGGTATTATTAAGAATACAGGGCGCAGGCGCGCCGGGGAGTTATCTGACATGTTTGAAAAATTCGGTATCCGCGTTCCGGAGATTCTGCTTCCGGACGAGAAATACGACCTGAAGCAGTGGGCGGTTATCGCGTGCGATCAGTTCACCTCGCAGCCCGAATACTGGGACCGGGTGCGCTCGCGCGTGTTCGACAGGCCGTCCACCCTGCACATCACCTATCCCGAGGCATGGCTCGATCAGGGCGACGCGCGCATCGCGTCCATCAACGAGACCATGCTCGATTATGAGAAAAACGTGCTCACCCGCGCGGTAAAGGGCATGGTTCTGGTCGAGCGGGAGATTGCGACCGGCAGCCGCATCGGCCTGATGGCGGCGGTCGATCTGGAAAAATACGATTTCTCCGTCGGTTCTCAGTCGCTCATCCGGGCGACCGAGGGCACGGTGCTTGAGCGCATCCCGCCGCGCGTGAAGATCCGCGAAAACGCCGCGCTGGAGACGCCGCATATCCTCGTTCTGGTGGACGATCCGAAGCGGACGCTCATCAATCCGCTTTATGCGGCGCGGGACACTTTTGAGAAGCTGTATGATTTCGATCTGATGCTGGGCGGCGGCCACATCCGCGGATGGCTGGTGAACCGGTTTGACACGGTGCTTCCGGCGCTGGAGGGACTGCTTGAGGCCTCCGACGGCCTGCTGTTTGCCGTGGGCGACGGAAACCACTCCCTTGCGACCGCGCGTCAGTGCTGGCTGAACCTGAAGCCCACCCTGACCGCCGAGCAGCGGGAAACGCATCCGGCCCGGTTTGCGCTGGTGGAGCTGACCAATGTTCACGACGACGCGCTTCAGTTCGAGCCCATTCACCGCGTCGTCTTCGGCGTCGACCCGGCCGAGCTTTCGTATGACTTGGGCGTATGGCTGGGCAATCAGGGCATGAAGCTGACCGTCTGCACGGCGGATAGGGCGATGTTCCGCTGGGCTCAGGGCTACCGCACGCTGCCTTATACCATTGACCGGCTCAACGAGCCGCTGCCGCTGGCCGTGCTTCAGCGCTTCCTCGACGAATGGCTGGCGAAGCATGAAAACGCGTCCATCGACTATATTCACGGCGAGGAAGCGACCCGCGAGCTCTCTTCCCGGCCGAACACCACCGGTATTCTCCTGCCCGCAATGGATAAATTCATTCTCTTCGAAGCGGTCCGCAAGGGCGGCGCGCTGCCGAGAAAGTCGTTTTCCATGGGCGAGGCGGAGGAGAAGCGGTATTATCTGGAGTGCAGGAAGATAACAGGCGCCCCTGTGTAAGGGGGAGCTGTCAACGAAGGTGACTGAGGGGTTGAAAAGTGCCATTTTGAACGAGGATTTCAACCGAAATTTGGTGCTGCGAGCGGTGGTGCAACCCCTCCGGCCCTCACGGGCCACCTCCCCTTACACAGGGGAGGCTTTGTGAGAGCGACTAATCCGAATGGGAGGACATATATGGCAAAGGCATTTCTGAGAAAGACCCGTGAATCCCGCGTGCGCTCCGGCCATCCGTGGGTGTTTGCGTCCGACATCGAGAAGGTAGAGGGCGAGTTTGAAAACGGCGACGTCGTGGACGTCGTCAGCTGGCGAGGCACTTTTCTGGGCAAGGCGTTTTACAATCCGCAGTCCCAGATTTCCCTGCGCATGCTCACCATGGAGGACGAGCCCATTGACGAGGCGTTCTTCGCCCGCCGAATCCGTCAGGCGTGGGAGTACAGAAAGCTTCTGTGCGATCCGATGAGCTGCCGCCTGATCTATTCCGAGAGCGATTTCCTGCCCGGCTTGATCGTCGACAAGTTCGAGGACGTGCTGGTGGTTCAGTCGCTGTGTCTGGGCATCGACCGGTGGAAGCGCACGATTGTGAAGCTGCTGGCCGAAATCGTAAAGCCCCGCGGCATCTGGGAGCGCGACGACGTTCCGGTCCGCCGCCTCGAGGGTCTTGAGCAGAAGACCGGCCTCCTGTTCGGCATCGTGCCCGATCAGGTAGCGATGAAGGAAAACGGCATCACCTTCATGGTGGACGTAAAGAACGGCCAGAAGACCGGATTCTTCCTCGATCAGAAGGAAAACCGGGCTGCCATCGAGCCCTTCTGCCGGAACGCCAAGGTGCTGGACTGCTTCTGCCACAACGG
>JAFQQU010000080.1 GCA_017410445.1 Clostridia bacterium | reverse complement strand
TCCAGCCTGCACTGCGGCATCTGCGGCGAGCACGGCGGCGATCCGTCCTCCATCGAGTTCTGCCACAAGATCGGTCTGGACTACGTTTCCTGCTCTCCCTTCCGCGTACCGATCGCCCGTCTGGCTGCTGCTCAGGCTGCTATCAAGGAAGGCAAGTAATATAATTCGTTAAACCCGATCGGGGCGCGCAGTATACTGTGCGTCCCGATTTTATGTGCGGAGGAGTAGTATGATTTACAGAAATTTGTTTCCCGGCGGAAAGAGTCGTGCACTGACGCTCAGCTATGACGACGGAGTGGGGCAGGATGTTAAACTCATGGGCATCCTGCGCGAACACGGCATGAAGGCGACGTTCAATCTGGACAGCGGCAAGATGGGCGTGGGCGGCGTCCGGGATGACGGCGTCGAGGTGCGCAGGATGCTGCCGGATGAGGTGAAGGAAGCGTATCTGGGATTTGAAGTTGCCGTTCATGGATATACGCATCCGTTTCTCACGCTGATGCCGAAGGACATGATGGCGCGCGAGGTAGCAAAGGACAGGGAGGAGCTTGAAAAGCTGACAGGGTATCCTGTGCGCGGCATGGCGTATCCCTACGGGGCGTATAACGAACAGGTTATAGAGCAGCTGAGAGCAATGGGAATTGCGTACGCGCGTACGGCGAACAGCACCGGCGGTTTCAGCCTGCCCAAGGATTTCCTTGCGTGGCATCCGACGTGCCATCACAATGCGCCTGATCTGATGGAGCTGTGCGACCGCTTCCTTAATAAGAAGAACTACAATCCGCATGAGGTGTTCTATCTGTGGGGACACAGCTATGAATTTGATGCGGATAAAAACTGGGACGCCATCGAACGGTTCTGCGATAAGATGGCTTTGCATGAGGATATCTGGTATGCGACGAATATCGAGATCTACGACTATATCGACGCCTCAAACCGCCTGATTTCGTCCTGTGACGGCAGGATTCTGTATAATCCCAGCGCCATCGACGTATGGGTAACGAAAAACGGAAGCCTGTGGGCGGCCGGAGAAAAACTGTGCGTTCCGGCAGGAAAAGTGATTGACTGCGGCGAATAGTTTGAAGCGTAAAGATTGTCATATTGATTTCACATATGCATGCTTCATGGATTAATGTATTTGTAATATACTGTTAGTTAGAGTGCGCTGCATTCAAAACATGTGCACGTGGAGGGTTTACCGTGGGATTTCAGGGCAGGTTTTATAAGTTCATCAGGGGCGTTGTGAGGCTGCTGAGAAAATACAGATATCATACTCCGGACCGGTCGGTTTTTACCGAGCCGGCGGTTTATGTATGCCGTCACAGCGATAACGACGGCCCGATCATCACCATGGTCAATCTGCCGCTGCCGCTTCATCCATGGTCTTACCATGTATGGTGCGACGAGATAGAGTGCTATAAGCAGTGTGTTGATTATACGTTCACGGTGCGGTATGGCTGGAGTCAGCAGAAAGCAAAGTTTGTGGCTTCGCTGATTTCAAAGCCCTTCGCTGCGCTGATCCGTTCGGCAGGAAGCATTGCGGTATACAGAAATTCGCTCAAAGTCAGGGAAACCTTTAAGGAGAGCGTTGAGGCGCTGAAGCGCGGAGAGAGTCTGCTGATTTTCCCGGACGTTGAATATGATTCGAAAGAAGGAAACACAGGCGCTCTTTACGAAGGCTTTCTGATGCTCGAAAGGCTTTATTTCAAGGAGACGGAAAAGCATCTGCCGTTTGTTCCGATCCGCATCAAGAAGCAGACGAGAACGCTGGAAATCGACGAGGCGATTTCGTTCAGAGACGGCATTCCCTTCAAAGACGACAAGGAACGGGTTATCAGGGAGCTTCATATTGCGCTGAATGATGCGGAGGCCTCCGCCGCAACCTGATCAACCGAAAGGAGAGCGACGGACATGATGCTGTTTGATCCAAACAAACCGTTCTTCATGGGCAATCTTCACACGCATACGTCCAATTCGGATGGGAGAATGGCTCCAGAGGATGTGCTTGACCTGTACCGCGCTAAAGGATACGACTTCATCGCGCTGACCGATCACTGGAAGAGGACAAGCGGCGATGCGTATCTGAGAGACGATATGCTGGTGATCCCGGGCATTGAGCTTGACTACACGCTGCCTGCGCAGGTCATCCATCTGGTGGGCGTCGGCGTGGACGAGTGCATTCTTGAAGCGCAGCGCAACGGCGGGCCGCAGGACGGCATTAACCGGATCCGCAGAGCCGGCGGCCGCGCGATTCTGGCGCATCCGGCGTGGTCGCTCAATACGGTCGAGACAATCGGCTGCCTGAAGGGGCTGACTGCGACGGAGATTTATAACTCCGTATCCGGCGCGCCATGGAACGGCGACCGCGCAGATTCTACCGATGTTCTGGACGTAGCGGCGGCGCACGGCTGTCTGATCAACACGGTAGCAGCGGATGATTCGCACTTCTATACGGGTGAAGAGTGTTCTTCTTACATCATGCTTCAGACTGAAGAGCTTACGCAGGAGAGCGTCCTTTCTGCACTGGATCAGGGGGCATATTACGCGACGCGCGGCCCCCGGTTTAATCAGATTGAAGTGACTGAGGATGAAATCCGCGTCAGCTGCGGCCCGGTCAGTCAGATCATTTTCCATTCTGACCTGTTCTATGTAAAGGGAAGGACAGTTGCGGGCGAAGGGATTACCGAAGCAGTGTACCCGATTCAGAAAAGCCGCTCGGAATCCTTTGTCCGGATCATTCTGGTGGATGAACAGGGGAGAAGAGCCTGGTCCAATCCGATCCGGGTGGGATAATTCAAAATAAAAATCACCCCGTCAGAGAGGCGAGTGCTGTCTCTCAGACGGGGTGATTGCCGTTTTATTGGGGAGCTTTTTCTTTCCTCCAGTAGTCGAGATTGCTGAGCTGTGAGGTTAGAAACTGCTTTGCTTCGTCAATCGGTTTGTCTCCGAACGGAATGTGGTGCACAAGAAAATCGACCAGTTCATCGAGCGAATGATAGATGAATCTGCCGTCGGTGTAGCACCATTTGCAGTAATCCTCGTTGAATGAGCCGTCGGGCTCCCGGCTGATGGAGTCGTCGTCCAGCGGCATGCCGCAGCATTGGCAGATCAGTCTGCGCGGCGAACCCATCAATGTATTGATGGAGACGTCGAAGGTCTTTGAAATGAGCTTCAGCGTGTCCGGTCCGGGCGTCGTTTCACCCGTCTCCCATCTGGATACTGCCTGTCTGGTGACGAACAATTTATCGGCAAACTGCTGCTGAGTCAGCTGATGCTTTTTGCGGAGCGCCGAAATCGCTTCCTGTGTAGTCATGACGATTCCTCCTTTGTGTTTCAGATCAATTATAGCATAACATGCGCAAAAGACAAGCAACCCGCTGTTGCTTGAGGAGTCAATGACGGATGAGAATGATTGCGGATATCCGGTAAAACGCAGATTGTGAAATCTGCCGGATTGTGGTATAATCCAGAAAAAACATGACGGAGGAGATTCGCTATGGAGCGGAAAAACATGCTGTATGCACTGTGCGTGTTTCTGTGTCTGATCCTGTTTGCATTGTTCAGTACCTCACAGGGCGTTATGCTGACGCCGCTGGTCGAGCACTATGGATTGGTTGAGTCGCAGCAAGGCGTGCCGAGCGCTGCGCTGAATATCGGGTGCGCCGCTGCGCTGATTACGTCGCTGTTTGTTATGGGACGGATGTCGAAGCCCAGAATGATGCTGATCGCCTTTGCCGCTACGGTGATTTTGATTCTGCCGCTGTCGCTGAAGCCGTCTTTCGCGGTGCTGACGGCGCTGTATCTCATGGTCGGCGTCGCGGTGGGATATATTGATACGCTGGCTTCTTCTGCGGTTGAGGATCTGTTTCACGGTAAAATGGCAGCGCGGATGATGGGCGCGCTTCATGCGATGTTCGGTATCGGCGGCATCATTTCGCCGGTTGTTATGGGCGCGCTGATGAAGGGCAGCCTTCCGTGGAATCAGGTGTATCTGGTGGTAGCTGGCGTTGGTCTGGTGTTTGCGGCGTACGTGTTTCCGGTCGGACGCGGCTGGATTCGTGACGCAGTGGACGGAAAAACCGAGTCCCTCCGCCTGAACGGGGGTATGCTGAAGCGTTTTTTCGGAAGCAGGGAACAGGTGCTGATACTGCTTGCAGTGCTGATGTATGCCTATTATCTGGGCGGCGTGACGGTCTGGAGCGAGCGGTATATCACGACCGAGCTTCATCATGAGCAGCTGGGCGCAATTACGCTCTCGCTGTTCTGGATGGGCATGACGGCCTGCCGATTGATTGCGCCGTTTGTGAAAATTTCGCCGGTTCGGTATATTCAGACGACTGCTATTGCGGGCGCAGTTATTCTGCTGCCGGGTATTCTGTCGGGGAACGCATACCTGATGTGCGGCGCGGCGGTGATTTCCGCGCTGCTGGCCGGCGCGGCCATCCCGATGATGATCCATGTAAGCTGCGAGCGCTTTTCCGAGAACACCATGCTGGCGTCTACCGCCATTCTTCTCTGTGTCTATGCGGGGCAGGCGCTTGGACCGGCGGTCATTGGGCAGATGGAGGGAGCGTTCACCATCGGCGCAGGTCTTTTAATGACGGTTGCTGCGCTGGGTTTGTCCGGCGCATGCGCTCTGGGCATCCACGCGAAAAAGTAAACAGGAAAGCCATGCTGCACGGTAAAGCGCGCGGCATGGCTTGTTTATATAACTACAGAATGAGAGTGCATCGTTCAGGCAGGCCGGTCGCCTCAAAATACTTTGTTTCAAGCGGTATCCATTCATTCAGGAAGCGCTTCTGCATTTCGGGACCGTTGCGGCGCAGGATGCGCTCGGCCTGTGCATCGGGGTCAATCCGGATAAAGCAGGAGAGGTCGTAAGCATCGGCCAGATAGGGATGCATGCTGTATGCGCCTTCGACGATGTTCAGCTTCTTGGGCTGTACGGCAACCGAATCGCCCAGTGCCATGACGGAGCAATCAAAAACGCGGTAGGAAAAGGCTTTTCCCTGAGCGAGAGGAACGATGACTTCCTCTCGGAAGCGCTCATAGTCCACATTTCCGCCGGGCTGACTGAAGCGTTCGGGCGTGCGCTGATGCATCTGCAGGAAGAAGTCGTCCATGTGGAAGAGGTTGCAATCATAGACTTTTTTCAGAAGGTCGCCCAGCGTGCTCTTTCCGGATGCGCTGCCGCCTTCGAGGGCAACGGTGATCGACCTGTTTTCGGCAAGCAGCCGGTCTATGGCGGAGAACAGAGGG
>JAFQQU010000079.1 GCA_017410445.1 Clostridia bacterium | reverse complement strand
CTGTCCAGTGGAATCCGAATCTCTGGGCGGTGACGGGCGGATCTGCTGTCAGCGGAGAGACGCCCCTGGTTGCAGCCTGCCGGGAATTGTATGAAGAGATTGGTTATCGCGCAGAACCGGAAGAGCTCTCTTTGATCGCATGCTTGCGGCGGACCAATTCCTTTTGCAGCGTATATACCCTGCATATCGACCAGCCGGAGGATGCATTTATCCTCCAGAAGGAAGAGGTCAGCATGGTCCGCTGGTGCGATCGCAGCAGGATTCAGAGAATGATTTCCGATAATATGCTTTATAATTATGGTGATGCATATTTCAGAATGCTCTTTGATTACCCTCAAAAAAAGCGTTGATCCCGGTAAATCGGGATGGAGTAATTTGAAATGAAAAAGCTTTATTTTTCCACGTTTGTTCCGGGCCTTGAAAAGCCCATCGAGGCAATGCTGCACAAGGAGGGCGGCGTTGCTGTGGAGCGCGTTTTCAGCGGCGCTGCGCTTTACAGAAGCGTACGCGAGCCGTCGCTGCCATTCCTTCATCAGAATTTCCAGGTACTCTTTCAAATGAAGCCTGTCGCCAATGTGAACGATGCGGTCAAACGGCTGCTGGCTTCCGGCGTATGGCTGGACAGGTTCCCGTATGAAGAGACTCAGGGAAAGCGTTTCAGAATCGTCACGGCGCAGAACGATAAGCTCGTCAGCGCAAATATGCGCTTTGTGGACATGCTTGAGCAGTCGATCTGCGAGCATACCGGCATGCGCACCTATCGCGAGCGTCCGGATGTGGAACTCTGGGTGCTTTGCCGCCCGGAGGCTGCCTATTTCCTCTGGCGTATTGGTAAGCAGTCTGCGTCCAAGCAGGAAGGCCAGCTCCGCAGCGATGTCTGCGCGGTAGTTTCGTTCCTTTCGCAGTGCGGCGCAAAGAACGCCGCTGTGCTTGGATGTACGGGGACGGCTCTTCCTGCCGCGATGCGCGCGGGCGGCGCGCGGGCGCTGACCTGTGTTTGCACGGATAAGGCGAGCGCCAAGTCTGTCTCCGGAAGGCTTTCCGGTGTCAGAGTGTGTGAAAGTTCAATTGGCTATACCGATATGGCAGATAACAGTCAGAATGCTGTTGTCATTCATATCGGCGCAAAAGCAGAAAAGACGGAGCGCACTGAATCCGATCTACGGAATGCGCTTTTTGAAGCCCGGCGTATCCTGCATCCCGAAGGACGCCTGATCGTGCTGGCTCCTCTGTCGCATGCCGAGAGCACGCTGCGCAAGACGCAGGGCGTCCGGATGATCGGCCGTTATGATCTTACGCTCAGCGGACAGAAATGCGCGCTCTGGGTGATGGTTCCCAAGGCCGAAGAGGAGGAGAACGAGTAAAACGTTCTTCCCTGTGCGAGCAATAATGGAGTATGATACAGTATGAGTTCCAAGAAGAAGAGAAAGAAGAAAAAGGGCGGTTCGCTGCTGCTTCGCGGCATACTGATTCTCATTGTGTTTGCTGTTATCGGTGTGGCTGTTTGGCAGCTTCCGCGCTTCTTCTCCGGGAAGGCCACTACAGCGATTGTCACAGAAAGCTCGATCGGCAATTACTACAGCGGTAAGTTAGTGATTGCGCGCAAAGAATCGCTTTACGAGACGGAGAACAAGACAAGAATCGACTTCGTTGCCGAAGAGGGCAGCAAGGTATCCCGCAAGGGTACCATTTGCAAGGTCTATTCCTCCGGATATAACCAGACAGAAATCGGAAGGCTGCAGGGATACCGGGACGAGATCCAGGCGTATCACATCAATCAGGTATTTGATACATATGTCGACGCCGAGCTTGACAGTGAGAACGAGAAGATCACCACGCTGTCCGAGCAGGTCAAGACACTGATCCAGGGCCATACGACAGGCAGTCTGCCCAACCTGGAAAAGCAGCTTACGACGGCGCTTACTGTCCGGAAGAATTATCTCCGTCAGAAGTATCCCGATGACCAGACGCTTTCTGAACTGTATAAGGTTGAGAACGACCAGCTGAAGAAGATTGAAAGTTGGACGACGACGCACACGGCAACGGAAGACTGCATTGTCAGCTTTTACACCGACGGATATGAGACAACTGTCAACAACAGGACGTACGGAACGCTCACGCCCAGCGACGTAAGGGCGGTGATCCGCGGCGAGATGCCGGAACAGTCAACCGTATCCCGCGGTAGCGATCCGATTTTCCGTACGGTCATCGAGGATGAATGGTACGCGCTGTTCCTCTGTACGGACAGAGACTGGAATCCCGTCGTCAACGAGACGTATAAGCTTTCCCTTGCCGGATTCAGCGACTATGTCCCGGAGGCGGTTGTGCAGTCTTTCACGAGGATTGGCGGCGATCTGCTCGTCAGGATGAAAGTGAGTTCAAGCGTAGAACCGGTTCTGAATATCCGTACCTGCGATGCGACGGTCGGCAACTTTGTTTCCGGCCTCCATGTTCCGATGAACGCGCTGTACGGCATGGACAATATGCTGGGTGTCGTCGTCGTTGAAGGCGGTATGCAGACGTTTGTCGAAGTCGTTGTCATTCCTATCCGGATGAGAATACGGCGTTTATCCGTCCGAGGCTGAACGGTTCTCCGCTGACCGCAGGAAAATCTGTAATGCTGTTCTGATGATGAGGATGACACATGAATCAGGAGATTATCGAGCGGGTTGATGCGATCCGCACTCGTCTTCATAACGCTGCTTACGAGCGTTGGGGGCGGGTGCCGGAGCTGATTGCCGTCAGCAAAACGGTTGCGCCGGAGCGTGTGAATGAAGTTCTGAGCGCCGGTGTTACCCGCCTTGGCGAAAACCGTGTGCAGGAAATCCTTGAAAAGATGCCTTATCTGGATGCTTCTTTTCAGATTGACCTGATTGGACGGTTGCAAACCAATAAAGTAAAATATATAATAGACAAAGTCGGTATGATTCAGTCGCTGGACAGAGAAAACCTGGCTCAGGAGATTGATCGTCGGGCGCAGCAGCATCGTATTGTGATGCCCGTCCTGGTGCAGGTCAATATCGGCCGTGAACCACAGAAGGGCGGCGTCGATGAAGAGGATTTGTTTGCGTTTGTCAGGCGCTGTGCCGCGCTGCCCGGTCTGAAAATCCAGGGTCTGATGGCAGTTATGCCGGATCTGGAGAATATCAACGAACTCCGACCGTACTTTGTGCGGATGCGACAGCTGTTTGAAGCGCTGCGCTGTGAAGCCATCGAAGGCACAGACATACGGGACCTTTCTATGGGTATGTCCGGTGATTATGAACTGGCGGCTGAAGAAGGAGCTACCATTGTCCGCGTGGGATCCGCGGTGTTCGGTTCCCGTGCGTAAGCGATACCTGCGCATGAATTGAAACGACGCGCAGCAGATAAGAGTAAGATCTCAAGGGGGATAATCATTCATGGGTTTTTTGAGTTCGCTGTCCAAGAAGCT
>JAFQQU010000078.1 GCA_017410445.1 Clostridia bacterium | reverse complement strand
CCTGATAACAAGGAGGAAACCGCTTATGAATACCACGAACAACCTTACCCCCGAAACCCGCGCGGAGGATATCCGTCGTGCCTACGACCTGTATCTGCGCCGCGGACATGAACGTTCCGAACTTAGCGATGTGTCACTGGACAGCATGGGATATCTGCTGCCCAAGCGCCTGGAAGCGAAGCTGGTCAACGCCATGAACACCCTCAGCGTGCTGCGTCCCCTGTGCACTGAAGTGACCACTGCCGGCGATCGTGCGCTGCCCATCGTCAATGGTCACGGTAAGGCGGCATGGGTACCTGAAGGACATCCGATCCCGCAGGTGCGAGACGCCTTTGACCGAGTCAATCTGGACAGCCACAAGCTGGCGGCAATCATCCGAGTCACCAACGAACTGCTCAAGGATTCCGCCGTCGACATCGAAGCCTACCTGGCAGATACCTTTGCGGATCGTCTCGCGGTCGGCGAGGAGGAAGCCTTCATTGCGGGCGACGGCGCGGACAAGCCTCTGGGACTGATCCATCAGGCGAAGGTGGGCTGCGAAACCCAGACGGCAGGGGCAACATCCATCGAGGATGTGCTGAACCTGATCTTCTCCATCCCCGAAAAGCATCGCCGAAATGGCACACTGCTCATGAACGACACCACACTTCTGCAGCTGTACAAGCAGTGCGCTGCACTGGACACGAATCTGTGGATGGGCAAGGATGACACCTTCTTCGGATATCGCATCGTCCGCTGTGCTTCTATGCCTGACGCTGCCTCCGGCAGCATGCCGATCCTGTTCGGCGACTTCAAGCAGGTATACATCAACAACAACGGCGATCGCAGCATCAAGCGTTTGGATCAGCTGTTTATCATCAACGACCATGTTGGCTTCCTGATGGCGGAGCGCGTCGGCATTAAGCTGACGGTGCCGGATGCTGTCAAGGGACTGCAGGTTGCTTAATCGAAAGGAGAAATAAATCATGAACAAGACGATGACCGTAAAGGACGCCGAGCTGCGTCTGGACCAGATGAAGAACGGAAAGATTCCGTCCAAGGAAGTGCCCACGCTGGCGAATCCGATGTACGCAAAGGCGTATGATGGATTCCTTCGTTTCGGCACACTGTGCAATACCCTGAGGGAAGGCACTGACCAGGCAGGCGGTTATCTCGTGCCCGACGAGTTTGAGAAGAAGATCGTCGATGCGCTTGCGGAAAAGAACATTCTGCGCAAGCTTTCTACCGTCAAGCAGACCCGCCGCAATCTGAAGATCCCCTGTGCAACGGGTACCGGGCATGCCTGTTGGGTTCCCGAGGAGGGCGAAATCCCCGAGACCAATGGCGAATTTGACGAAATCAGTCTGGGGGCATACAAGCTGGCAACCATGACGCGTGTAACCGATGAACTGCTGGAAGACAGCGTGTTCGATATCGAGGATTTCATCGCGCAGGAATTTGCTCTCCGCCTCGGGCAGGCCGAAGAAGAGGCCTTTCTGGATGGAGATGGCGTTGGAAAGCCGCTGGGGCTGCTGCGCCAGCTGAGCCGTGTTGTGGTCAGTGAAAATGCCGGATACATCACCATGGATGATGTGATCGATCTTCAGCATTCCATTGAGCCGCGCTACCGTGAAAACGCTGTATTCCTGATGAGCGATAATGCGGTCCGCGAATTGCGCAAATATCGCACAGTCGGCTTCCGGAATGTCTGGGAGGGTGATATGCAGAACGATACGCCTGTGAAACTGCTGGGCGTGCCTGTGATCACCTGTCGTCCGTTGCCTAATGTGGAAAGCGGCAGCATGCCGGTTCTGTACGGAGATTTCAGCCGCTTCCTGATCGGTGACCGTGCCCACAGAAGCGTCAAGCGTTTGAACGAACTGTATGCCCATCAGGGGTTGGTGGGCTATACCGTCAGTGAACGTGTCGACGCAGTATTGCTTGACAAGCGCGCCATTGCCGGCTTGAAGGTCAAATAAGCAACATCATGGCCAGCCGCTGTGCTTCCAAAGAACATGGCGGCTCAGCGGCTGGCAGCTATACAGGAGGAATGAAACATGAAGAAATGTATATCGCTTTTCGATCTCTGCCCGATCAGGCCGGGCATGCAAAAGAACAGAGCGGCGCGGATTACGGCTATGTCGTATCTGAGGGATTGTCCGGATAAAGAACGGCACATGGAAAAGCAGCTGCTGAACACCGGCGAGTACATTCTGCTGCGCGGCAAGGACAGCTACAGCGGACTTTTGCGGATGGTCGAGACCAATCCGGTCAACAGGATCACCGGGCAGGCGATCACAGAGCTGTACAACAGCGTGCCAAAGGCGTATCGGAAGAACGCTGTGTTCCTGATGAATACCGTTACGCTCAATGAACTCAGCCGCAGCCTTGGATTGGAACGCAATCTGATTTCCTGCCGGGACGACGGCACGTTTACGCTCATGGACAAACCCATCGTGCTGTGCAATGCTATGCCCTTTATCAGTGAGGGCAGCGTGCCGATTCTGTTCGGTGACTTCAGCAAGGTCAGCATTGAAGACTGCGGACGCGATGAACTGCAGGAGGAGCCGTACGACAGCAATCCTGACTCTACGCAGTGTACCCTGACCGGCTACATGGACTGCATGCTGGAAGAACAGCTGGCCATCCGGGGCATCAAAATCGTTTGAGGAGGTTTCCCCAACATTCCCGGGGAAAGCAAAGGAGGTCGCATGACGAACGGGGAGAAAATGCTGATCACCCAGCAGCGCAGACATGGGCAGGGCTATAAGGAGATTGCCCGGAAACTGGGCATGTCTGTGAATACGGTCAAATCCTATTGCCAGCGCAACGGCATAAAGCCTGTCGGCAAGACAACAGCGCCGGAAAAGGAGACATGCAGGCAATGCGGCAGCATGCTTCAGCATACCCCCGGAAGAAAAAAGAAGCAGTTCTGCTCGGATGTCTGCCGCATGCGCTGGTGGCATGATCATCGGGAGATGAGCAAAACTGCCAAGAGTGCGAATTGCGCTGCTTGCGGTCGGGAGTTCATTACGGATCGTGAGCAGAAGTATTGCAGCCACGCTTGTTATATCGCCGCACGCTTCGGAGGTGCCCATGGGCATGAAACTTACCCCAGCGCAGTTTGATCGGGAAGCGGGCTACCGTTTCTCGCTGGCTGTGATGGGCGCATTGCAAGAAAAGGGGCTGATTACGCAGGAAGAGTATCGACGGATTGAACCAATTCTGGCGCAGAAAATCTCGCCCGTATGGGCCGGATATCCCGATGTTATACAGGATAAATGTGTCTGATAGCGCTTGCTATTCCGTCCTTTCCGAGGTAATATGCCACACTGACAAAGGGATTGATACAATAACCCTTGGAAAGGACGGATGAAAAATGACAGAGAGAATCACCACGGTCAGCCGTATCGCGCCGGTTGTGCGCGCGAAGAAACTCAAGCGCGTTGCTGCCTATGCCCGCGTTTCCACCGGTAAGGACGCCATGCTGCACTCGTTGGCGGCACAGGTCAGCTATTACAGTGATCTGATTCAGCGAAATCCCGAATATGAATATGCGGGCGTATACGCAGACGAAGGACTGAGCGGTACCCGAGAATCTCGCCCGGAGTTTCAGCGGATGCTGAAGGACTGCAGGGATGGTAAGATCGACAGGATTTTGTGCAAATCCATTTCACGCTTTGCCCGCAATACGGTTGTTCTGCTGGAAACGGTTCGGGAACTGAAGGGGCTGGGCATCAGCGTTTACTTTGAGGAACAGAAGATTGACACAATGAGCGGGGATGGTGAGTTTATGCTTTCCATCCTCGCTTCTTTTGCACAGGAGGAAAGCCGCAGTGTGTCGGAAAACTGCAAGTGGCGCGTGCGGAAGAAGTTTGAACAGGGCATTCCCACAGGCTTTGGCATGTACGGATATACGGTCAAAACCGGCAGCTTTACCATTGTTCCCGAGGAGGCGGAGGTTGTGAGGCGGATCTTCCGTAT
>JAFQQU010000077.1 GCA_017410445.1 Clostridia bacterium | reverse complement strand
TACTGGCCGCTGATTTTGCCGCATTTCTGCGGCGGCGGTGCATTCAACATCTTCCTCATCCGCCAGTTCGTGAAAACGGTGCCCAGAGAACTGGACGAAGCAGCCACCATCGACGGCTGCGGATACTTCCGTATTCTGGTGTACATCATCGTTCCGGCTATCAAATCCGCCATGATCGTCGTTGGCCTGCTCAAGTTTATCGAGCTTTGGAACGATCTGCTGCATCAGGTCACCTACATCACCCGGCGTGAAAACTATACCCTGGCGCTGGGCCTGAACATTTTTAAGGGCTCTTTCAATGATGACTGGTCATCCATCATGTGCGCAACCTGCCTGAGCTTTATTCCAGGCATTGTATTTTATCTGATTGGCCAGCGCTACTTTGTGGAAGGCATTGTCATGACCGGCATGAAGAACTAAGGAGGATAACATGAGCATCCGAGAGGTCCCGCTGAACAAAGTCAGGATCACGGACGCTTTCTGGTCGCCGCGCCAGCGTCTGATGACCGACGTGACCATTCCCTACATGGAAAAAATCCTCCGGGACGAAGTACCCGGCGCAGAAAAATCGCATGCCATCAGCAATTTCCGCATGGCAGCAGGGGAAGAAACCGGCGAGTTCTACGGCATGGTATTTCAGGACAGCGATGTAGCCAAGTGGCTGGAAGCAGCTGCCTATTCGCTTGCGCTGAAACCTGATCCGGATCTTTCAAAGCGCGTGGACGATATGGTTGCCCTCATTGGCCGCTGCCAGCAGCCAGACGGCTATCTCAACACCTACTTTACTGTGAAGGAACCGGAAAACCGCTGGGCCAATCTGCTGGAATGCCACGAGCTGTACTGCGCGGGGCATATGATCGAAGCAGGCGTTGCCCTGCACGAAGCCGCCGGAAAAGACGAACTGCTGCACATCTGCATTCGGCTTGCCGATCATATCTGTGATCAGTTCATGCAGGAAGAGGGCATTCCAGGCCATCAGGAAATTGAAATTGGTCTGATGCGCCTTTATCACGCAACAGGCCATATCCGATACCGCGATATGGCGCTGCGTTTTCTCAACCTGCGCGGTCAGGATCCGGAGTGGTTCGCCAAACACACGCCGAAGCATCCGGGCGTACACTACGGAGGATACGACATCATCCCGGAGGATACGGCCTATAATCAGTCCGATGTGCCTGTGCGAGAGCAGACCGTTGCCCGCGGACACGCGGTTCGTCAATTGTACATGCTGACCGCTATGGCGGATGCTGCCGCAGACACCTGTGATGCAGAATTGATCGCTGCGTGTGACCGCCTGTTTGAAAACATCACCCAGCGGCAGATGTATGTGACCGGAGCAGTGGGATCTTCACCGTGGCATGAGTCCTTCACCGTGGATTATGATCTGCCGTCCGACCGCTGCTACGGTGAGACCTGCGCCTCGGTTGCCATGACCTTCTTTGCCCATAATATGCTGGCGATCAGGCCGGACGGGCGCTATGCCGATTTGATGGAGCTTGAGCTGTACAATGCTGCTCTTGCAGGCATGTCGCTGGACGGCAAGCGCTTTTTCTACGTGAATCCGTTGACCGTTGATACCCGCATATCCGGCGTTGTACCCGGGTACGATCATGTGCTGCCGCAGCGTCCCGCATGGCATGCATGCGCCTGCTGCCCGCCCAATCTGGCTCGTCTGATTGCATCGCTTGGCAAATACCTGTGGAGTGAAGATGAAACCACTGTATACAGCCACCTGTTTATCGGCAGCGAAGCAGACACCCGGCATGGCTGCATCAGCATGGAAAGCAGTTATCCCTGGGAAGGGAATGTAGTTTATACCGTTCATGAGAACGCTGATTTTTCGCTGGCGATTCACATTCCTCACCATGTGAAAGAGCTTGCCATCTGCGTCAACGGTGAAAGCATAGACTGCGTATCCGAATACGGATATTGCCATGTACAGCGCAAATGGAATGCCGGAGATCAGATCAGCGTACGGTTTGATATGCCCATCAGGCGGATCCACGCGCATCCATATGTTAGGGATGCTGCTGGAAAGGTTTCACTTGCCCGTGGTCCGATGGTATATTGCACTGAAAAAAATGATCATGGAGTGCCGCTTTCTGCACTCAGCCTCCCTGAGAATGCAGAGATACGTGCTGTTAAACGGGAAGAATGCATTTTGAAAGATATTCTGCTTCTTCAGGCAGAAGGCCTCCGTCAGGATCTGCCGAAAAGCCTTTACGAAACCACGGACAGACAGTTTCAGTCCTGTACCATTCATGCCATCCCTTACTTTGCCTGGGGAAACCGGGAACAAGGAGATATGTGCGTTTGGATTCGGGAAGAACCATAATTGGAACCACGGCTTTGGGCGAAAGACATTGTGCTTTCGCCTTTTCTCTTTTGGAAAAAGAATACACACACTCACTTTTAAGCGGCGACCTCATGATTGTAAGACGGACAGGAAGCAAGGGAAGAGATTATATAAAAGGCAACGAAAAGCCCTACTGTGCTTTGACACACAGAAGGGCGAACAGGATCCGTATGGTGTTTTGTGTATGAAAGACATTTGATCTGCTGCGTTCACCGATGACGTCACAGATGATGCTTGCTCAATTTTGACGAGAATCATTTTTGACCGGTGTCATCATTCATAGCTGGCGGATGCTCCACCAGAAAAGATGAAAAATCCATCGCGCCTGATTGGAGAAATAGATAAATAAATACTTAAAGATAATTCTAATAGATTACTGCTGCGCAGAAATCAGGAATATTATAAAAAGATGAAACGGTGATTCAGTCCACCCAATCATATTCAGACACGGTTACATATTGGGAAGAAGGAAAACGAGGGAGAGGACGTTCTTGTTGTGGAATCGCTGGCGCGCAAAGGTCAGAAGTAATGGGTGCCGCCGCCGATGACGTTTTTGGCGTGGCCATAATAGGAGGCGTCGGAAAGAAATCCATCACATGAGGACTGCGCTCGCTGACAACCAGATATCCCTTTTCAATGAGTTCCTTTTTTGCGCGTCGGTAGGTACTGTCAGAATAGCCAAGCGCACGCTGCACGGCAACAGAACTGAGCGCCAGATTGAAGCCATTCATGTTGCCGCACAGGTATAGGTAGAGGCCAAAAGAACCGGGCTTGAG
>JAFQQU010000076.1 GCA_017410445.1 Clostridia bacterium | reverse complement strand
TGGGCCGACTGCTCTACCCAGACCGCCGGTATGGGCTCCAAGTGTGCCGACCCCGCTTTCACTGATCAGTTCGTTGGCCTGTCCGGCGCTTCTGCTCTGACTCTGAACGTGGACGTACAGCAGGTTTCCGGTTCCACTGTTACCTCTACCGCTTTTGTGGACGCAGTGAACAGCGCCATCACCTGCTTGCCGGTCGCCTGATCGAGCGCGCCGGTCGGTTCATCAGCCAGCAGGATGGTCGGATTGGTCGCCAGCGCCCGCGCTATGGCGACGCGCTGCTGCTGTCCGCCGGAAAGCTGGTTCGGAAAGTGATACATCCTGTCGGTCAGTCCGACCCGTTCCAGCATCTCCATGGCGCGCCGCTCGCGCTCCCGGCCTGAAACGCCCGCATAGATCAGCGGAAGCTCTACGTTTTTCAGCGCATTCATCCTCGGCAGCAGCTGAAACGACTGGAAGATGAATCCGATTTCATGACACCGGATCTGCGCCAGCTGATGCTGGCTCTGCTCTCCGATGTTCCGTCCCCGGAGGATGTACGTTCCGCTGGTCGGCGTATCGAGGCAGCCGATGATGTTCATCATCGTGGATTTGCCGCTGCCCGACGGACCCAGAATGGAGAGAAACTCGCCCTCCTCCAGTTCCAGATTGACATGCTTCAGGACGTCCTGCACCTCGTCGCCCATCTGATACGACTTGACGATGTCCTGCATGCAAAAATACCGGTTGCGTATCCTCATCGGCTTTCCCTCATGGCCTGCATCAGCGCCATCATATCGAAGCCGGCGGAATAATATACCGTCTGTCCTTCCTCCAGCCCGGAAAGCACCTGAATGGTCGTTCCGTCGTTGATGCCGGTTTCGATATAGGTCGGAATGTACTCGCCCTCTTCGTTTTTCGTCAGAACGTATACCTGATTCTCCTCGTCGAACTGAAGCGCGGCTACCTTCAGCAGCAGCGTGTCCTCCGCCGACTGGTTGAGCATCTTGACCTCGACCTGCATGCCGGGCAGCGCCTTGTCCGGAACGTCCATCGAAACCGCCGCCTTATATGCTGCCATCGTGCCCATGGAAGACGCGGCCTTGTCGAACCGCTTGATGACGCCCGCGCAGGTTTCCTCAATCGCGTTGACCGTTACGCTGACCTCTCGGCCGACCTCGACCGAGCCGACGTCGTATTCGTCGATGTAAATCTCCGCTTCCATGTTTTCAAGGTCCATCACAACGGCCAGCAGATCGCCCATCGAAACCGCGTCGTCCTTCTCCGCGTTCAGGCTGACCACTTCGCCGTCAATCTCCGCACGGATGACCTCGCCGGTGGACAGCGCGATCAGCTTATCGCCTTCGGAAACCTGCTGATTCGCTTCCACATACACATTTTTGACCTTAGCGTTCGCCGTCGCCGCAACGGTCTGGCTGCGGGGCGCCGTCAGGCTCCCGGCGAAACTGTAGGTCGTGCTGATGTCGCCGCGGATGACCTGCGCCTCGTTATACATCGCGCTGTCGTTCGACGGGATGACCATCAGGCCAATCAGCGCCAGCACAATGAGCAGCAGCACAATTTTCCACGTGCCGCGCCTTCTTCTCTTCTTCATACCATTTCCTCCCGGTCTTGGAATAATACCGCAATCATAGCACATCTGTATTGATTTGAACAGTACATTTTGATAACTATCACTCAATATCCGCAATGATGACACAGTTTTTCACTTTTACAGAAACCAACGCTGATTCACGGCATCGACTGTATAGTATGCCCGCTTTTTCACCGCTATCTCCTCACGGAATTATTCAGCCGCGGCATACATAAACGCAGCCCGGCGAACTTCGATTTATGGTTCGCCGGGCGCATTGCATAATGCTTATTCCATTTACCGTGACCGCTGAAAGACAGACCGGTATACAAACACCGGCCCTGACGACCGATCTTTGTCGTCAGGGCCGGATTTCATATGCGCCAGCTCATATCCGCTGGTACTATCAGCTTAGTACTTCGGACGAGCGGTGTAATGGGTGTGCAGCAGCTCGTGGGCCTTATGGGAATTCGGCTCGCCCAGGAACTCGGCATAGAGCTTCTGGATGGACGGATTCTCATGGGACTTGCGGATAGTCTTCGCCTCATCCTCGCTGTAGAGGGCCTTGGCGCGCAGGACCTTGGGATCCTTCTTGACGCGCTCCTCGGGGGAGACGATCGGCTGGCCGCCGCCGTTTACGCAGCCGCCGGGGCAGCCCATAACCTCGATGAAGGTGTAGTTCTTCTCGCCGGCCTTGACCATATCCAGCAGCTTGCTCGCAGCGCCGGTAGAATGGGCAACGGCAACGGAGATCGGAGTGCCTTCCAGATCGATGGTAGCTTCCTTGATGCCTTCCAGGCCGCGAACCGCTTCGAACTCAACCTTTTCCAGAGTCTTGCCGGTAACGACTTCGTAGGCAGTACGCAGAGCAGCTTCCATAACGCCGCCGGTCGCGCCAAAGATGACGCCCGCGCCGGTGGAATCGCCCAGCATCTCGTCGAAGTCCTCATCAGGCAGCTCGGTGAAATCGATGCCGGAATTCTTGATCATGCGGGCCAGCTCGCGGGTGGTGATGACGACGTCAACTTCGTTGTTCATCTCGGGACGCATGCGCTCGAACTTCTTCGCCGTGCAGGGCATGACGGAGACCACGAAGATGTCCTTCGGATCAATGCCGGCCTTCTCGGCGTAGTAGGACTTGACAATGGCGCCCATCATCTCATGGGGAGACTTGCAGGAGCTCAGGTTGTCCAGGAACTCCGGATAGTTGTGCTCGCAGAACTTGATCCAGCCGGGAGAGCAGGAGGTGATCATCGGCAGAGTGCCGCCGTTCTTGATACGGCCGATCAGCTCGTAGCCTTCTTCCATGATGGTCAGGTCGGCGGCGAAATCGGTATCGAATACCTTATCGAAGCCCAGGCGGCGGAGCGCAGCGGCCATCTTGCCGGTAACGCTGGTGCCCATGGGCAGGCCGAACTCTTCGCCCAGCGCGGCGCGGACCGCGGGAGCGGGCTGAACGACAACATGCTTGGTCGGATCGGCAATGGCCTCGAATACCTTGGCGGTATCGTCACGCTCGGTCAGAGCGCCGGTCGGGCAAACGGCGATGCACTGGCCGCAGTTGATGCAGGCAGTCTCGCCCAGGGACATGTTCCACGGGGAAGCGATCGACGTATTGAAGCCGCGGTTGATCGCGCCGATAACGCCGACATTCTGGATCTTGCTGCAGACCGCTACGCAGCGGCGGCACAGAACGCACTTGCTGTTGTCGCGGACGATGGCGGCAGAGCCGAAGTCTTCCGGATGGGAAGTGGTCGCGCCGGCATAACGATTCTCATCGTCCACGCCGTACTCGCGGCACAGCTTCTGCAGTTCGCAGTTGGTGGAGCGAACGCAGGACAGGCACTTCTTGTCGTGGTTGGAGAGCAGCAGCTCCAGGTTGGTCTTGCGGGCAGCGCGCAGAGCGGGGGTGTTGGTCTTAACCTTCATGCCCTCGGCAGCGGGAGCCACGCAGGCGGCCTGCCAGGCGCGCGCGCCGGTATCGACAACGCACAGACGGCAAGCGCCGATTTCGTTGATATCCTTCATGTAGCACAGGGTGGGGATGCGAATACCAGCGGCGCGGGCGGCTTCCAGAACCGTCGAACCGGCCGGGACCGTTACCTCAACGCCGTCAATCGTGAGCGTAATCATATTCATGGACGGTTTCCTCCTCACTTCTTAGAGATCGCGCCGAACTTACACTTATCCATGCAAGCGCCGCACTTGAGGCACTTCTCGGTGTTGATGACATGGGGCTGCTTGACCGAGCCGGTGATCGCGCCGGCCGGGCAGACCTTCGCACACATCGTACAGCCACGGCACTTGGCCGGATCAATTACGTAGCTGAGCAGCTTCTGGCAGACGCCGGCCGGGCAGCGCTTCTCGTAAATGTGGGCCTCATACTCATGACGGAAGTGCTTGAGGGTGGACAGAACGGGGTTGGGAGCAGTCTGGCCCAGAGCGCACAGCGCGGAGGCCTTGATGCTGGCAGCCAGCGATTCGAGCTTCTCGATATCGCCGTCCTCGCCCTTGCCCTCTACGATGCGGTCAAGGATCTCCAGCATGCGGCGGGTACCGATACGGCAGGGCGTGCACTTGCCGCAGGACTCGTCGACGGTGAAGTCGAGGAAGAAGCGGGCGATGTCAACCATGCAGTTGTCTTCGTCCATGACGATCATACCGCCGGAGCCCATCATGGAGCCGGCAGCGACCAGGTTGTCATAGTCAACGGGGGTATCCAGCATGCTTGCCGGCAGGCAGCCGCCGGAGGGACCGCCGGTCTGAACGGCCTTGAAAGCCTTGTTCTTCGGGATGCCGCCGCCGATCTCGTAGATGATCTCGCGCAGGGTGGTGCCCATGGGAACTTCAACCAGGCCGGTGTTGTTGATCTTGCCGCCCAGCGCGAAGACCTTGGTGCCCTTGGAACGCTCGGTACCCATGTTGGCGAACCAGTCGGCGCCCTTCAGGATGATCTGCGGGATGTTGGCATAGGTCTCAACGTTGTTGAGCAGGGTGGGCTTGCCGAACAGGCCCTTGACCGCCGGGAACGGAGGACGCGGACGCGGCTCGCCGCGCTGACCCTCGATGGAAGCCAGCAGAGCGGTTTCTTCGCCGCAGACGAACGCGCCGGCGCCCAGGCGCAGGCCGATGTCGAAGTTGAAGCCGGTGCCGAAGATGTCCTTGCCCAGAACGCCCGCTTCACGAGCCTGCTTGATGGCGATCTGCAGGCGCTTAACGGCGATCGGGTACTCGGCACGGACGTAGATATAGCCCTGATCGGCGCCGATGGCATAGCCGGCGATGGCCATGGCCTCGAGCACTACGTGCGGGTCGCCTTCCAGAACGGAACGGTCCATGAACGCGCCGGGGTCGCCCTCGTCAGCGTTGCAGCAGACGTACTTCTGATCGTTTACGGAGTTGTAGGCGAACTGCCACTTCATGCCGGTGGAGAAGCCGGCGCCGCCGCGGCCGCGCAGGCCGGACGCCTTAACGATATCGATAACCTCTTCGCGGCTCAGCTCGGTCAGGCACTTGGCCAGGGCCTTGTAGCCGTCGAAGGCGATGTACTCGTTGATGTTTTCGGGATCGATAACGCCGCAGTTGCGCAGGGCAACACGGTTCTGCTTCTTGTAGAAATCGATCTCATCCAGAGCGCGGATGGCGCCGGTGGAATCCACGGAGTCCTTGTGCAGCAGGCTCGTAACAATACGGCCCTTGATCAGGTGCTCCTTAACGATGGTCTCAACGTCCTCAGCCTTGATGCGGCTGTAGAACGCGCCTTCGGGATACACAATAACAACCGGGCCGGCTTCGCACAGGCCGAAGCAGCCGGTATGAACCAGTTTTACTTCCTTTTCAAGACCATTCTCTGCCAGCAGCTCTTCAAAACGCTTGAGCAGCTCGGTCGATCCGGACGACGTACAGCCCGTGCCGCCGCAAATCAGAACATGGGAACGGAAAAGCTCCATAACGGTCGTACCTCCTCAATTATACAGGCGTATTCAAATTGCACTTAAAACTCGACAGGCTTGCGGCCGACGACATGCTCAGCAACAATACGGCCTACCATTTCGGGCGTAACCTTCGTGTAGAGAACCTTCTCCATGCCGGGGCAGCTGACCTCGACCATGGGCTCCAAATCGCAGTTGCCCATGCAGCCGGTCTGCGCCACAGTCATCTCCAGCAGGCCGCGCGCATTGGCTTCGGCCATAAACGCCTTCAGAACGCCCTTCGCGCCCGCAGCGATGCCGCAGGTGCCCATGCCGATAACGACGTGGGTAGCGCCTTCATGCTCACGGCGCAGATTGACCTGCTCCAGAGTCGCCAGGCGGATCGCTTCCAGTTCCGCAACAGATTTCATGGTGTATGCACCTCCGAAATAAATCTCTCCGGCATTCAGCGCCTCAGCGCCGTCTGCCCGACAAAAACCTTCATTCAGCCAATCCCCGATCCACCCGAACACCGCCGGGCTCGATACGGGAACCTCTCCCAGCGCCTCTCTGATCTCCTCCATATTCAGCTCCGCGCCTCCATGCGGACCCTCATACCGGAAAAGAAGCGTTGGGCGTTCCATCGCCGCTATTGCCTGCACCGTGCCGGTCAGATCCCCCATCGGCGGGCAGTCGACATGCGCATAATTCATATGAATCTCCACGCGCGTCCCCCGTCCCCGGGCCGATTCCACCCTCATGTCTCCCCCGCAGCTCTGTGCGCACGCCTTCATCAGCGGCAGCCCCAAGCCGATTCGCCGGGTTTTCCGGGTGGTATAGAAGGGATCAAGGCACCTGTTCAGCGCGACCTCGTCCATGCCGCAGCCGTCGTCCGTCAGAGTAATCCGGATCAGGCCGTCCTTTCGGACAATCGTGAGCCGGATTTTCTCCGCGCCGGCTTCCGCTGCGTTCCGGCAGAGATCAAGAATATGCAGCGACAGATCCAGCATGGATTACGCGCGATACTTGTTCAGGATGCCGGGGATGTCCGCCGGTACCAGACGGCCGTATACGTCGTCGTTGATCATCATAACCGGAGCCAGACCGCAGGCGCCCAGGCAGCGGGTATCCTTGATGGTGAACAGTCCGTCCGGCGAAGTCTTGCCGACGGGGGTGGCCAGCGTCTCGACAACCTTGTCCAGAACATCCTTGCTGCCCTTTACGTAGCAAGCGGTACCCAGGCAAACGCCGATGATGTACTGGCCGCGCGGATCCAGCGCGAACTGGGAATAGAAGGTGGCGACGCCGTAAACTTCGCTCAGCGGAACGCCCAGACCTTCGGCGATGCGGATCTGAACATCCTTCGGAACATGGCCGAAGATATCCTGAGCCGACTGCAGGGTCATCATGACAGCGCCCTTCTGGCCCTTGTTGGTCTCAATTACCTTATCCAGCTCCAGATACATACTCTGATTATACGCGGGCATAGGTGTTTCCCTCCTTATAAATGGTCAATCATCCGTAAAGATGACTGTACATTATGAAGAACACATTCTCCTTCGATCATTTTAACACATTTACGATATAATGCCTACTCTCATAAAGAAATTTAACAGTTCACATGTGCGTTTTTTCGTTTATTTCCGGTCATTTTTGTTGAACTTATGAGCCGGAATGCGTCAAAACTTTGTTTTTCCGGGGTATACCCTCTCCGCAGCCGGATTTCCCCGGACAAAAAAACAAAGCGGAGATGCATTTCTCCGCTTCGCTTTATTCATTTTCAGGCCTGCGCCTTGATCTCCATCAGAGCGATGGCCAGCTGATCGGGGCAGCTCGTGCCGCCGCGGCACTGAATGCCCTTCAGGCGGGCGATGGCTTCGTCTACCTTCATGCCCTCGGCCAGACGGGCGACGCCCTGCGTATTGCCGGCGCAGCCGCCGATGAAGTTGACCGTCTTGATGATATCGCCCTCGACCTCGATCTCGATCGCTCGGGAGCAGGTGCCCTTGGTCTTGTATACGTACATAATATTGATCTCCCTCCGTTGTATGTATCAACAGTTATTCTACCACAGACCTTCCGCTCAGGCAAGATAAACTTTTCCGCAGCCTATTTCCCCCGCATGGCCCTTCTGAAGTTCCGCCTGGTCCTGAAGTAGCGCATCTCGCTGCGGAAGGTGTTCATGATGTCCCCGCCGAGGAAGAGAATGACGTTTGCCAGCGAGAGCAGAATCATCACCCGCATGCTCCAGCTGCCGAAGATGAAGGAAATCAGATACATAATCGCGTTCAGAATGGCCAGATACTTGATTTTCACCGGAAAGAGGAAGAAAATCATCAGCTGGAAATTCGGATTCACCGCAGCAAAGGCGAAATACAGCGACATATTCAGATACGAATTGTCCGCATATCCGGTAATGAGCGCGCTCAGAATGTTTCCGATGACGCCGATCAGATAAAACAGAGTGAATCTCGCGCTGCCCCACTGATTCTCCAGCGCGCTGCCGATCAGCCAATAGAGATACAGTGAGAACAGTATCCAGACGATGGACGTCTGCGGCGGCAGAAAGATAAAGGTGAACAGCCGCCAGATTTCCCCGCGCAGAAGCCCGGAACGGGTCAGCGACAGCATGCCGTATAGATTGACGCGGGGCAGCAGCATATCAAGCACGTACAATCCGCCCATACCCATTACAACAATGGTCATGAGGTTTGATACCGACAGCCTGTTCAGCAGACGGTTCAGCTTAAACTTGTTCATCGCGCGCTCAACTCTCTTTCTTCTCCGTCTCCTTGGTGATTCTCCGCCGCGCATTCAGCCGGCAGATTGATCTCAATAAACGCCTGAGCCGGCCCGTACAGGAATCCGCCCCGGCCCGTCCTGTAAAACCTGATCAGCGGCGGAACTCCCGCCAGCGCGCCGATGGTGCATACGATCATATCCTTCATCGTATCGGCCACGCCGGTCGCCGCCACGCACTGCGGATCAATCCCGGCTATAATGCTCAGCGCATACTCGGCAATTTCCCAGATTCCGGCTGCGGCAACCGACGCGGCGACGCAGAACGCCGCCGCCAGCGCGCAGTCGCTTTTTTCTATCCGGTGACCGGCCTTCACCGCGTAGAACAGCGGCAGCGCCAGCATCATCGAAAGCGTTCCGCTCAGCATGTGAAGCAGCTTGTCGTATCCCGGCAGGATCTTGTAAAACGCGCACGCAACGCCCAGCGTATACGCCGCAAACGTAAACCCGACAATCACAGAGCACAGCTGCCAGACCGGTTTGATATGAAGCAGCCGCATCGCCCAATACATCATCGCGAGCACGAGAATCGTGCCAACCGACTGCGCCGCCAGATACCAATTTCCCCTGACCGCATAAAAAACGGCCAGTCCTGCTCCCGCTGCGGCATATCCGAAAGCCATGCCGCGGCAGATTCTGCGGGCTCTTTCCTCCCGCCTGTTCATTTCCTCAGAATTCACTTTATCCTATACCCTTTACCGTTTCCTCTTTACATTATTGCCGGTCCGCCTGACAGCCGGCTTATTCTGTCCGATGGGCTTCACGGCCGCTGCCGCCTTGCTTTCGCCGGTTTCTGCAGCCGTTTCCCGCACAGTGTCATTGACTTTCGCAGCGGCTTCTGTTCCGGGCTCATCGATTTCCCCGGCCGCTTCCTTTTCATCCAGCCGCTCGCCCAGCGACTTCTTCGTCAGCGCATACAGCACGGCAAATGTCGGAACGCCCAGAAGCATACCGGTGATGCCCAGCGTGCCGCCGCCGATCGTGATGGCGATCAGTACCCACATTGCAGGCAGTCCGACCTGCGTGCCGACCACACGGGGATAAATCAGATTGCCTTCAATCTGCTGCAGAATGACAAAGAATACCACAAACCAGAGCGCCTGCACCGGCTCGACCGTCAGAATCAGAATTGCGCCGACCGCCGTCGCAGCCCATGCGCCGAAGATCGGAACCAGCGCAGTGATGCCCACAACGACGGAAACCAGGAACGCATACGGGAAGCGGAAGATCAGCATGCCCAGATAGCACAGCGTAGCCAGAATCAAAGCTTCGGTCACCTGACTGCTGACAAAAGCCGTGAATACCCGGTGCGCCATCTGACCGATTTCGATGGTCTTTTCGGCCCGTTCCTTCTTCACATAGGCGCGGACCATCGCCTTGGACTGACGAGAGAGCGTCTCCTTTGCGCACAGCACGTTGATTGCAAGAATCAGCGCCAGCACCAGATTGGTCGCCGTGCCGAAGACCGAGGTCGCCGCACTGGTTACGATGGACGCCGCGGAGCCGATGCCGTTTTTCAGAAAATTCGTGGTCCAGTTCTTGATTCCTTCCCAGTCGATATTCAGCGAGTTCAGCCACCGGACCAGCTCGGGCGCTTCATCCTCGTATTCGGTCAGATAGACCCTGAGCCCGTCGACGACCGTCCTCAGCTGCCCGATTGCGCCGGTCAGCGCGCGCGTCAGCTGCGGCGCAACGATTGCAACGACGCCTACCAAAGCGGCGATCACCGTCACCAGAGATATGGTGATGCTGAGCGGCCGCCTGATTTTGTGAAGCACAGCAGAAATCCGGCCCCTGCGTTTTTTAAATATGTATTTTTCCAGCATGGACACCGGAATGTTCAGCAGAAACGCTATGCTGAAGCCCAGCAGAATCGGCGTCAGAATACCGAACATCGCCGTCATCCAGCGGCCGACCTCATCCACGTTGTGAACGACTACATTCAGAATTACTCCAAATGCAATCAGACCAGCCCATATCTTCACCGTCTTGCGATTCATCTCCACAGTATCTCTCCTCCGGCCAATCCTCATCGTCGTCTGTATATATTTCCACCAGATCGCCCTGTTCGTCCAGCCGGAATCCGCCCATGCCAAAGGTCCTTCCGCCGACTTCCCTGAGCAATTCTCCGATAAACCTCAGCCTGCCGCCCATGATCTTCCTCCGTTTAACAGGCAGCATGCCGTATCTTCACTATACCGCAAAATCCCGCGGCATGCAACCATTTTTATCAAATTCTTATTCATATCATATGCGCACATTGCGCCATCTATGTGAACAGAATCTGACACTTGATATCATTTCCGGAAAATAGGCTTCTATGCCATGTTTCCTCCACATTCGGGGATAAACTGCGCCATTCCGGGAAAACTCAGTCCGGAGGTGAGAAAAGTGAGCGATAAATATGCATCCCTGGACCGGCTGCTTGAGCAAGACGCCGAAGCGCGCGCCTTCTTCAGCCGGCTGCCCGAATACGTCCGCGAGCAGATCAGAACCCGGTCCGAAAGCATCAATTCCTTTGAAAGTCTTTCGGACTACGCGGATAACCTGACCCGCTGAGAAGGGTAATCCACCAAAATGAGCGGACCGCGCAGCTCTTTTCCCTGCGCAATCCGCTCATTTCTCATTTTTCCTCTTCTTCAGGATGCCGTCAGCCGGTCGCCCGCCCATTCGCCGATCAGGAATCCCGCGAACCATCCGCCCGCCGCGCTCCGTCAACCGCGTCATACAAAAGGAAAGCTCGCCCCGTGCTCTCCGGGATGAGCTTTCCTGTATGAACTTACTTCCAGCGGTGATCGATGTATTTGCGCCGGTGATCTGCGTCCGGGCGGCTGCCGACCTTGCGCATCCATGCGGTTTCAACAAGGTCCGCCGCAACTTCCTCAATAACTCCCTTCATCTCAAGGCTGGCCAGCCACTTAGGCTCAATCGCCTTCTTGCCCAGCAGCGCGCCGACGATGTTTCCGGCAATCGCGCCGGTCGAATCGCTGTCTCCGCTGTGGTTGACCGCGGCGATGACCGCCTTCGAAAAATCATTCTGATACTTCAGGCTGCAGTACAGGGCGATGACCAGCGCCTCGTCGCCGACCCAGCCCTGACCGAGGGCAGCGATGTTCTCAGTGTCCCTCAGGCCGTTCCGGGAGCGCTCAATCGCGTCTTCCATCATGGTCAGAAAGTCCGGAAGCGTCTTTTCGCCCGGGAACAGCTGCTCCATGGCTTCCA
>JAFQQU010000075.1 GCA_017410445.1 Clostridia bacterium | reverse complement strand
ATGAGGACGACGAAGAGGAAGTCACCTTCGGCCATCGCGTTCTGGGCTTCTTCAAGGGCCTGATCGCGCTCGTTCTCCTGCTGCTGATCGTTGTGCTCGGCCTGCAGGTTGCCGAAAAGGGCGGCCACATCAGCCTCGACTGGGTCCGCGAAAAGGTCGGCTCCAGCATTCCGTTCGTCAACACCATCTTCCCCGAGCCCGCCGATCAGGGCGACAATATGCCCAACTGACCTGCGGCAAAGGAGCAATGACGCATCATGGCTAAGAAATCCAAGAAGGCGGCCCAGCGCAGGCGGGCCAAGCGCATCTGGAGCACGCTGTATATCATCGTCGTGGTTATTCTGCTGGGTCTGATCGCCGCCATGCTGATCAGCGACCCGAGCTCCATGCCCGACATCAATCTGCGGGCCACCGCCACTCCCTCCCCCACGCCGACCGCCGAGCCGACGGCCGTTCCCACTGAGACGCCCGTTCCCACGGCTGAGCCGACCGCGACGCCCGAACCCACGCCCGAGCCCACTCCGCTCGGACAGCAGGAAATCGACGTCGCCTCCCTCTCCGAGGACGTACTGCCCGGCCGTGACGGCATCGAAGTGAACTACAAGATCTACGCCAACGGCGAGCAGGTTGATTCCTACACCCGCGAGCATCCCATCGCCATCGCCGACGGCGCGAATTATTCCAAGCTCGACGGCGTTACCACCTTCCGCGGCAACAACTTCCGATCCACCGGTTCCTGGGGCGTCATTCCTGCCGAAGCAGGCAGCATGGCGATCAAGTATTCCTTCAAGATCGGCGGCATCGACGAGTGGACCGGCGTAGGCTGGACCGGCCAACCCGCAATCGTCCGCTGGGACGCCGAAACCCTGCGCAACATGAACATCAACGAGGCGAAGAAAGACAAGGACGGCCTGGTTGAAGTCATCTACGCCACACTGGACGGCAAGATCTATTTCTTCGATCTGGAAGACGGCGAGCGCACCCGCGAACCGATCAGAATCGGCGCGCCCATCAAGGGCAGCGTAACGATCGATCCCCGCGGCTATCCGCTGCTTTACGTCGGCCAGGGCATCGATACGGTAGACGGCGAGTCGGTCAGGATCGGTATGCGCATCTTCAGCCTGATCGATCAGAGCGAGCTGCTGTTCATCAACGGACACGACAAGTTCGCCACCCGCGGCTGGTTCGCTTCCGACTGTGCGCCGATCGTTGACGCCGCGTCCGACACGGTCATCTGGTCCGGCGAAAACGGTCTGCTGTATACCATCCGCCTGAACACCGCTTACGACGCGGCAGCCGGCACGCTGTCCATCGATCCGGTGATCGACCGCTACTGGTACGAATCCGAAGTCACCACCCGCCCGGGCATGGAAAACTCGGTTGCCGTATACAACCATTATGCGTTCTTCGCGGACAATTCCGGCCTGATCACCTGTCTGGACCTGAACACCATGACGCCTGTGTGGGCGTTTGACGCAGGCGACGACACGGACGCCTCGCTGGTTCTTGAAGAGCGGGAAGACGGAAACGTTTACCTGTACACCGGCAGCGAGCTGGATCTGACCGCAAACGACAAGGGCCGCGGCACGGTTTACATGCGCTGTCTGAACGCCATGACCGGCAAGGAAGTATGGAATCTGGCTGTCAAGGCCGATGAATCCTCCGATACCGGCGGATCGTTTGCGACGCCCGCGCTGGGCACCGGTTCTGTGGATCATCTGATCTTCTTCACCATTGCTCGTGCGCGCGACGCCGAGGGAGAACGCTACAACGGCCTGTACGCACTGGACAAGAAGACCGGCGCCATCGTGTGGACTATTTCCACCGGCGGCTTCGCCTGGTCCTCCCCCACCCTCACTTTCGACGAGAACGGCCGCGCCTATCTCTTCCAGAACAACTCCAACGGAGATCTGAAGATGATCGACGCGCTGACCGGCGAAAAACTCGACAATATCGATCTGGGCAGCAATGTTGAAGGCTCCCCCGCGATTTATAATGACATGATGGTCGTCGGCACCCGCGGCGCCAAGATTTACGGAATCACCATCAAGTAACACAGAAGGGCGGATCCTCACGGTTCCGTCCTTTTGCTATAACAAGGAGGAAGAAGCATGCGTTACGTCATCGCACTTGATCAGGGCACGACCAGCTCCAGAGCGGTTATCTTTAATGAAAAGGGCGAAAAAGTCGCCGCTGCCAGCCGCGAATTCGAACAGCTTTATCCTCAGCCGGGCTGGGTTGAGCATCGTCCGGAAGACATCCTGAACAGTCAGCTGGAGGCGCTGAAGGAAGCGGTCGAACAGTCCGGCATCGACGTGAACGACATCGAAGCCGTCGGCATTGCGAATCAGCGCGAAACCACCCTGCTCTGGGACAGAAAGACCGGCGAACCGCTCGCCAATGCCATCGTCTGGCAGTGCAGGAGAACCGCGCATCTGGTCGACCGGCTGGTCAAGGACGGCCTCGGCAGCATCATCCGCGACATCACCGGCCTGATTCCGGACGCCTATTTCTCCGGCACCAAGCTTCAGTGGCTGCTCAATGACATCCCCGGCGCACGCGACCGCGCCATCCGCGGCGAGCTGTGCTTCGGTACGGTGGATTCCTATCTCGCATGGCAGCTGACCGGCGGCAAGGCGCACGTCACCGACGTCACCAACGCCAGCCGCACCATGCTCTACAACATTCACACCCAGCAGTGGGACGTCCGCCTGCTGCGGATGATGGATATCCCGCCGCAGCTGCTGCCCACCGTCGTCGATACCTCCAAGGTCATCGGCATGATGAAAAAGGAAATTCTCGGCCGTGAAATCCCGATCGCCGCGCTCGCTGGCGACCAGCACGCCGCGCTGTTCGGACAGGGCTGCTTCGAGTCCGGCATGGCCAAGAACACCTACGGAACCGGCTGCTTCCTGCTGATGAACACCGGCGCAAAACCGGTCGTCTCCAAGAACAACCTGATCACCACGCCCGCCTGGCGCATCGACGGCAAGATGACCTACGCGCTCGAAGGCAGCGTATTCATGGCCGGCGCAATCATCAAGTGGCTGCGCGATGAAATGGGCCTGATTGCTTCGGCCGCCGAATCGGAAGAGATTGCGCTTTCCATTCCGGACAACGGAAACGTGTATCTCGTTCCTGCTTTCACGGGACTGGGCGCGCCCTACTGGGACATGTACGGCCGCGGCCTGATCATCGGCCTCACGCGCGGCACCGGACGAAAGCACATCGTCCGCGCAGGCCTTGAATCCATCGCCTATCAGACGCGCGACGTGCTGGACGCCATGGCGCTGGACAGCGGTCTGACGCCCTCCCTGCTGCGTGCGGACGGCGGCGCCAGTCAGAACAACTTCCTCATGCAGTTCCAGGCGGACATCCTGAACACCCGCCTGAGCCGCCCGAACATGGTTGAGACCACCGCTTTGGGCGCCGCAATGCTGGCCGGACGCGCCGTCGGCCTATGGGATGACGAAGCGCTGCGCGCCCTTGACGGCGGACAGACCGAATTTACTCCGACGATGGACGGAGAACAGCGAGCCGCCCTCTACCGCGACTGGAAACGCGCGGTCAAGCGGGCAATGAACTGGGTAGAGGCTTAATAATCGATTTGCCGTCCCTTGCTTTGTGCACGGGGGCGGCATCTTATTTATCTGATATGTACAGCCTATCCTCCGCTGTACTGCACCTGCTGTGCGGCACATCTCGGTCACGCCGTTGGTATTGCTGGTCCCGGCGTGTTTTACAGCTAAGAACGCATCTCGCGGTTACAGGTCGCAAGATTATCTTTCCATGCACATATTCATTCCTTTTGGGCAAATTCTGACATATTCCCCGATACATCCACATATATATCAATGAACCCAATCGATTACGGCGAAAACCGCGCCGTGTACTCATCATTTCATCTATGATCGAACGGAGGATGTATCCATGGAACATATCAGACTCATGCTGGCCGACGACAATCTGACCCTACGCGACACCATGCGCGACTATCTATCCGCTCAGGACGGTATAATCCTGACCTGCCCCGCCTCGGACGGTCTGGAAGTGCTTGAACTGATCGAGCACGAAAAACCCGACGTCCTGCTGCTGGACATTATCATGCCCAGGCTGGACGGGCTGGGCGTTCTCAGAGAGCTTGCTCAGCGTCCGGTGCGTCCCAAAGTCATCATGCTGACCGCCCTTCGCAGCGACGACGTCATCGCCCGGGCAATGGAGTTGGGCGCCAGCTACTACATCGTAAAGCCGGCAGAACCCGGTGAAATCTACGAGCAGATCATGGCTGTATCAGGTTCGGCAGCGCCGTTGCGGCCCGCTGTCCCCGAGCAGCCCGCATCCGCCTATTCAAGATGGTCGCCGGACGAGCGCGTCGCCAATCTCTTCCTGACGATCGGCATACCGGCGCATATCAAGGGCTATCAGTATCTCCGCGAAGCGGTGCGTATGGTCATCGAGGACAGAGACATCATCAACCGCATCACGAAGGAGCTCTATCCCGGCATCGCCAAGCGCTACGGAACTAGCTCCAGTAAAGTTGAACGCGCCATGCGCCACGCCATCGAAGTTGCCTGGAACCGCGGGCGACTCGACACGACCAACCAGCTCCTCGGCGTCAATCTATTCAACGAGCGGGATAAGCCGACAAATGGGGAGTTTATTTCGCTGATTGCAGAGAAGGCGGCGGGGGAATAAGAGAGTATGGGAGAGAATAACTGAGATTTCAGTAGATATCTCGAGTTCATATCCCAATCTTTGCATGTGCAAAACCTATGAATTTTCATCGATGAAGCCTATAAACTTCTTCATTTATTGGGTGCGGAAATGTGTAAATGAAAGGAGTTTTTCAGTTGGAAATGAAAAAGATGATCCCGCTGTTCATGGACTACTGCATGAGCCGCCAGCTTCGCCCGAAGACTATGCTTTCCTATGAGCAGGCCAACCGACTCTTTGCGCTGTGGCTCGAGGAATCGGAGGGCGTGAAGCATGTGGAAGAGGTGAAGGAAATGCACGTCCGGCGCTACATTGTCGAGCTTCAGACGCGCGGAAAGTACACCTTTACCTCGAACATCCGCAGCCGCGATATCAATCATCCCGACCGCCGCACCGACTATTCAGAAAAGGAGAAATCACCATGAAGAAGTCCGTCTACTATTCTGCTAGGCCGACAGTGTATAAATACTTACGATTAATTTCATAAACTTAGCGACACAGGACGCTTCCATCTCCAGATGAAAGTATCCTGTTTTTTAGCTTAATCCATGAACCTCTGACGCGGATAAACCTGTATAAACCGAATCGTTCAAAGCAGTAATCTGTAGCTGAGACGGCTATACAATAAACCCGTGAGCTCAGTTCCCGCTGAAGGGGAACCAAGCTCACGGTTTCAGTTATCTTCAGTTAAACCAGCCGATCATTCGGTCGCTCAGACTTACTTAGCGCCGAACAGCTCGTTGAGCTCCGCAACGGCAGGATCAACGATGTAGGCGTACTCGGCAATCACATTCTTCCAGTTCTCTTCCAGATCGCCTTCAGCAACGACCAGATTGGCCAGAATGGACTTGTAGTTGATCTCGGTCATCATGTTCTGAACATCGCTGCTGAAGCCATAGGTGGCGCGGTCAATGGGATAGATGCTCTCCTCGTTGACCAGCTGATCCTTGACCTGATAGATCTTCTTGCAGTACTTGGCGTCCAGGAAGGAGTATTCGGCGACGTTATTGCTATCAGCAACGAAGTCATCGCCGCAGATGGACATCAGGTGATACAGCGGCCAGCTGGTAACCCACTCAGCGCCGTTGATCTTCTCAACGCTGCCGTCCTCGGCATACTGCCAGTCAACGCCTTCAAAACCGACGTTCATGAACAGCTGTACATCGCGGTTGATGCTGAACTCCACGATATCCATGTAGCGCTCGAATACGGCGGGTTCAATGTCAGCAGAGAAGTAGGCAACGCCCCAGAAGTTGGAGCTCTCAGTGCCGTGATAGTAGCCGTCTTCGCCAACCAGCGCAGCGGCCCAGACGCACTCTTCGGGATCGAGGCCCTGATCCTGCATATCCTGCCATACGTCGCCAATCCAGCCCTGATTGACCGCGTTGCAGAAACCGCCGGAGATGCCGGAAACCTGATAGGCGTTCTTGGAGTCGTCGCTGTTCAGGGTGTAGAATTCCTTGCTGATCAGACCTTCGTCATACGCCTGCTTCCACAGCTTCAGGCCTTCCAGCGTGCGCTCGTCAGCAAAGCCCCACTTGTAGACGCCGTCTTCACAGTAGATCTCGTCAAACTTCGGATAGGTAGTGTTGATGAAGGAATCGCGGGCGTTGGAGGTGTACAGGGACAGCGGAACCAGCAGTTCGCCGACCTTGCCGGGATCCTGTTCCTTGACCAGGCGGGCATACTCCAGCAGCTCGCTGGGCTTGTAGACGTCCTTCAGCTCGAAGCCGACAGCCTCCGCCCAGTCCTTGCGCAGATATACGCCATAGTGGTCGGTACCCTTTTCAGAGGGATTGTTGAAATAGAAGGTCGGACGGAACAGGCAGTAGGTGTTGCCGTCCGCGCGGTCGCGCAGAATCTCAGGAATGGGCGTGGCGTCCTGAATGGCAGCAATCTTGGGCCAGCGCTCGCGCCAGTCTTCAGGGAACTGATAGAAGTAGCCCTGATCGATGTAGTCAACGATCTCGTTGCAGTAGAAGTTATCCCAGCGCAGGATGTCGGGCATGGAGTCGGAGTTGATCATGGTACGGATCTTGTCGTCGATACCATCGGAGGGCAGCGCTTCGATATCCCAATCGAAATTGAAATGCTGACGGAACCACAGAGTCAGCAGGTCAGCTTCGTTGTAATCGGCGCCGGACTTGATGTTGGGCAGCGCAATGCTGATCGTAACCTTCTCGTCATAGGTCTTTCCGCTCTCATCAAAAGCATCGACCTTCGCGAAGAGCGCCTCGCGCTCAGCGCCTTCAATGTCCAGATGGGTCTTGTCTTCCAGTGCAAAAGCGCTGGTGCACAGCAGCGCCAGAGCAAGCAGGACCACCAGGAACGACCTCAGTTTCTTCATGGGAAAGCCTCCTTTTTATTTTTGTCATTCGAACCACGTCGAATGGACAATTCAAAGTATCAGCCCTTGACCGAGCCAAGGGTAACGCCCTTGACAAAGTACTTCTGCAGGAACGGGAACACGCACATGATCGGCAGCATGGTCAGTACCACCGCGGCCATCTTGATGCCCATGGAGAACGTGGGCATGGACCGGTACATGGAATTCGTCATGACGATATCATCCAGAATCTGCGCATTGGAGATGATCTGCTTCAGCTCCAGCTGCAGCGGATACAAAGCCGCCTTGTTCAGATACAGCATGGATCCGTACCACTCGTTCCACTTGTCTACCAGATAGAACAGGCTTACCGTAGCAAGAATCGGCTTGGACAGCGGCAGCACGACGCGGGTCAGAATGGTAAACTCGTTTGCACCGTCAATTCTCGCTGAATCAAACAGCGACGACGGCAGGGTCTGAATGTAGTTCATCACCAGAATCACATAGAAGGTGCCGATTCCGTTGCTGAGCACGACTGACCATCGGCTGTTGATCAGGCCCAGCTCCTTGATATTCAGGAACGCAGGAACGGTTCCTCCGCCGAAGACCATCGTAATCATGATGAATACGAACAGCAGCTTCTTGCCGGGAAAGCTCCTCTTGCTCAGCGCATAGGCCAGCGTACAGGTCAGGAACATGCTCAGCGGCATACCCAGCGCCAAATGAATGAGCGTGTTTTTGTATGCGCGGATGATGTTGCCCTGCTTTATGAGCGTTTCATACGAAGAAAAATCAGGATTTCTCGGAATCAGCGTAAAGGGGTTTCTCAGATAATCATGCTCCGTCATGATAGAAACGATGATCGAGGTATAAAACGGAAACACGATGGTAAAAGCCAGAACAGTGAGCAGCAGGAACAAAATGGCGTCCATGACGGTGAACCGCTGGTTATGGGTCTTCTTCACATGCTTAGTGGCCATTGTTCACATCTCCAATCAGGCCGCCGCCGCCCAGCTTCTTGGAAACCATGTTGGCAGCAATCATTAGCGTCGCATTGATGACCGAACAGAACATACTGACCGCTGTGGAGAATCCGTAGTCCGGTTTTCGTTCAAAGGTGATTCGGTAAATATAAAGCGCCAGCGTTTCCGCTTCGGATGCAACGATATCATTCTGCAGGTTGTAAATCCGGTCGAAATGGCCGCTCATCATGCCGCCGATTTCGAGGATGAACATAATGGAGATGGTCGGCAGCAGACTGGGCAGCGTGATGAATATCAGTCGCTGCCAGCGGCTGGCGCCGTCAATTTCTGCCGCCTCATACTGACTCTGGTCAATGCCGCTGATGGTTGCCAGATAGATGATGGAGCTCCAGCCCGCGCTCTTCCAGATGCCTGAAATATAAATCAGCGGGCGGAAGAGCTTTTTTTCACCCAGTATGGAAACCGGCTCCAGGCCCAGTGTCGCCAGAAATCCATTGAGCGCGCCGTCAACGCTCAGCAGGTTCTTGATGATGCTGCTGACAATAATCCATGACAGGAAATTCGGAAACGTAAAGATGGTCTGCAGCGTCTTTTTGTATCGGTTCATTCTCAGCTCGTTGAGCATGAGCGCCAGCACAATCGGCGCCGGAAAACACACGACCACTTCAACCACGTTGATCCAGATTGTCATCCAGAATGCCTTTGAAAAAGTAGGCGAAGCAAAAACCGACGTAAAATTCTTCATGCCGGTCCACGGGCTGGCCCAGATTCCCAGCTTGCCTTTATAGCTCTTAAAAGCAAGACTCAGACCACCCATGGGAAAATAGCACATTACGATATACCACGCCACCGCCGGAAGAATGAGCAGGTAAATTTCCCGATTCTTCCAGATCTCCGTCCTCAGCCTTTTTCGCTTAGCCGGCGCGTTGACAACAGATTTGGCGTGCATTCTTTCACCTTCTATTAATTTGCTTTAATCTTTACATTATCTATATCATACCAAATCTGTTAAGCAGAATAAATGGATACAATTTCTGGATTTATGTGATATTATTTCGATTTTTACAAAAAAGGCAACCATGTATCATTACTATACGCCGCCGCCAACAGATTCCCCTTTCCCCCATCGCTTCAGCCCTGCCGGCAGCGGGAACAGCGCACGAAAAGCGCCCCTTCCCATCATACAGGAAGGGGCGCGGAATTATGCGGGGTATCAGCCTACGATACCATTGTTGTACAGGGTGTTGAAGGCTTCTTCAGCATTCTTGATATAATCCAGAATGCCGTAGGCCTCGAGCTCCTTCTTATAGGTAGCCCACTCGTCCTCGGTCAGGGGACGCTGGCCGGTTACGAACTTGGCAATTTCGCCTTCGCTGTAGGTCTCAATGGCGCTCTTCAGGCTGGCCTGAGTCAGGGCAGTTTCCTCGTCATAGGCGAGCGTTACGCTGCTGTAGTTGAGGAAGGGGTCGAAGTGCAGTCTCTGCTGCCAGTGCGCATAGCCCTGAATGGTATTGATATCATAGATCTGGCCGACATCGAATTCGCTGCCGTCGGTACGGCGATCCATGTACTCGTTGTTGACGTTGGTGGTTACGCTGAAGCGATAGGCTTCATCAGAGGCGTACTTGCCGCTGACAACCTCGGGAACGACGCGGTTGTTGTTCTCGTCGAAATACCAGCCTTCAGTCATGCCGTAGGTATCGTCTACGCCGGCCTGCGGGCCATACCAGAAGATGTAGCGCTTCTCGTTGTCGGGACCTTCATAGCCGTAAGCGGTATCCATGAAGCGGGCCGCCGCCTGAGCCTGCAGATCCGGGCAATCGGAGGTCAGGATCATCATAGCGGAACGACGCAGAGTGGGCGCGCTGCCCAGAGAGCCGGAACCGCCGATGACGAACTGCTCGTCGTTGTACTCAGAGGTCATGGGCTCGAGCAGGTTCCACTTGAACTGATCTTCGCCGACATACAGGTACGCTTCGTTCTCGGTGAAGCAGGCAACCTGCTGCGCAGAGCACATGGCGCTGAACTGAGTCAGATCATTGGTGTAGAGGTTGGTGTCAATCAGCTCCTCGGTATAGAGCGTATTGACGTACTTCAGATACTCGAAGTACAGATCATTGTAGATCGGGCAGGTGTAAGAATAGGAACCGTCCGCATTCTTCACATAGCCGTTGGTATCGTACTCATCGCCGCAGTAAATGCCCAGAGCATTCAGGAATACCTGACCGGGAGCGTACTTGGGAGCTCCGTCATGCCAGGCCAGCGGGATCAGAGCCTCGCCGACGTTGCCGGGATCTTCAGCCTTGATCTTGCGCAGGCAGTCGATGAACTCATCCAGAGTCTTCGGGGGCACTTCATAACCGACAGCCTTGAACCATTCGGTGTTGTACCAGATGTTCTGATGGGTGCAGGTAATGTTGTTTTCCGTATTGTTCTGGATGGCCGGGAAATAATACAGATTGCCGGAGGGAGTGGACCACGGGAAGGACCAGACCTCAGGACGATCCTGCGTGAAAATCTTGTACAGATGCGGGGTCAGCTCTTCAGTGATCAGATCGTTGATCGGGCGAAGCATGCCTTCGTAATCGCCGTACTTGATCATTCTGTCGCTGTCTTCAAACATGCGCATGATGGCGTCGGGCAGATCGCCAGAAGCAAAGATCAGCGGGATCTTGGCGTCGGCGCCGGAGCTGGGAACGCTTTCGACAACATCAAAGTTGATGTTCATCGTGCGGCGGGCCCACTCGAAAATCCACAGGTCGTTCATGTCGTCCAGCGTGCTGTTGCTGGGAACCTTGTAGATGACGGAAATGGTGACGGGTTCGTCATAACGCCAATATCCGTCCACCACGCTGCCTTCGCCTTCTGCAAACGCTGCCGCAGAAACCAGCATCATCAGAGCCAACAGGAGAGAGAGAATCTTCTTCATACCGGGTACCTCCTTCTGAATTATATAATAACCTTGCGGTTATCATCCCTTCAATGCGCCGATCATCATACCCTTGATAAAGAACTTCTGTACAAAAGGATATGCAATCAGCAGCGGCGCACTGCTGATGAAGATCATGGAATACTTCATGGTCTCAGCAATCTTTGCCTGCCGCATCAGGTCAAGCGCCTCGCCCGAGGTCAGCGACCCAGATTCCGCGCTGGTCAGCGCCTGCATGCTCGCATTGAGCAGCGTATGCAGCACCAGCTGCAGCGGGAATTTATCCGCCGAGGACAGGTAGATCATCGCATGAAAATAGCTGTTCCACTGCGCAACGCCGAAGTACAGAGCGAGCACCGCAATAATCGGCGCGGCCAGCGGCAGCGCGATTGTGAAAAAGCACCGGAATTCGCTGGCGCCGTCGCATTTGGCGGATTCATACAGCTCATCCGGAATGGAGTTCTGAAAATACGTACGCGCAATGACCATATTGTACGTGCTGAGCGCGCCGAGAATCAGAACCAGACGGTTGTTGAGCAGATGCAGGTCACGTCTGAGCAGATAGCACGGAATCATGCCGCCGGAAAAATACATGGTAATGATAAAGAACCAGGAAATTACGCCCTTTGCGAAGAGGTACTTCTTGCTCATGGCATAAGCAAGAGGAAGCGTAATGAAGAGTCCCCAGAGGATTGAACCAGCCGTATAGATGAAGGAATTGAGATATCCGGATCCGATTCTCGGCTGGCGCAGCGCATAGGAATACGCCTCCAGGGAAAAATTCACCGGTCTGTAGGTCACTTTGCCGGTCGCCACAGCGTCAATGTCCGAGAACGATACGATGATCGTATAATAAATCGGATAGATGATCAGCAGCGTCATAATCGTGATCAGCACAAAATTGACGACGTCGAACACAACATCTCCCTTGCTGCGCCGGATCAGATTGTTCTTGCGTGCCTTTACCACAGGCTCACCCCCGATGCGCGCTTCGTAATGAAATTAACGCCCGTCAGCACGATAATGTTTACCACGCAGTTGAACAGATCCACCGCAGTGGAGAGGCTGTATTCGCCGCCCTGCAGACCAACCTGATATACATATGTGGAGAACACCTGAGAAGCGCCCAGATTCAGATTGTTCTGAAGAAGCAGTATCTTTTCGTATCCGACGGAAAGGACCTTGCCGGCAGCCATGATAAAGAGCGTGATCGCGGTAGGCAGGATGTGCGGCACATTGATATGCCTTACAATCTGCAGGCGGCTCGCGCCGTCTATAATCGCCGCCTCAACCTGATCCTGCGGCACGTTTGCCAGCGTGGCCAGATAGATGATCGTGCCCCAGCCCAGATCCTGCCATACACCGGAGAGCACATACAAATACCGGAACGCCGTTCCGGAAGAAAGATAGTCCACCCGCCTGCCGCCAAGCATGGCGATCAGATTGTTCACAATGCCGTTATCCTTCGCAAAGAACAGCCGGATCATGCCGCAGATGACGACCACGGACATGAAATGCGGCGCGTAGGAGATCATCTGAACGACTTTCTTGTATTTCTCGGATCGCAATTCATTGATCATCAGTGCTGCGATCACATTGACCGGGAACAGCGCCAACTGAAACACGGAAAGAGCCAGCGTGTTCCTCAGCATCACGCCGAAGGAAGGCGTGCCCAGAAACAACCTGAAATACTTCAGCCCGACCCATGCCGAGCCCATGATGCCCTTTTTGATCTTATAGTTTTTGAAGGCGATCTGTATGCCGTACATCGGCACATAGTTGAATATAAACGTAGCGACAACTGCGGGGATCATCAGAATCCACAGCTGCCAGTTATCCATGAGGATTCTTTTGATACGGCGTGCGATTCTTTTTCGGGTTCCTGTGTTCACTGCCGTACGGGTACCATTCATCTCCCCCACTCCTTCCTGTGGTCACTATGATCCTAAGAGCGAAGCCGACATTACACGCTCTTCATTAATGTTAACTCACCCTCACCTTCGTGTTATGTTTATAATAACAAATTCATCTTTCAGAGTAAATAGACCTAATTTCCGGATTTATGTGATATAATTTAGATTTATTACAAACCGGGTACATTGCATCAAAATTGCGGTTTGACTATAATTTATATATAGAAGAGAAGGGAGGAATCGCCGTGTATTCGCTGATATTGGTCGATGACGAAATATGGACGCTGCGCGACATGGAGGTACTGCTTCGGGATGTACCCGGCTTCGTCCCGGTCGGCATGTATACCGATCCGGTAGAAGCGAAGCAGGCCATCCTTCACTCTCCGCCCAACGTCGTTCTGACTGATCTCAAAATGGAAGAACTGTCCGGACAGCAGCTGATGAAAACCATCCATGAGCACTGCCCCAAGACCCGGATCATTATATGCAGCGCTTATCGTGATTTTGACGCGGCTCGGGACGCCATCAAATACGATGTGATCGACTATCTGGTTAAGCCCATCGTCAAGTCCGACTTTCTGTCGGCGTTCGAAAAGGCGCGGATTCTTCTGGATAGGGAACAGTCAGAGGAATCCTCCTTTACCCGTCAGCGCGTTGTCGCTTCCGAGCATCCATGGACCGAACAGCATCTCTGCCGCATAAAAAACGAAGCGCCCTGTCCCTGCCGCATTGAACAGAGAAAAGACGCCTTTGCAGTGGTTTACTATGATAATGCCGACAGTATCGAAGCATGGATCCAGTCTCTCCCGGACGGACTTGGCTTCAGTCAGGAGCTGCCCGCCGGATCGGATGAGCAGGCGCAGCACACTGAAGCGCTGATTGCCCTGTGCGCCGGCTTTGCCTATACGCTTCATAAGCCGCTCAACGAGGTGCAGTCATACATCGCGCTTCACTGCGGCGAAAAACTGACGCTGAACAGCATTGCCGAGGAAATCGGCTTCTCCTCCGCCTACCTGTGCGATCTGTTCCGCAAAAAATGCGGCATTCAGCTGTTTGCCTTCATCAAACAGATCCGCATCGGTCTGGCCTGCCATCTTTTGAAAACCACCAACCTGCCCGTACATATCATTTCCGGGCAGGTCGGTTATGAAGACAACAGCCATTTCTGCCGTGAGTTCAAAAATGCCAAAGGCCTTACGCCGAACGCGTATCGTCAAGCCGAGGGGCATCCGGATCCTGATCAACCGGAATCCTGACGGATATTCTGGTATAGCATCCCTTGCGGCTGGTAAGCTGAATGCAGTCCGGCCCGTAGAGCAGCGTAAGCCGGCGGCAAACATTGTTCAGGCTGATATGCTTATCGACGTATTCCGCGCTGTGCATGGTTTCAAGCACTTCCTTAAACTTCTGCTCATCCATGCCGATGCCGTTGTCCACAATATGAATATTCAGATATCGCCCGGACTCGTCCAGCCTCGCCTGAATGGCGATGGTTGGGCGGGCCTTTTTTGTATTTCCCTTGAACGCATGCGTGACGGCATTCTCAGCCAGCGGCTGCAGCAGCAAGCTGGGCACCAGAACGCTTTCGGCCATCTCGTCCACCTGACGGATGATGCGGTATTTTCCGGGGAACCGGGTTTCGATGATCTCCAGATAATGGGTCAGATGCCCCAATTCCTCCGAAAGCCGGACCAGCATGGGCGAATGCAGCGAATAACGAAAGCATCCGGACAGATTCGTAATCAGCGCCGATACGGGCTCCAGCTGATAATAACGCACCATACCATTGATGCATTCCAGCGTGTTAAACAGGAAATGCGGATTGATCTGATTGCGGAACGCCTGTATCTCCATCCGGTTTTTCTGGATCTGCAGCTGATACTGCTGATCGACCATCTTCTTTTCCTGCTGAATACTTCGACTGATTCGCTGCGACATGGCATTGTATGTATCCGTCAAAGCGGCCAGTTCCCTTACGCGGGGCGTGGACAATTCCTCTCCGTAGTTTCTGAGCGCTTCCACCTCCCGGCACAGCTGATGGATCGGCACGGAAATGGAACGCAGAATCAGTATGACCGCCAGCGACAGCACAGCCGCCGCCAAAATGATAAACGTCAGCGTTTCCTTTTCCCAGAATTCGCTGTTATGAATCAGCGATTGCTGCGGCACCAGATATATAAGCGCCATATCCTGCCTGCCCAGCAGAGAATTCCGGCGGCAGTAATAATCGACGCCGTCGATCTGAACAAACTCCTCCTGCCCGTCCGACAGGCGATCAAGCTCCTCCTGCTTCAGACTGCCCGACAGAAATACCGGAGTATCTCCCATCACAAGCACTGCCACATGATCCTTTTCTTCCTTATTGAGCCTCAGCAGCTTGTAAGGATTGTAGATCACGCCGCCCACCATGCAGCTGTCTTTATAAATGCTGCCCGCATGGATCGGCATGCCCACATAGAAATACATACCCTGCAGGCTGCCCTCCGCGGCCGCGGTCAGAGATTTCAGTTCTGAAAAATACTCGGTATTTTTATCGAGCGTGCTTTCCCGATTGAGCCGCCTTAATGCCTCCTCGAATGTAAAGAAATAGCCGTCGCCCATATGTATTCTGGAATGACCGCTCAGGCTGGCATACGCGCTGATAACCGAGTCCGAATTGGCGCTGACTGCGCGCAGATAGTTTTGAAAATGCGCATATGTCTGCACCTTTTCACTTTCATTGGTTTCAACCAGATACTGCTGCAGCAGCGAGGAATACGCAATCTCCTTTGTCGTATTACGGATCTCGTTGAGGTTTTCCTCCAGCTGCTGATGCTTCAGATCATACATGCTGCGAAACGTGGCCTCCGCCATCGTCTCCACATTGGTGCGATACACATTCAGATACAGCAAAAGCACCACCAACAGAAAAATCAGCGGAATGAGATTCATCAGCATGATGCGCCGGTTGAGCGAATACTGTCTGGCATTATTCCGCATGGTAATATCCCTTCCTCTCCTCGGTAATCCTCCGTCCTCTGCCGAAACTCAGTCGGCTGCAGGCTGAGTTTCGGCAGAAAAGACAGAAATCTGCATTAAGTAGATTGTCCCGTTTCTGTGACTCCAATTATCATATTCTCCGACCGCGCTCCAAACTCAAGTTAAATACGATATTTGATTCCCGCCTTCTTCAGCAGAGTCTCCAATACCGGTGCTGTATTGAGAAAAATGTAAAGACGCCGGAATAGAGCGCACATCAACGAGGCATATAATTCCCAGTGTTTGCTCATCGAATCGTCCCCGACGTTTTGTTTCTGATGTAGAATACCAAATCAGAGTTTTCCGTGCAGCATCCCGACGATATCGTCATCAGAGCCCATTCTTCAGAAACCGTGCCAGCGCCTTCATCTGTTCAGGCCGCGTATAGCGCGGGACTTCGCAGCCGCTGCTGATCAGCGCCTTTTCATCCATCGCATCCATACACTTTTGCACTTCGGCGATCAGTTTCTCCTCCGTGCCCGACAGGAATACAGAAACCGGGTCGATATTACCGCAGATGCTGGTGCGTCCGGCCGAAAGCACAACCGCACTGCCGTAATCAACCATGTAATCAATATCCACGATTTTTGCCCCGGTATCAATCATCTGGTCCAGAATATGAGTAGTATTTCCACAGATGTGCAGCTTGCAGGCCGCTCCATGCTTCTGAATCGCCTCAATCACTTTCCGCTCTGCCGGTACAATCAGCTCGCGGTACATATCTGTGCTCACCAAAGACGCCGCCGCATCACCCATGCCAATTACATCCGCGCCCGCTTCAATCTGCGCCAGCGCACAGCGGATCGCCTGCTCTGCCAACAGGTCAAGCGCCTCCTCTGCCGCCTCCGGTTCTTCAACCAGCGCCGCCAGACCTTCCTGCATCGTCATCAGGTCGCACAATTCGGCCAACGGTGCTTCCACCCAGCCAAGAATAGGATATTCCTGCTTTTTGCTTCTGCTGAATACTTCGACGGCGCGGATGCGGTCCAGCATGCGCACGGAATCATATGGATCCCACAGGGAAAGCGTTGAAAATTCGCTGATATCCCGGATTCTCGGAGCTGAACAGATCGGCAGATCATCGTCCGGATAGATCAGCTTCGCGCCAAAGTCTGCCGTTTCCCGGAACGGGTCCGACATAGTCGAAAGAATGTCCAGCCCGAAGTCCTCTGCCGCTTTCAACTGCGCTTCAGCCAGCGCACGGTAATCCGTGACAAACTGCCCGTAAGGAATCCCTGCGTGCTGCGCAGCAAAGAGCATCACAATGCTCAGATTCGGTATGCGGTCGACCGGTTTTCCTGCAAGCCTTGCCTCAAATCGTTCCTTCGCATTCATGAGATATCCACTCCCGTTTATTCTTCAAAGACGTCGTAGCTGCTCAGAATATGCTTCACAATATCATAAACGCAGGTGTAGTATTCCAGCGCAAGGTCACGGGTGATTGTCTTCAGGCGTTCCTCTTTGCAGTAATCGGAAGCCCTCAGATAGCCGCAGCGCGGGCTTTCGGGCTCCAGATTGAACAGTCCCTTATAACCGACTTCTTTCAGACCGATCATCACTTCGTCAAAATCGACGCTGCCCATCAGCGGCGGCAGATGCAGGTCCTGACGCCACATACGGTTTGTGGAAGGCACCGGCAGCGAACCGAAATTATCCTGCACATGCAGTCCTCTCAGGTGACTGCCCAGACGCTTGATGGTCTCATATTGGCATCCGTCCTGCAGCCCCAGATGGCCGGTATCCAGACAAGCCTGATACAGCGGATGATTGATCGCGTCGATCATCTCCATCATCTCTT
>JAFQQU010000074.1 GCA_017410445.1 Clostridia bacterium | reverse complement strand
TTCGGTGGAGCGACTCAAAGCCGCCCCTGTGTAAGGGGAGGTGGCGCGTGAGCGCCGGAGGGGTTGAAACGTTACATTTTGAACCAAGTTATCGATTGAAATCTAATCGGAAAACGCCATCTTACAACCCCTCAGTCACCTTATTCCGCCCATCACGCTCCGCGCGCTGGGTACGCTCGGCAAATCTGCGATTTGCTCTCGCTAGTCGGCTGCGCCGACCTCAAGGTGACAGCGCCCCCGGTCGCTGACGCTCCCCGCGTTGGCTAAAAATGGGCCACCGGCACATTTTCTTCACGCGTCGCGCCTTGCGCAGGGGAGCCCTCGCTCCAATACAGCCGTTGCTTAAGCTCCCATGTAGGAGGTTATCCCTTTTTCGTCTCATCAGACAGCGTGCCGGGAACGCGGATTTTGTAGCTCTCCCGGATGCATACGCCCTGCTCATTGGCCTTGCGGATGCTGAAGTATTCCCCGTCCAGAGGGCCGTTGACCGCGGTCCTTCGGATGGTTCCGTCGCCCAGCGTTTCTTCAATCAGCAGCCACTCCGCGCCCGGGGAGACCCAGAGCTCTTTCTGTCCGGTCAGCGCATGGCGCATAAGCTCCTCGCCCGTGCCCTTCATCTCGACCGCTTCCGCAGACAGCACAACCTGTTCGTATTTTACGTTCAGCTTGATGGTCGTGGTCTCCTGCTTCCGCTTGCCGTCCGGCCCGGTGATTGTCTGGCTCTGACTGATTTTAAGCCCCAGTCCGTCCATGTGCCCGGAATAAGTGCTGCCGCCGTCGATGGCGTACAGCGTGCCGTCCTCTTTCTGATAGACATGCTCCATCTGCAGAAGGGGATTGTCCGGCAGCATGGCCTCCGCCAGATAAATGGTGGTTTCGAGGTAATGCTCCTCGTCCTCGTCTTTTACGTGTATACTCAGATGAGCCGGTTCGAACCAGTCGCTGTCGTACTCCGGGCCGATCATTGGCTCTCCGGTTTCGGTGTAGTCGGTCTTCAGCCATACCATCGCGCCGTCCGGCTCGTGCGGCTGGCGGCGGTCGAAGTAACCGGCCCGGGAGCCATACATTGCGCTTCCGTTGCCCAGCCGCACCGATATGCCCACCAGCTTGTCCTGACTGAATTCCTTTTCTTCCCGCGCCAGCTGACAGCCGCTCGTCATAAGAACCGCCGCAATCAGCATCAGGCTCAGGATGATGCATTTAGCTTTCCTCATCGCCATCCTCCTCGTTCAGCTCGCCGTCAAAGAACAGAATATCGCCCACGTCGCACTCCAGATAGTAGCAGATGCGGTTCAGCGTGTGAAACCGTACGCCCTTCGCCTTTCCGCTCCGCAGCACGGACATGTTCGCCTCGGTGATGCCCACCTTCTCGCACAGCTGCTTGCTCGTCATGCCGCGCGCTTTCAGGATTTCGTCCAGATTGATTCGGATTCCCATATCGCATCCCTCAGATCATCAGGTCGTTATCGCGCTTGACCTTGCACGCAGCGCTTAAGAGCCGCGCCAGCAGCATCGCGCCGCAGGAGAGCAGAAGATCGTCAAGCGGCAGGGAGAAGCTCATGTTCCAGTTGGCAATCCACTGCGCCAGAAGCACGGTGAGCGCGTTCTCCGCCGCCATGCTGCCGACGGACGCGATCATCGTGTACCGCGCGCGAACGGCCAGAACAGAGGCGCATCCGTCGGTCTCCTCGCTGAAGAACCCGCGCCCTATGGAAGAAACAAGGGAGGACGCAGCGTCCAGCATACAGACGGAGAAGATGTTCGGTATCAGGGTGATAGCGGTCAGAATCAGGCCGATCAGAGCGCTCGTCTCTCTGGACGCGGGAGATGACATGGCGGCCAGAGGACTGTTGTCGCTGTACTGACTGTTCATCCATGCGGAGAGCGCGTCCGAGGAGGCGTCCGCGCCCATCCCGGAGACCGATTCCGCCGCGAACAGATTCGCTGAAACCGTATTCCCGCCGGGGAAGAACGCAGCGCGCAGGCCGTCTGTCAGTGAATAGGCGGAAGAAAAGACGATCAGCGTCATTGAAAAGGTCAGAATCGCCTGCGTCCAGAAGATCAGCCGGGATTCCGCTTTCTTCATGCCCATCAGCCCGCCCGACCAGCGGACGACAACGCTTAAAAGCAGCGCCGACAGCATCATGAACACCGGACCGCCGGTCAGCAGCTCGGGCGCATAATGAAGCGCCTCGGTCAGCGCCGGGTGAACGTACAGCGTCGGGTTGATCAGAAGAAACAGCCCGCCGAAGATGATTGCGCCGGTCAGAAGAAACAGCCAGTCGCCCGCCTGCTTTCTCTTTCTGCGCGCAAGCAGGATGTATATGACCGGCAGAAGCGACAGAGCGATCAGCACCGCCCACGCCGCCGCGTTGCCCGCAGCGCCCGAGAGCGACCAGCCGCGCAGCAGATTTCCGAACAGGGTGAAGGGATGAAGCAGCGCTTCCATCACCTGTGCGCCGGTGAAGGACTGTATAAGCGCCGCCGCCGCGCCGGCAAGCGCGCCTGCCAGCATCCATGCATATCTCTTTTTCATGATGCACCGCCTTTCTTGGATTATCGAAAAACAATAATTCTACGGTCTTAGTGTAGCATGGGAATTATCGTTTGTCAATAATTTTTTGGAGGGGAATTGCAGAAAAAAGCCGCTCCCATGAGCGGCGGAGTCAGTGTGTCCCGAGACTTATAATATGCCCGCAGTCCGTCCGGCCAGACCGGCTGCGCCGGCGGCGGCTTCCTCCAAGACGGCCGGAACGCGCAGCTCCATGCCGAATACCTCAGAAAGAATCTTCTGAAGCGCGGGGTTCATGCGCACGGCGTTGCCCGAGGCGACCAGCGTTTCCGCCGGGCGGCCCGACGCGGAGGACATGGAGAGGTAGTATCCGTGCAGCTCCTCAGCCATGCCGGTCAGCACCGCGTGAATGAAGTGATGCGGGGTGAAATTGTCCTCGCCGAGGCCCGTAATGCTCCCGCGCAGGGCGGGGTTTGCGCGCGTTCCGCAGAAGCGGGCGTCGGCGGTCAGCGGGTGCTCCGGCGCGGTCAGCGCAAGGGCGTTCATCCTTTCATACAGGGATCCGGCCGGAACGCCTGCCAGAGACGCACATTCCCGGAGGAACTTTTCGAGCAGCGCATAGGCCCGGCCTCCGCACAGCGGCGCGCCGACTAAGAGATGCTCGTCTCCGTCCAGCGGGCGGGTCTCGCAGTTCGGGCAGGTCAGCAGCCGTCCGGTCTTCATGGATACCTGACTGCCCGTTCCGATGTTGACCAGCACGCCTCCGTCCTGCCCGGCCATTGCGCCGAGGAAGCTGGCCTGATTGTCGCCGATTGCGGAAACGACCTTCGCGCCGGACGGCGTTTCGCCCAGCATGCAGGCGGTCGGCGTCGTTTCAGGGAAGAACTCCGGGCGGAGCGCGGCGAGCGCAGTTCGGTCGAAGCGGCGGGCGGAAAGATCATATAAGCCCAGACTGGCCGCGTCCGAGGCGTGAAGCAGGGGACGCTTTTTCCCGGCCAGCTTCATGGCGATGTATGCGTGAATCGTTGAAAGACAGGCGGCGCGGGGCGGGAGCCGGCTGCTTCTCAGAAGAGAGGCATGCGTGACGCAGCCGAAGCCCGAGGCCAGCGGATAGCCGGTCTCCTCGCTCAGCGCGGCGGCAAGGGAGCGGCCGTCCTCCAGGGGAAGATCGCCCCGGCCGTCCTGCCATGTGTAGAGCGGGCTGACGGCCTCGCCTTCATTGTCGACATAGAGCACGCCGTGCATCTGCCCGGTCAGCCCGACGGCGGACAGAGGCCCATGCAGGCAGGACAGCTCTTCCATCAGCTTCATGGCGAGGGATTCGATCAGGGAGACGTCCTGAATGCGCTCGAAGGGCAGTCCCGGCAGGAACGCGCCGTGGGGAACGGTGCGCCGGTCGATGAGAAGCCCGGTTTTTTCATCGCGAACGACTGCGGAGAGGGTGGTGGTTCCGATATCGAGACCGATGATGCTCATGAAATAACGCCTCCTGAGGTATACTTGTAACCTGATTATACCATGATTTGGTCAAATGACGAAGATTTGACGGAAAAAAGTCGGTATTTCTGAGCAGAATATTTTTGAAAGTACGTGCAAAATCGGAAAATATGTGGTATACTATTTGTAATGCTTTCAAAAAGAGGTGTATTCAGTTATGAACAAGAAGACTTATGCGGTAACCTGTATTTTTATGGCTGTCATCCTGATCGCGATCTGCGCTGTTTCCCTGATCCGTGTCAAGGGCATGGAGAACCAGCTGGCCACCGCCAACACCATCGTCACCGAGCGCGACGAGCTGACCGAAAAGCTGGCTGAGTCCGAGCAGAAGCTGGCCGAGTCCGAGAGCTATGTCGGCGCGATCCGCACCGAGCGCGACGCCGTCAACAACGTTCTGACCAGCGTTCAGACCGAGCGCGATCTGGCCAACGAGTCTCTGGACAGCGTACAGGCCGAGCGTGACGCCGCCAATGCCATCGCCGCCGCCGCCAAGACCGAGCGCGACATCCTCTACAAGCGCCTGGACGAGGCCTATGCCCGCATCGCCGAGCTCGAGAAGCAGCTGGGCATCGAGCCGACTGTGACCGCTCTGCCCGAGACCCTGAGCATCGCCGCCGAGCCGACTGCCGAAGCGACCGCCGAGCCCACTGCCGAGCCGACTGCCGAAGCGACCGCCGAGCCGACCGCCGAAGCCACCGCTGAGCCGACCGCCGAGCCGACTGCCGAGCCTGCCGCCGAAGCGACCGAGGCCCCTGTAAAGAAGGGTCACTAAGACAGAAAAACATGCGCCCGTCCGAGACAATGATCGGACGGGCGATATTTCATTCCGGGAGGGACTGACAATGACGGAGAGAATGCAGCGGATGGAAGAGGCAATCCGGAAAAGCGGCGCAAACCTGTATGATTTCGCCCTGATGACGGAGGATGGCGCGGAGGAGCTCATTCTGCAGCCCGCAAACGCCTGCAACAACAGCTATTCGGTCGCCAAGTCGTTCATCGCGACGGCGGCGGGCATCCTGTGGGACGAGGGAAAGCTCGATCTCGACCAGCCGGTGACCGATATCCTCGGCGGATACGAACCGGCGGACGCCAACTGGAAGCGCGTGACCACCCGGCATGCGCTGACGCATACCATGGGCGTTGCGCGCGGGTATCTCGATATCGACGTGGAGGACATCGGGGAATACGGCACGGAGGATTTTCTTGAGGTCGTGTTCCGCGAGCCTGTGCCGCATGAGCCGGGCAGCTTTTACCGCTACAGCGACGCCGCGTATTATCTGGCGGCCCGCGTGGTCGAACAGGCGGCGGGCGAGCCGGCGGACTGCTTCATCATGAACAGGCTCTTCCGGCCGCTGAAGGTGCAGGAGGCCGCATGGAGCCGCTGCCCGATGAACCATCCCATCGGCGCGACGGGGCTGTATATCCGTTCGCGGGACATGGTCAAGCTGGGCTGGCTGTATGCAAACGGCGGCCTGTACGAGGGCAGGCAGGTGATTTCGCCCCGGTGGATCGAAGAGGAGAGGTGCGGCGGGCTGGCCTTCCAGCACGGTCCCTGCCTGGGGACGCGCGGCAAGGGCGGCATGTACGGACAGATGCTGATGTTCTCTGAGGACCGGCGGTTCGCCGCTGCATGGCATGGATTTGATCCCGAGGGCCTGACCGGGAAACTGCCCGCGGCTGTGAGCGGGCTTTTCTGAAAAAGTGAATGAACCGGCGCGCTGTGCGGAGCGATCCGTGCGGCGCGAAAATTTCATTGGACTACTGAAATAGTCTTGACAATATCAGACTACTGTGGTAGTCTGTAAATGGGAGGCGATGAACATGAACATCAGGCTGTTTGAATCCGAACTGAAGGTCATGGAGGTTCTCTGGAGGGAGGGCGACGTGACGGCGAAGAGCGTCGTCGAGGCGCTTGAAAAGCAGGTGGGCTGGAATAAGAACACCACCTATACGGTCATCAAGAAATGTGTGGACAAGGGCGTGATCGAGCGCCGGGAGCCGGGCTTTGTGTGCCATGCGCTCATCTCTCAGGAGGAAGTGCGCCGGCAGGAGACCGACGCGCTGATCAACCGCTTCTTCGAGGGATCAAAGGAGCTGTTCTTCGCATCGATGACCGAAGGTCGGCTGACGCAGAGCGAGGCGGACGAGCTCATGCGGCTGGTAGAAAAGCTGAAATGAGGAATTTTAATGACTATTATTGATAGGAGCATGCTGGGCGGGCTGCTGATCATTCTCATTGCCGCGGCCAGAACATGGCTGAAGGGCCGGATACCGGCGCGGATGATGCTGATTCTCTGGGCGGCGGTCATGCTGCGGCTGTTCATTCCGGCCCGGTTTGAAGCGCCGGTTCTGCCGCCCTCGCCTGTGCAGCCGGATTTCCCGATGGCTTACTCGGTGGTCCGGCCGGAATGGTCGGTCAGCCCGATTGGCGGCGCACAGCAGGCGGAGAGCATCGCCGTTGAGCCGGATCATACCAAAATGCTGGCGGGCTGCGCCGTCTACTTTGGCGGCGCGCTGACGACGGCGGCGGCGTTTCTTGCGCTGTATCTGATTCAGAGAAAAAGAATCGGGCCGCTCCAAAGGCTGGAGGACGAGACGGTCTGCGGCGCGGACGGAAGAAAGATTTTTCTCTATGAGAGCCCGTCGGTCTCCTCGCCGGTTTCCATGGGCGTCATCCGGAGAAGAATTGTGTTTCCGGCAGGCGTGCGGCCGGGAGGCGCGGGCGCCGATCTGATGCTTGAGCATGAGCTGGCGCATCTGAACGGATATCACGGGCTCATCAAGGGCGCGGCGCTGGCGGCGGTGTGCATGCACTGGTTCAACCCGCTGGTCTGGCTGATGCGCGCGCTGCTCAGCCGGGATCTTGAGCTGATTGCGGACGAGGCGGCGCTCCGGAATGCGTCCGGCCGCCGGGAGGAATATGCATATCTGCTGATCCGGATGGCCGCGGGCGGACGGAACGGGGCGGCGATGGAATTCGGCGGAAACAGGATAAAGGAAAGGATTGTGTGCATGATGAAGAAGAGAAACAGCATATGGGCGGCGCTTCTTGCGCTGGCGCTGATTGCCATGTCGGTATGCGCGTTTGCCGAGCCGGTAGAGCGGCCGCAGAGGGAAGAAACGCCGGACGGCCTGTATGCCCTGGACGGCGGGATCGCTGCGACGATGACCAAGGAAGAATTCAGGAAATGGTATCTGCTGCGGGCGGAGCTGGCTCATGCTGCAGGGGAGATCAATGACGAGGATGTGCAGGCGCTGCGGGAAGAGATTCTTGATGATCTGCTCGGGCAGATTGCGGGCGATACCGTTCAGATGCGCAGCTTCATCCGGCATGAGGATGGCGTGTTCGTCGGCGAGGTCAACCTGATTCTGTGCACAGACGGCGTATGGCGCGTGGTGACGGCGTCTTCCTTTCCGATGAATGAATCGGTCGGGCTGCCGGTTAACGCGCTGGGCGATGATTTTGCAATTCTTGACAGGCAGGCGGAGACCGTGATTGAGGCCGAGATTCACGGGCTGAAGGCGCGGGGCGGAGTGCTGATGGAGAAACTGCCTCCGTTCAGCACGAGAGCCGACGCCCAGACAGCCGGCGTTGTGTTTGTCGAGCAGCTGGCAGCGCATGCGGAAAACGGACAGAGCGAAGTGTGGCAGGCTGATGCGGGTTCGGTCGAGTACCGGCTGGACGGATACCGGATGGAAAGCGCGCTGCTGCAGTATGCCGGGGAAAAGCTGATCAGCGTCAGCCTGAGCATGACGGACGCCGGGGCCGCGCAGGCGCTTCTTTCCTCTCTGACGCAAGAGCTGGGAACGCCGCAGGAGAGCAGTCTGCACGGCGGCACCGACGAAACGAGGATGTACAGCTGGGAATATGAAGCGGAGGAGGCAGTTATCCGCGCATCTCTGGCCATCCGGGTGAATCCGAAGGGCGAAACGGTGAACACATCGGTTCAGATGGGGTGGATGGAAAAATAAAAATTGCTGAAAGTGTAAATTTGTGTTTCAGGCCCGGTTTTTTGTGGTATAATAAATCATCAGGGACAACGAAGACAAACCGGACGATAACGATAAATATAAGGAGGCCCCATCATGCACAGCACCACCATTATCTGCAACTGCAAACAGGTTACCTTCGGAATGGTAGAGGAAGCCATGCATCATCACGACGATCTGAACGACGTTGTACAGCTGTTTGAAGAGGTACAGAAGGAAACGCACTGCTCCACCGGCTGCGGCGGCTGCCATGACAAGATCCTCGACGCCATCGCAGATTTGCTTCATCAGCGCTGAATAAAGAAAAATGGGCCGCCCGCCTTGACAGACGGACGGCCTTTCTATTATAATGTGGGTAATATGTGAAAAGACGATGAAGGGAACAAGACGCTTTACTGCATTCTTCAGAGAGCCGGCGGTTGGTGCGAGGCGGCGGAGGCGAAGGCGTGAATAGCTCATCCCGGAGTTGCCCGTGCGAGCGCGTGCGCGCCAGTGCGGGACGGACAGCCCCCGTTACGGGCCGGGCTTTCATGAAGGAAGCCGTCGAGCGCCGCAGAGTGAAGCTGCGGAATATGGGTGGTACCGCGAGTGTGATCTCGTCCCTGCAGATGATGCAGGGGCGTTTTTTTATTGATTCCGCCGCCCGGTTCACAGGAAACCGGGGATTGAAATCTGGAGGTTGAGCAGCTATGAAGCCGTCGTATCAGAAATATCTTCCTTTTCAGCCGGTTGAGCTGAAGGACCGTACCTGGCCGGACCGTGTGCTTGACAAGGCGCCGGTGTGGTGTTCGGTCGATCTGAGGGACGGAAATCAGGCGCTGGCCGAGCCGATGGATCTGAATGACAAGCTGGAGCTGTTCGGCGTTCTGGTCGGCATGGGCTTCAAGGAGATCGAGGTGGGCTTCCCGTCCGCCTCGCAGACCGAGTATGACTGCGTGCGCGCGCTGATCGAGCAGGATCTGATCCCGGACGACGTGTTCATTCAGGTGCTCATGCCTGCGCGGCCCGAGCTGATCGAGAAGACCTTTTATGCCGTCCGCGGCGCCAAAAATGTCATCATGCACCTGTACAACGCCACCTCGCCCTTCTTCCGGCGCGTGGTGTTCCGCAAGGATGAGGACGAAGTGGTGGACATGGCGGTGCGCGGCGCGGAATGTGTGTATGAGATGGCGCAGAAGCAGGATCCGTCCATGAACATCCGCTTCGAGTATTCGCCCGAGCATTTCTCCGCCACCGAGCACGACTACACCGTGCGCATCTGCTCGGCCGTTATGAAAGCGCTGCATGCGACGAAGGAAAAGCCGGTCATCATCAATCTGCCCTCGACCGTTCAGCTGTCCACGCCCAATCATTACGCCGATCAGATCGAGCGGTTCTGCCGCCTGCTGCCTGACCGCGAAGCGGCCATTGTATCCGCTCATCCGCACAACGACCGGGGAACCGGCGTCGCGGATGCGGAATTTGCGCTCATGGCCGGCGCGCAGAGAGTGGAGGGCACGCTCTTTGGAAACGGCGAGCGGACCGGAAACGTTGATCTGGTGACGCTGGGGCTGAATCTGTACACGCAGGGCGTCGACCCCGGGCTGGATTTCTCGCAGCTGCCCCGCGTGCGAAGGGTATATGAGACCTCCACCGGCATGCGCGTGCACCCGAGATCCCCCTATGCGGGCGACCTGGTGTTCACTGCCTTCTCGGGCACTCATCAGGACGCCATTCAGAAGGCGTTTGACGATCTCCACAGCCGCGGCGCGGACTACTGGGAGATGCCGTATCTGCCGATCGACCCGGCGGACGTCGGACGCGAATACGAGCCGATCATCCGCATCAACAGTCAGAGCGGCAAGGGCGGCGCGGCGTTTGTGCTTCATGATCACTTCGGCTTCAACATGCCGCGCATCATGCACGCCGAGTTCGGCGCGCTGGTCAAGGCGGAGGCCGATCATCTGGGCGAGGAGCTCTCTCCGGAGCAGCTGATGCGCCTCTTCGCCCGCGAATACCGCGACGTCACCGAGCCCTATATGCTGACCAGCCATTCCATCGAGGAGCGCGGCGCGGGAGGGCATTCCACCGTTCGCTTCACCGGAACCATCCGCGCGCACGACGGGGAACACATCATCTCCGGCGAGGGCAACGGCCCCATCGACGCGTTCTTCAGCGCCATGCACAAGCAGCATATCGACGGGTTCCGCTTTGCCTCCTATCATGAGCACGCGATTTCCTCCGGTTCGGACGCAAAGGCGGTCGCCTACATCGAACTGATTTACCGCGGACGCAGCGTGTTCGGCGTGGGCATCGAATCGAACGTCTCGATTGCGTCGATCAAGGGCGTTCTGAGCGCGGTCAACCGGGCGCTCCGGGCTGAAAATCTGACGATTGCGTGATATTGTGATAAATTTGCAAAGATAGACTTGAAATTTCTGAATTGTGTGTTATGATTATAAACAGCAGATCTATGCGATCTATAATTTGAAGAAAGAAGGCGTCTTTATTATGGCCAAGATTAAGGGAAGAGTTCATTATGTCAGCCCCAAGGGCTGCGCTGAGATGGTTGCTGAGGTTATCGCCCGCGAAGTAGGCTGCCCCAAGGAAGCTCTGCTGCCCGCGTACCTGCCGGTAGGCACCACCCTGATGTTCCTCGGCGGCGAAGGCACCAAGATGGACAAGACCACTGCTGAGTTCCTGAAGTCCCTCGACCCCAGCCGCGTTACCTACGCTGCTCTGTTCAGCTGCAACTCCAAGCTGAGCGACGCCGGTCTCCAGCAGGTTAAGGCCGGTCTGGAAGAGAGAGGCATCAAGGTTCTGGATAAGTTCTTCGTCTGCACCGGCAAGGCTATGTTCGGCGGCAAGATGCCCTCCGAAGAGGACCTGAAGAACGCCAAAGCCTGGGCGATCGAGTGCATCGAGAAGATGGCCAACTGATATCCTTTTAACGATGGATATTCAGCCGGTCTGCATGCGGTATGATTCTGCGTGCAGGCCGGTTTTTTTATGCGCGCGGGCAGAGGACAACCTGTTTTCGGAGCCTGAACGGCGCGGCGGCGTGGGAGAAAACGGCCTCGTTATTCACGTGCAATGGATGGGCGTTCGTTAAATTTCGCGGCTCATTTCTTTATAACACGGAAGGGGATTTGGGATGCGGAAGATGAATGGGGCGATGATGCATTATCTGATCGGATATGGCTGGTAAATGTGAAAAAAATGCAGTATTGCAAGATAAATGTATGCAAAATGAGCGGTTTCGGCAGGATGTGATAATTTAACCGTGCTCCCGTTGAATGCAACGGGGAAAAACTGTATAATGCAAGTGCAAACCTGATTAAATGTTCGGATTTTTGCGATGAGGTGAATGAGTATGAAGCGTGTAGCAGTGGTTATGGGCAGCGACAGCGATCTCATGACGGTGAAGCCGGCGATCGCGACGCTGAAGAAGCTGGGCATTCCCTGTGAAGTAAGGATTATTTCGGCGCATCGGACGCCTGTTGAAGCGGCTGCTTTCTCCTCCACGGCGAGAGAAAACGGTTTCGGCGCGATCATCGCGGCGGCCGGCAAGGCGGCGCATCTGGCGGGCGCTATGGCGGCGAACACCACTCTGCCGGTCATCGGCATTCCGATCAAGTCCTCCACGCTGGACGGACTGGACGCCCTGCTGGCTACGGTTCAGATGCCCTCGGGCATGCCGGTAGCGACGGTCGCCATCGACGGCGCGCAGAACGCGGCGCTGCTGGCGGCTCAGATGCTCTCCATCGAGGATGAGGAAATCGCTCTCAAGCTCGCGGACATGCGCGCGGAGATGACGAAGAAGGTTCTCGAGAAGGATGCGAAGCTGCAGGCCGATCTGGATAAGATCCTGGCCGAATAACGGACGATTTCCCTCGGCTGCCTTCGGGCGGCGGCAGAATGCGAAAGGATGAGATAAAGATGAACAATTCCAAGTCTGACAGCTACGCCGCGGCGGGCGTGGATATCACTGCCGGCTACAAGGCTGTTGAACTGATGAAAAAGCATGTTGCCCGCACCATCATTCCCGGTGCGGATACCGATATCGGCGGCTTCGGCGGCCTGTTCATGCCCAGCCTTGCGGGCATGGAAGAGCCCGTTCTCGTGTCCGGCACGGACGGCTGCGGCACCAAGGTCAAGCTGGCCATCCTGATGGACAAGCACGACACCATCGGCATTGACGCCGTTGCCATGTGCGTCAACGACATCATCTGCTCCGGCGCGAAGCCCCTGTTCTTCCTGGACTACATCGCCTGCGGCAAGAACGTTCCCGAGAAGATCGCTTCGATCGTCGGCGGCGTGGCGGAAGGCTGCGTTCAGTCCGGCTGCGCGCTGATCGGCGGCGAAACTGCCGAGCATCCCGGCCTGATGCCGGTTGAGGATTACGATCTGGCCGGCTTCGCAGTGGGCATCGTGGACAAGAAAAAGGTGCTGGACAATACCAAGATGGCGGCCGGCGACGTGGTCATC
>JAFQQU010000073.1 GCA_017410445.1 Clostridia bacterium | reverse complement strand
TCATTCTCAGCACCTCTTTCAGAACAGGCAGTCAGCCCGGCAGTAGAAGAGTTATCCTTGCTTACCCGGAAGCAGGACTGTGGTTAGTTGTAATTAACCACCAACCATCAAGCAGTTTATCATGACTAACTCCATTTGTCAAGGCTTTTTCCGCCTCCTTCCAGAATTAACTTTCCGTGAAATGTCCAAATTCTGCCAGCCCGGGAACATATTGCCGCCAATTGTCAAATCCATGTTGAAGGTCTGTGCACCTTTCGGATTTCCCACGAAATTAAACAAGAAAGCCGTTGACATACCTCTTAAAGAGGCTTATAATTTTGCAAAATATCTTGAAAGGACGGATGATAGGAAATGGCTTACTATTACACGGAACCGTCTCATACCTTTAGCGAATACCTGCTGGTGCCCGGCTATTCTTCCGCGGAGTGCATTCCCGCGAATGTTTCCCTGAAGACCCCTCTGGTACGATTCAAGAAGGGTGAGACCCCTGCCCTGACGATGAACATCCCGCTGGTCTCCGCTGTCATGCAGTCTGTTTCCGACGACCGCATGGCCGTTGCGCTGGCCAAGGAAGGCGGCATCTCCTTCATCTTCGGCTCTCAGACCATCGAAAGCCAGGCTGCGATGGTTCGCCGCGTCAAGGCGTTCAAGGCCGGTTTCGTGCCCAGCGATTCCAATCTCCGTCCCGACATGACGCTCGCCGATGTCCTCGCCCTGCGCGATAAGACCGGCCATTCCACCATGGCCGTCACCGACGACGGCACTGCGCACGGCCACCTGCTGGGCATGGTTACCAGCAAGGACTACCGTGTTTCCCGTCTGGACCCGGCGACTCCGGTCACCGAGTTCATGACCGATCTGGAGCATCTGATCGTCGCCAAGGAAGGCATTTCCCTCTCCGCGGCCAACGACCTGATCTGGGAGCATAAGATCAACGCGCTGCCCATCGTCACCGAGGACAACCGCCTGATCGCCTTCGTGTTCCGCAAGGACTACGAATCCCACAAGTCCCAGCCCAACGAGCTGCTGGACGATCAGAAGCGCTACATCGTAGGCGCCGGCATCAACACCCGCGACTACGAGACCCGCATTCCCGCTCTGGTAGAGGCCGGCGTCGACGTACTGTGCATCGACTCCTCCGAAGGCTTCACCGAGTGGCAGCGCCGGACGCTTCAGTATGTCCGCAAGACCTACGGCGACAAGGTGAAGATCGGCGCGGGCAACGTCGTAGACCGCGACGGTTTCCGCTTCCTGGCTGACGCCGGCGCGGACTTCATCAAGATCGGCATCGGCGGCGGCGCGATCTGCATCACCCGCGAAGCCAAGGGCATCGGCCGCGGCCAGGCGACCGCCGTTATCGAGGTTGCCAAGGCCCGCGACGAGTACTACGAGGAGACCGGCATCTACGTACCGATCTGCTCCGACGGCGGCATCGTTCAGGACTATCATGTAACGCTGGCTCTGGCCATGGGCGCTGACTTCTGCATGCTGGGCCGCTACTTCGCCCGCTTCGATGAGAGCCCGACCAACAAGGTCATGGTCAACGGCAGCTACATGAAGGAGTACTGGGGCGAAGGTTCCGCCCGCGCCCGCAACTGGCAGCGCTACGACATGGGCGGCGCGGCCAAGCTGTCCTTCGAGGAAGGCGTCGACTCCTATGTCCCCTACGCCGGCTCTCTGGCCGACAACGTGGCTCTGACCCTGAACAAGGTCAAGTCCACCATGTGCAACTGCGGCGCTCTGACCATTCCGGAGCTGCAGCAGAAGGCCCGTCTGACGCTGGTTTCTGCGGTTTCCATCGTCGAGGGCGGCGCGCACGACGTCGTGCTGAAGAACAAGCCCGCGGACAAGTAATTCCATATAAATTGAACCGGTCGGAAGGCAATTGCTTTCCGGCCGGTTTTGTGATATAGCTTTCTATCCTATCTGCCCTCTTTATATTCTATCCGTTTGCTCTCCAGTCTGCCCCGGATCTTTTCAGCCATCCAAGCTGCCGATCGATTCGTTCAAACTCTTCCACCAGTGCCTTCCCGAATATCCAGACCTCTCTCCTCCACGGATGCGACAGATATCCGAAACGCAGCTTTTCATCAAGGAAGAAGTAATAATCTCCATCCGGGTAAAATGGCGGAAAATAAGCATAATATCCCCCGCCTGTATACCGTTCATCCTCAACGTAGATATCTTCCATTTCAACGTCTGCACGCGGATCAAACAGAAAACTGCTGTGCTGCCAGTCCAGCGCATAAAGCCGCTCACCCTGATCCGTACAATTCAAAAATGCCGAAAGGATCAAATCGTCCATTTTCTCCATATGCTCCGGCAGCATCTGAGAAATATCATATATCGAATGGACAAACGGAATATGAAATGGCACAAAATCCACTCCTCCGTAAGGCGTAAAGTCCAGCACGTCATAAACCCAGTCCCATATCTCCCGCCCCCGCTGTTTATCCAGAATCACCTCTACCTCACCTCCGAGAAATACTCCACCTCAAACGGCACATCCTTCACCCAGAAGGTCTGACCCTTGAGATAATTGAGTTCTCCCGCGTCCGTTTTAAACCGGAACACGATTTTATATGCGTACAGCGCCTGATATTCTCTTCTGTACTGCATGTTCACTCTCCGGTCGCCGTACTGATTGTCGCCCAGCAGCGGATGCCCTGCATGGGCAAACTGCGCTCTAATCTGATGGGTGCGCCCGGTCAGCAGCTCGCATTCGACGAGAGACAGCGGCCCGTTTTCGGCCAGCGCGAAATACCTCGTCTGCGCAATCTGAGCGCCCGGCGCCTCTTTGTCCAGCACCGTCACGCGCCGCTCGTTCTTGAAAATCCAGTTTTCAAGCATCCCCTCCGGCTCGCGCATCTGCCCGAGGATGATGCACAGATAATCCTTCTCAATCTCATGATCGCGGATTTTCCTGTTCAGAATGCGCATCGCCGTCTCGGTCTTTGCAATCAGCACCACGCCGCCGGTAAAGCGGTCGATGCGGTTGCAGGGCGTGGGCGCATAGGATTCGGGGTTGCGCGAATCATACTCTCCCTTCTGATAGAGATAGGCCTTGACGTGCGTGATGAGCGTATTGACCTTCTCGGTATCGTCCGGATGCACCATCATGCCGGGCTGCTTGTCCACCAAAAGAATGTGCTGATCCTCATAGACTACTTTTATATTGTGGCGGTAGTTCTGAAGGAATGGGTCCACCTTCTTTGGGCGCACGAAATACTCGTCCGGCACATACGCGCGTACGACGTCGCCCTCATTGAGCACGGCGTCCTTCGGCGCGTGCTTTCCGTTCACTTTGATATCCTTCTGCCTGAAATACTTCTGCATCAGGCCGACAGAAAGCGAAGGCGCTTCCTTCATCAGCCATTTATCCAGCCGCTTACCGGCCGACGCTTTATCAATCACAAATTCCTTCATCGGTTCATTTCCCCTTCTGTGGCCTTATGGCATAAGTATACCATATCTTAAGAACCTGCGCCAGTCCCTCTCCTCCCCTTGACAAGACCTCCGTCCGCCCGATATAATGATTCATAGCGAAAAAAGAGGAGGTTATATGCAATGTCCAGACAAGCGACACTCAGAGATATCGCCCGGCACTGCGGCCTCTCCATCGCCACAGTTTCCCGCGTTCTGAGCGACAGCGATTATGTCGTCAGCGAAGCCACCCGGCAGCGGGTGCTCGCCTCCGCCGAGCAGCTTCATTACATGCCCAACGAGCTCGGCAAGAGCCTTAAAACCAGCTCCACCCGCGATATCGGCGTCATCCTGCCCAACATCACCAATCCCTATTACGCTCTGCTGCTTCAGGGCATTACGGACGAAGCGGACCGGCAGGGATATCACGTCCTTCTGTGCAGCTCGCACCGGAACGCTCCGAGAGAGGCGGACAACATCTCCCGCCTGCTCAGCAAACGCGTGGACGGCATTCTGCTCTCCAGCATCAACCCGGACCCCGAAGCCGTCCGCCGCGCCGTCTCCGTGGGCTGCCGCCTGCTGGCCCTCGAACAGCCCATTCCGCTCGACTGCCCTCAGGTGGGCTTCGATTACCGGCTGGGCGCGATGATGGCCACAGAGCATCTCCTCTCCCTCGGTCACAGGCGCATCGGCTTTCTGGGCGCTCCGCTGGACCGCCCCAGCCGCCGGATGATGCTCGAGGGGTACCGAGCTGCGCTGACAAACGCCGGCATTGCGCCGAATCCCGATTACGAAATGCTGTCCGGCATCGAAAGCGAACGGCCCGGCATCTACGAAATTGAAAACGGCCGGGAGAGCGCACAGCTCTTCATGCATATGTCCCCTATGCCGACCGGCTACATCGCCATCAACGACATGACCGCCATCGGAGCGATGCGGGCGTTCACCTCCGCCGGGCTGCGCATTCCGGAAGATATCTCGGTCATCGGTTTTGACAACATCCCCTACTGCGAGCTGTCCGCGCCGCCCCTGACCACCATCGATCAGCATGCATATTCCCTTGGCTCGCTGGCTCTCAGGTGCCTTCTGGACAGGGACGAGCCGTCCAGCGCGCTGCCGCCCACGCTGGTCGAGCGGTGCAGCACAGGCCCCGTCAAAGAATAACCGAACCACATACAAAGGACCGGAAACGAATTCAAACAAGAATTCGCTCCGGTCCTTTTTCTTCTCTCCGGATCGCTTTCCGCCTCTCAGAATCCTCTCAGGCCCTTTCCGGCAGCAGGATGCGATACATATCGAATATATTGAGGTCACGCGTACGGAACGCCGTAAAGCCGTCCTCAAAGGTGAATTCAACCGTTGTCCTGTCGGGCAGAAGTTCCACGCGCTCAGGCTTTTCGCTGGTTCTGACGCGAACTGAGAAGCCATTGCGCATGGTCGGCGCATCCTCTCCGCACACGGTGACTGCATTGACAAGGAATTCCCGTCCGTCGCGGAAGAGCGTCATCTCGACGTCCGCAGGCGCGTCGCTCTCCATCGAAAACTCATTGATTCCACTCACCGTCATCAGCAGCTTCAGGAAAATTTCCCGGTATTCTGCATAGGCCACACCCTCAATAGGCGCAGCGGACCAGATGACCGTTCCCTTTCCGTATTTGCGGACGACAATCATCGGAATACCGGTCGGAATTCCCGGCGGGTCGGAGTGAATGGATGCATACGCCGCGTCCGCGCCGTTCGTATAGGGCAGCGTCAGCGTCGCAGCGACGTTCTCCGCATCAATCCCCTCAATCACAGGCGCCAGTCCCTCAAACGGCAGCGGGTACTTCGGATTGAACCAGCCGAAATGCTCCTGCCACGCTTCCGTGGGCGCAAGATAGATCTTGTCCGAAGGGGTAACGCCGGTCAGGCGGCCTCCGGTCAGCGTTTCGACGAGCGCGCGGTTTCCTCCGCCGCTTATGTACAGCGTACCGCCCTTTTCAACATAGGAAATCAGCCGGTCGTTGTCCTTTTCTTCCATCTGAGACAGCATCGGCGCAATCAGCACCGGATAGCGCATGACATCATGATAACTGCCGGTCACGCCGAACGGAATATGGTTCCGCGCCAGCGTTCCCGCCGCGCAGACAGAGCAGGATTTTCCGTTGTATGCATCTCCGTAGAAGCTGGTTTTGGAGCGGATTCCGTAGTAAATGCCCACATCCTCGATCATGTCGCCGCGGAAGTAGGGCTCATACGGCGCCTGATAATCAAACATATCGCCAATCCGGTCATAGACGCGGCGGTCCATAGTGCCGACCGGGTCAATTGCATCGATGACCAGCGTTGCGCCGTGATGCGCTGCGGTAATCGCAACCGCATTCTTCATTTCCACCGCCGATTTGGTCAGCGTATGGACGCGCAGCGCAGGCTTGCAGCGCGAAAACATGTATTCAAACGGCTGATTGCGCGTTGCATTCCGGTAGAATTTGCAGGTAAACGAATGCTCTGCCGCGCCGCCGTACAGGTCGCCGCCCGCGTAATCGCTGGCCAGGCAGACCTCCTCGCCGCATCCGTTATCGGATGTGCTTGAGATGCCCGAGGCATAGTTGTGCTCCACGGGCATATCCGGATTTTTCGCCTTGACATGAGCCGTAACGGCAGTCACCCATTCTCCCATCCACGCATACTTCCGCTCGGTCAGGAGGGCATATTCCTTTGTATCGGGCGCGGGAGAGACGGGCATCTCGCCGCCGACCTCTTTTGCCCAGCGGGCTCTGCATTTTTCACAGCAGCAGGTATGCGGCCAGAAGGGCATGTCGAAAAACAGCGCGTCCGAATCGAAATAATCCATCATCTCGTCGATCTGTTCAAAGACAAACGCCCGGTATTCCATATTGTTCGGGCAGCAGAATCCGTATCTGCGGGCCTTCAGCGATGCAAAGGACGGCTCATGGTCGTCCCTCTCTCCGCTGCAGCGGCGCGATATGCCGCTCTGTGTGATCATGCGCCATTCGGGATGGCGGTCATGCTCGGCCGTGTTATAGTTCAGGCTGTAATAGCCGGTGACACGGATATCGTTTTTATGGCACAGATCAACCAAATCGCGCATCAGATGCTCCCGTCCGATAAATGCCTTGTGGACAACGCCAACCTTCGTCGGGAAATAACACAGTCCGACATGGGATTGATAATACAGCATCGCATTGTTGATCTTCGCGCGTTTCAGGTTTTCAACATATTCCTCAGGCGAAAACTCAGAGAGAAACTTTTCGCTCCAGTCTTCAATGTGCATATCGCACAGATGACGCCGGTAACGATCCTGATACCACATATATTTCACCTCTGTACATTTTGTCGTCAGTATTATATCACAATTTCAATGCAGTGTCACCGGAACAGAAAAATTGTGCTGTCTCACCAAGAGTCATAGCCGCGAATATGTTTCGAGACTTTTTCGTAGACATTTGAACACAACCGTTGCAGACTACATCACCCAACGGCGCATCGCACAAAGCCAGCGCCTCATCGCCAATGGCATACCATTAAGCGACGTATGCTTTCAAGTAGGCTTCGGTTCATTGTCAGCATTCAACCGGGCTTTCAAATCTCTAACCCATATGACGCCGAGCCAGTATCGGATCCGTACTCTGCATCCTTAGAAGATGCTTCTCCATGCAGCGTGTACATGCGCCGGTTTTCTATTATGGACAGTAACCTTCTGCAAGAGATCGATTCATCATACCGTGCAGATACACGAATTGATTGCATGCCTGAAATCATGAACCATCGATAACATGCTCAAAAACCACGCGTATCCAGTCCGCGCACTATATTGAAAAACAAAAACCGCCCAAAGGGGGTAATTTCAGAGAAATTCTGAAGCTACCGACTTGGACGGTTTTTTTCAGGAACGTAAACCGCGAGCTACAATTTTTCGTAATCGGCGTCAAAAATGACTACAATCAAGTTTTTTTCGAATCAGTTAATGAAAAAAGCCATGCGACTTGAGCGGTTTCATGAATAAGTTTCATCAGTGTACGCTTAATTGTCGGTATCCTTCGTGCCATTGTACCGCCCCCTTGTAATGCGATAATGTCTTCATTACAAGGGCTCGCTTCCGCAGACCGAGAATCGGTCTGTGAAAGCAAGCCGCACATCTGGCTGGTTTTATCAAGTACTTTATGAAATAAATCTCTCTGCAACGTTTCTCGTTCGTCGCAGAGAGATTTCCTATCTTAGCTTAATGACATTGCGCTGATATCCGGCAGAGGATTTTCTGATCTATCATCACTTGGAGGGAATCTTCTTGGGCTGATAGCACACTTCGTTGACGTCGTAGATGGTCATGAACGCGGTCGGGTCCACCTTGTTGACGAACTTCATAAGCTGCGCATACTCGTTCTTGTCGACAACCGCGATGATCTCGCGTCGGGGCGTCATTTCGTAAGCGCCGTAGGATTCATAGATGGTCGCGCCGCTATGCAGCGTGTTGATGATGAAATCACGGATTTCTTCCAGCTTCGGCGAGAAGATGCATACGCGGCGCTTCTTGTCGATACCGAAGATGAAGTGGTCCAGTACGATGCCGTTGAGGTAGGTGCCCAGCACGCTCAGAACAACGGTCTTCGCGTCATATACAAGACCCGAGGACAGCGCGACGACCATGCCGGCCATCGACATCGCCTTGCCCAGCTCCATACGGAAATACTTGTTCAGAAGCTTCGCCACGATATCCAGACCGCCCGAGGAGGCGTTTCTGACAAAAAGCATCGAAAGGCCCAGGCTGACCAGGAAGAGATAGCAGATCATGTCGATGAACGCATCGCCCATGATGGACTGGAAGTTCGGGAACGCCGCTTCCAGAATGCCCATGAAAATCGGCAGCACAATCGAGGTGTAAACCGTCTTCGCGCCGAACTCCGGACCGATCAGCAGGAAGCCGACCACCAGCAGCAGGATGTTGAAGATCATCGTGATCGCGGATACGGACAGTGGAATCACGTTGCTCAGCACGATTGAAAGACCGGAAATGCTCGCGACGGCCAGATGGCTGGGCATCAAGAAGAAGAAAATCGCAGCGGCGCAGATGGCGGTTCCGAGGTTCATCATCAGGAAATCCACGACGGTCGCCTTGGTCAGCTTCAGCTTCATGAAAACGTCTCCTTTGATAGATAGTTGATATGCTACATACACTCACACTAGTTTATCGCACCCAATTACAGGGTGTCAAGCGCATTTCGACAAAATCAGAGCGCATTTATAGATGAGTTTCATCATCGCGGTCAATCGCCGGTTGATCCTGATCAATTACGCCTCCATTGCTTCTTCCGGAGGATTCGGATACAATAAAACCATCGGCCGATCATTACACAGCAAGGAGCAATCAATCCATGGGAATCGGAAAGCAAATCAAATTCTACCGTCTGCGGAAATCCGTCCGTCAGGAGGATCTGGCAGACTATCTCGGCGTCTCCTGCCAGGCAGTGTCCAAGTGGGAAACCGAATACAGCATGCCAGATATCACGCTGCTTCCCAGGCTGGCGGTATACTTCGGCATAGCCATCGACGACCTGTTCCGCGTATCGGCAGAAGAGCAACTGGAGCGCATCGACAACGCCCTGCTCACACATCATCGGATCGATGACTGCACCTTCCAGTCTTACTATGACTTTCTGGATGGCCTGACCGACGACAAGGAACACAGCTGCCGTGCTCACCTCACGCTGGCCGCGCTTCTGAATCACCGCGCCTACAGCGATCATTGTTCCGCCATCTCTCATGCTGAAGCGGCTCTGATGCAGGACCCAGACCTTCAGCATGAGGATGCATGGCCTATGCTGCTCGAAGCGCATCAGGGACACTGCGGCGACGAATGGCTGGACAATCACTTCACCCTCATCGAATTCTGCAAATCCTTTCTGAAGGAACATCCCGGGAATTTTCGATGCCTGTATGCTCTCATCGAAAACCTTCTGGCAGACAGGCGGTATCTGGAAGCAGAGCCGTATATCGATCAGCTGGCCGCTTTGCCCGGACGGATGCATCAGGTGCTGATCTACCGCGGAGACGTTCTGTATGGGCGGGGAGATCTTCCTTCCGCCATTGAGTGCTGGAATCGCGCCGTCGATGAGCATCCGGACAGATGGCAGACATTCTGCGACCGGGCGGACCGCTTCAAGAAGCTCGGAAGATACGAGGAAGCCCTGGCTGATTATGAGCATTGCTTCGTCATGCAGTCTTCGCCCCGGCTGAGCGACGGCCTGTTCGCCAAGGCGCAGGTATACGAACAGCTCGGTCAGTATGTAAATGCAATTGCCGAACACGAGCGCATCATCGCCTGCTACCAGGATGATTTCAACCTGACCGAGGAAAGCGAGTCCGTCCGTGAACAGCGCCGCGAAATCGCGCGGCTCGCCAAGAAACTCCAATAAACGCCAAAGGAACCGGACGCTTCCACGCCCGGTTCCTTCGTTTAATGTTTTCTCAGATCAGCCCGTAATGCTTAAGTCCCCACTCAATGCCCTCTTCGGATACCGTCTTCGTAATGAACTCCGCGCACGATTCAAGCTCCTCCGCATGATGGCCCATCGCGATTCCGTGGCCCACGCATTTGAGCATATCATAGTCGTTGGAGCCGTCGCCAAAGGCGTAAGTGTTTTCGCGGTTCAGCCCGAAATGCTCGCAGATCGCTCTGACGCCGGTCGCCTTGTTATAGGCGCGGATATTGACGTCCGCATATTTGAACACGCGCTGACAGGCAAACTCAAATTCTTCCCCGAACTCTGCGCGCAGCTGTTCAATCTGATCATAGCTTTCAAACAACGCGCACAGCTTATAGCCCTTAACCTTTTCCCCCGGCGCAATGCTTCGGAAGCTGGACGGCTTGATATCGAAGGTATTGATCCATGTGAGGAAGCGCCGCTCTTCGGTATCGGGCGTCAGGCAGATTTCCGGATTGTCAATGCCATAGTTCACCCCCAGCTCGTCCATACGGGCAGTAAGCCGCACCATTGCATCCTCTTCAATCGGGTGATCAAACACCACTTCCCCTGCAACCACGCCGTATGTGCCGTTGGAGGTGCTCATACCGTCGAACTCGATTCCCGTATCATAAATATACGGAAGACCTCTTCCGGTTGCCAGCACAGCCAGATAGCCGTTTTTCCGCAGCTCCCTGATGGCTCGGCGGGTCGCCTCGGTCGGCATGCCGATGCCTGCGTTTTCGTCGGTCAGCGTGCCGTCGTAGTCAAAGAATACTGCGCCTTTATACTGCATGTTTTTCACTCTTTCTCAGCGGTTTTCAAAGATGTATCTCTCGAAAGCAACCGATTCGGCCGCATCCCTGTCCAGCTGTTCAACGCCCGCGCCGCGGCTGATGTCGCGCCAGACCTTGATGTCCGAACCGACTGTGCCGCCCATGCGGACGAACGGCTCCATGCATACCAGTCCCTCATAACCGATATCCTGCAGCGCATTGCCGATTTCGCGCCACGGCATGCGGCCCTTGCCCGGTACGCGGCGGTTGCATTCGCCGGTGTGGAAATGGCCCAGAAGGCCCTTCGTCGAGCGGATGGCGTCGCCCATGGAGTCCTCTTCGATATTCATGTGGAAGGTGTCCAGCATGACCTTGACCGAGGGCAGGCCGACCTGCTTCACGAATTCAACGCCCTCTTCCGCCGTGTTCAGAAGATACCCTTCAAAGCGGTTCAGGACTTCGAGGCAGTAATCGACGCCGCAGTCGGCGGCAACCCGTCCCATTTCTCGGACGTTTTTGACGCTCCGCTCCCAGTCGCCCGCCTTATCAATAGGCTTGGAGTAGTCCACCGGCCAGTAGCTGTAAATGCCGCCGCCGATGGTGTGGATATCCAGCTTTTCAAGGTTTTTCAGCAGCGTCGTGAAGAACTCCTTCGCATTTTTCACAACGGCCGGGTCACTGCTGGCCAGATTCTGACTGGGCGCGGGACCATGGCCGGCGGTCAGGAAAATGCTGTTGTCCTTTGCCGCCTGACGGATGTCCTTCAGCTGCTGATCGGAATAGCCGTTGATCGGCGTGCAGGCAATTTCAAGGAAATCGAAGCCCAGCTTTGCCGCCTTCTCGATGTAGGGGATATAATCGCTCGCCCATTCCTGTTCCCAATACGCATAGTAGATACCGTATTTCATGGTCGCCCTCCTCGCCGTCATCGTTTATGTGATCATTTCACGCTTTCACCGAGCATTTTCTCAAGCTCCGCGCTGATCTCTCCGTCCGGACGGATGTTGACCGTATAGGCGTGCCGGCCGGATGCGGACGGATCAAAACGCGTCGCGCCGCGCTCGTCCATAACGATTCTTCCCCATCCGCTCGTCTTCATCAGGCCGTTGTTCTCCCGGACGGCGTGCAGCACCGTCAGAAGATCCCAGCTCGGACGCTCCATTCCGCCCTCCGTCCATCTGTCATACGCGCAGGCAGCCGGATGCACGTCCTGAAGTCCCCGGAATACCATGCCGGTCAGCACGCTTCCGCCGCATTCCCACGGACAGAACACGATCTCTCCGGGCCATTCGTCCAGCACCTTCTTAGCTGCCTGAACATCCATCTCAACATTCCACTCCGCGCCTGCGCCGGGCGTGAAGTTGCCGGCCATCGAGACCAGGCGGCAGACCTTCGTTTCAATCAGCCTGCGGCATTCGGGATCGTCGAGATAATCAGCCAGATTGTTCATCGGGCCGATCGAACAGACCGTTACACTGCCGTCCTCCTGCGCACGCAGCACTTCGCGGAACACTGCAACGGCGTCCCTCTGAGGCCGTCCATCCTCAAATTCGTGAGAAAATTTTTCCGACACCGGTCGGTTGTATTTCTGAAACTCAGCAAGGAATTCCTTTTTTGTCGTTCCTAGAGGCACTTCCCGGCCGTTGAACCGGTTCAGCGCCGAAATCCCAGGCAGGCCATACGGATTTCCCGTACAGTGCGTAACGCCCAGGAGCTCTGCTTCTCCCCGGCTGCACAGCACATGCGCCAGCTGAAGCGCGCCGGCGTCGTCGCAGTCCGGCCCGAAATCCGTATCCAGAAACAGCCTGATCATACTTTTCCCCTCCGAACAACAGACTCTGGTTTGTATTTTACTCAAAAAGCCGCATCTTTTCCTTTTACAGATCAAACAGGCTCATCTGCTCAAACGCAGGCGTGTCCCACACGCGCTTCATCTCGTGAAGCGGCAGCTGCGTTGGGTCGGTAAACGGCGTCGCGCCGCGCTCAATCAGCTCCTGATTGCCCGGCAGCGCCTTGTTGTCCCATACATACACCTTTTCGGTATAGCGGTTGCGCATGGCGGAGCAGGCTCCGTCCCAGGCGGCTCCCCGGCCCTTCTCACAGGAAATGACAAACGCCGCGCCGGACAGGGCATAAATGCACTTGTTTCTTTCCAGCGCATGCGACGCGGTGTATTTGGCGTCCGGATGAACGCTCGACAGCAGCAGCGCCCGGCCTCCGGCCAGCATTTCGCTCATGCCCTGCATGCGGATATGCTCGGACAGCGACTCCGCCAGGAAGGTAATCACCCTTCCGCCCTGCTTGCCGGCCTCCAGCTCGACCGTGCGCCCGAAGCCGCTCTCGCCGCCTGTGATCACAATCAGACCGGCGTCTGTTGCCGCGCGAACCAGCCGCGCAGCCATTTCATTGCCGTCGGCCTTGGACGAAGAGATGCCGATCATGGCGATGGCGCTCTGACCTGCGAGGGCCAGATCTCCGCTCGAATAAACCATCGGCGGGGCCTTCTCGCCCAGCCGCGTAATGAGCTTTTCCGGATAGCCCGGTTCGTCGACCGTCGAAATTTCAATGCCGGCGAGTCCGAATTTTTCCAGCGCATAGGAAAGCGGCATGATGCGATTGAGCAGCACGCACAGTTTATAGGCCTCGTTTTCGGTCATATCCAGATCGCGGCGGATCGCAAACAGATCCATTCCGATCAGGTTGCCCAGCTGCTTGATGGACGAATCCGCAACCCGTGCGCGCAGCTGATAATACTCTGCCCAGCTGAGAGGACGTTCGATTTCGTCCCGATTGGCAGACATCTGGCTCATCAGGAGCATGGTTGCAAATGCGTCGTCGTTGTGCATCAAATCAATCATTCCTTTTCCCGTTCTTCAGCGCTATTGTATCATGTTTGCAGGCTTTTTTCAACCTTCGCTCTCCGCTTCTTCCGGCGGGGCAATCAGCGCCTCAAGGCGGCCCAGCAGCTGATCGCGGCCGGTGCCGTCCACAGAAGAGAAGGGGATCAGATCCCACGGCTGAACGGCCAGCGTTCGGCAGATGATCGGCTTGGCTCGGCCTTGCTCGGCGCGGGACAGCTTGTCCGCCTTGGTGCAGACCGTCAGAACCGGAATGCCGAAATGGCGCAGATAGTTGATCATGTCCACGTCGTCGTCCGAGGGCTTATGGCGCATGTCCACCAGCTGAAGCGCCAGCTTGATGTTCTCGCTGCGGGAAAGATAGCCTTCAATCATCCCGGCCCAGCGCTTTTTCTCGTCGTGAGATACCTTGGCAAAGCCGTAGCCCGGAAGGTCCACCAGCATCAGCTGATGATTCAGCTCATACAGGTTGATCAGCCTCGTCTTGCCCGGCTCGGACGAGGTGCGCGCCAGCTTTCCGTTGTTCGCCAGCTTGTTGATCAGCGACGATTTGCCGACGTTGCTCTTTCCGACAATGGCAATCTCCGGCATGCCTCTTCCGGGGAAATCCTTGAGTTCAGCCAGCGAAGTAATGAATTTTGCGCTTCGAATGACCATGTTCTTCCTCCTGAATCCTCTAAAAAGACCGGAGTCTGCATGCATTTCTTCACAGACTCCGGTCCGTATTTGCGTTTAGCCGTGCTGCAGTACAAACTGTACCGCCTGATCGACCTGCGAAATGAGATGAACGTCCATCGCCGCGCGGATATCGCCCGGCAGTTCGCTCAGGTCCTTCTCGTTTTCCTTGGGCAGTAAGATGGTATCGATGCCCATCCGGTGCGCTGCCAGCAGCTTCTCCTTCACGCCGCCGATGGCCAGCACGCGGCCGCGCAGCGTGACCTCGCCGGTCATGGCGACGTCCTGACGCGCCGGCCAGCCGGTCAGCGCGGAAACCATCGCGCAGGTCAGCGCAACGCCCGCAGAGGGACCGTCCTTGGGCACCGCGCCCTCGGGCAGATGAATGTGCAGATCATTCGTCTTATGGAAATCGGGCTCGATGCCGATCTCCTTGGAGCGGGAGCGGATGTAGGAAAGCGCGGTGCGCGCCGATTCCTTCATCACGTCGCCCAGCCGGCCGGTCAGATCGACCGCGCCCTGTCCAGGCATGACGGCGACCTCGATCGGCATGGTGGTGCCGCCCACCTGCGTCCAGGCAAGGCCGTTGACCACGCCCACCTCGGGCTCCTTCTGCGCGGTGTCGGGAATGTATTTGCGGACGCCGAGGAAATCGCTCAGATTATCCGGCTTGACCGAAATCGCCTTCGCATTCTCCTCCTCGGTGCGCTCCAGCATTCTGACCGCAGCCTTGCGGCAGATCGTTCCCAGCTCTCTCTCCAGCTGACGGACGCCCGCCTCGCGGGTATATCCGTCGATCAGGGAGGCGATGGCCTTTTCGCTGATCTTCAGCTGGCTGCGCTTGAGGCCGTTTTCCTTGAGCTGACGGCCCCAGAGATGACGCTTGGCAATCTGAACCTTCTCCTCCAGCGTGTAGCTGGGCACTTCAATCAGCTCCATGCGGTCCAGCAGCGGCTCCGGAATGGATTCGGCGCTGTTCGCCGTGGTGATGAACAGCACGCGGGACAGATCGAACGGAACATCCAGATAATGATCGGTGAAGGTGGCGTTCTGCGCCGGGTCGAGCGCCTCCAGCATGGCGGAAGCGGGATCGCCGCGGAAATCGCTGGCCATCTTGTCGATTTCGTCGAACAGGAACACCGGGTCCATTGCGCCGCACTGACGGATGGAGGTCATGATGCGGCCGGGCGTAGAGCCGATATAAGTACGGCGATGACCGCGGATTTCAGCCTCGTCATGCACGCCGCCCAGCGCAACGCGCACGAATTCACGGCCGAGCGCGCGGGCAACCGATTTGGCGATCGAGGTCTTGCCGACGCCGGGCGGGCCAACGAGGCAGATGATCGGGCCCTTCATCTCGCCGGTCATGCTGCGCACGGCCAGATACTCAAGGATGCGCTCCTTAACCTTGTCGAGGCCGTAATGATCGGCGTCAAGCACCTTGCGAGCATGGGGAATATCGATCTTCTTGGCCGTCTCCTTCTTCCACGGAAGGGCGAGCAGCCATTCGATATAGTTCTGGGAAACGGTGGATTCGGGCGTTCCGCGCGCCATGCGGGCAAAGCGGTCGATTTCCCGGTTGATCTTTTCGCGGGCTTCATCGTTTACGGGACAGGTTTCAAGCTGCTTTCTGTAGTTTTCAGCCTCCTGCTCCTCGCAGTCGCCCAGTTCTTCCTGAATGACCTTCATCTGCTCGCGCAGGTAGTAATCTCTCTGGTGCTGCTCGATGTGCTCTTTGGTCTTTTCTTCGATTTCGCGCTCAATCCGCGCCAGCTCCAGCTCATGCTGCAGAAATACCATCAGATGGCGCAGCCGCTCCATCACGCTGCGGGATTCCAGCACAACCTGCTTGTCCTCCAGCTTTCTCAGCGCATTGGCCGCGACGATGTTGGACATGGTATCGTAATTGGTCTCGCCCTCGATGATCTGAAGAAGCTCGCCCGAAACGCGGCCGCGCTCCTGCCCCAGCAGACAGAAGAGCGTCTTTACGCGCTCGGCATAGCCGGTCATTTCAATCGGCTCGCCCGACAGGTCGGAGGGAAGCTCGGCAAAGGACGCGGAGCAATAGTGGCCCTCGTCGTGCATCTCAAGCAGCAGACCGCGCCGCTCGCCCTCGCACATGAGGCGGACGGTCTCCTCGGAGACAGGCAGCACATGACGCACGCGGACAACCGTACCCACGCTGTACAGATCCGCCAGCTCGGGCTGTTCGCAGTCAATATTCCTCTGTGCAACCATGAACAGACGGCGGTCGCCCTCCATAGCGCGCTCCAGCGCAGCCAGAGACCGGTCGCGGCCGACGTCCACACAGAGCGTCGTATTCGGAAATGCAGCCATACCGCGCAGCGGCAGCAGCGGCATTCTCTCCTCTACTTTCCGGATTTCTTCCAAAGTATATATCCTCCTGATACACATGAGACATTGGTCCTATTATACCTGTGTTACAAGTAAAAATCAAGCGTCCGACGGCAGACGTTTTTTGTCATTGTCGAACGCTTGGTTAAACTTTTCATTCTATTGTATTCATTCGTCCGCAAACAGTACGGGCGCGCCCGGCGCATACTCGGTGTTCCAGTATGCTTCCGTGGAAAATACCGCCGCTTCCTCCAGCATCCCCCAGTTGGCTGCTTCGTAGCCGCAGAAGATTTCCATGTCGCGGGTCTTGAGGATCAGCGCTTCCACGTCCCAGCTGACCGGTTCAACCAGCGGAATGCCCAGATTCCACACGCCGAACTCGTCCAGCCAGCAGAGCGCAACCTCCGTCTGCACCATGCCGGTATCGATCAGCATCAGCCCTTCGTTCACCAGCTGGCGGAAGGTCTCCTCCGTCTGTTCGCTCTCCACGTCGAATACAAACCCAAGCAGCTCGACCGCCCGGTCAATCTCCCCGGCAGCGAGAAGCCCGACAGCTTCCTTGCCCCTCATAAACAGCATATCCATCGGCGTCGGCTCCTCCGCCAGCGCACTGCCCGCAAGCAGCAGCCCGAGCGCCAGAACCAATGCCGCCAAACGCTTCTTCATCATATCAGACGCCTCCGATCACAGCGATCTCAATTACGTCTTTTGGACGCGGACCGATCTGATTCGGTTGCGTGTTTCAGGGCTGTTTTTCCGTTTTTTTCACAATTTTCGTCAGTTTCCGTGGAAAAAGTTTCCGCCCGGCGTCCGGCGCTCCTCCTCTCTGCCCGGCGCCCGGAATCATTATACACGATTCGTCACATTTCTTCTATAAACCGCTGGTTTATCGTTCAATCATGTTTTCGCCGGAATCGGAAAAAAGGCATTCGTTTCCCTTGAAAGAAACGCTCAACTGAGGTATAATAAGATAGACTATATATGATTGTACGGAGGCTGTATGTCCGTTATTTCCCAATGGCTCGAGGACCCGCTCGGCTATCTTCTGTCTCTTCTGCCGCTGATTCCGGCGCTCCTGCCCGCGCTGATTCTCCATGAGGTAGCGCACGGCTATACCGCGTATCGTCTGGGCGACCCGACGGCAAAAATGCTGGGCCGCCTGTCGCTCAACCCCCTCCGCCATCTGGATCTCAGGGGAACAATATGCATGTTTCTGATCGGCCTCGGCTGGGCAAAGCCGGTGCCGGTCGATCCGAGATATTTCCGGCGTCCCCGGCGCGATAGCTTCCTGGTGTCCATCGCAGGAATTACCGCAAACCTCGTCATGTTCCTCACCGGCTGCCTGCTCATGTACGGCATGGTGTATGCCGCGATGCGCGCGGTTCCTGCGGACATGTGGCTGAACAGCGGCCTGATCACCGAAAAGAAAGCGCTCACCGTATACTACATTCCCCACGAAGACATCATCCGCTATGCCTACGGCATGGGCGATGCGCTGATCGAGCCGTATCTGGGCCGCGCATGGGGCTTCGTGTTCGAGGTCGTCGTAAAATTCACGACGGTTAATCTGAGCCTTGCGCTGTTCAACCTCATTCCCATGCCCCCGCTGGACGGATATCAGATCATCAATTCCCTCGTTCTGAACCGTTCGCTGTACATCTCCCGGAAAATCGCCCGTTTCTGCCAGATGGCGCTGATCATTCTCGCGTTCACCGGCCTGCTGGGCAAGGGGCTTTCATGGCTCATGCAGCATGTGCTTGAAGGTGTGGGCGGTATTGCGCTGCTCATCTCAGGCATATAGGAGGCGCTCATGGCATACGTGGTTTCTCTCAAGCAGTTCGACGGCCCGCTGGATCTTCTGCTGACGCTGATCTCCCGCGCGAAGGTCGATATCTGCGATATATTCATCTCGGAAATCACCGAGCAGTATCTCGCCTCCATGGAGGGGCTGGACGAGCTGGACATGGACTCGGCCAGCGAGTTTCTGCAGATGGCGGCGACGCTGGTCGAAATCAAATCCCGCGCGCTGCTGCCCAAGCCGCCCGAGCCCGAGGACCCGGACGCCGAGACGCCCGAACAGGCGCTGATCCGTCAGCTGACCGAATACAAAGCGTTCAAGGAAGCGAGCGAGGACATGAAGCGGCTGGAGGAAAGCGCAAAGCTGCTGCTGGCGAAGCTCCCCGAAGAATATCCGCTCCCCCCGCCCTCCTACGAGCTGACCGGCATGACCCTCGAGGGGCTTGCGCAGGCGTTCGCCCGGGTGCTGAGCCGGCTGAACGAGCCGGAAAACACGCCCCGCCAGCGGGAAATCCGCCGGGACAGTTACACCGTTCAGGCCTGCATGTACAAAATCACCAGCCGCCTCAGGCAGGGAGACGTTTCCTTCGATTCACTGTTTGAAGACGAGCCCTGCCGCGCCGAAATCGTCGGCCTGTTCATGGCGATGCTGGAGCTTTTGCGCCTGAACCGCCTGACCGTCCGTCAGTACGGCGTATTCGGAGACATTGTGCTGTCGCCGGTCAAGAAGAGCAATTCGGAGGCAAAATAAACCATGTTTCAAGGCTTTACCGACAGGACGTTCGAATTCTTCATGGCCATCAAATTCAACAACAACCGCCAGTTTTTCCACGAAAATCACGACTGGTATGAAGAAGCCGTCCGCACTCCCTTAAAAGATCTGGCCGCCGATCTCGCCGAATCCATTGAGCATATGGATCCGGACCTGGAATGCCGGCCCGAAAAGGTTGTCTCCCGCATCAACCGGGATATCCGCTTTTCGAACGACAAATCCCCCTACCGGGACTATATGTGGCTGGCCTTCCGTCAGCCCGGTCTGGACCGCAAGACCACGCTCGGCGCGTATTTTGACATTTCCTGTCAGGGCGCGTCCTACGGCTTCGGCATCTACAACGAACACCGCCCGTACATGAACGGCCTGAGACATCGGCTCGCCGTGGACGAAAAGGGCTTCCTAGACGTCTGGCTGCCGGTGAAAGACCGCTTCGCCCTGTGCGGAAACCGCTTCAAGCGGATGGCCGTTCCCGACGGAATGAGCAAAGAGGCGGCCGAATGGTACACCCTGAAGGGATTCTACGTCGAAAAGGATCTGCCGGACTTTGATCTTCTTATGTCGCCCTCACTGGCGGATGAAATCAAGGAGGGCTTCCGGCTGCTCACACCCCTGTATCAATATCTCAAGGAGATTCCCGAAATCGACGTTCTGTAGGCAGGACCTACCGACAATAAATGGAGGCAGATTATGCGAAGCGATTGGATGAAACTCAAGAGCGGCTCCGATATCCGCGGAGACGCCATGGAGCACGACGGAATTCAGCCGGCGCTGACGACCGAGGTTGCCGAATGCGTGGGCTATGCCTTTGCGCTGTGGCTGTCGGCCAAAACCGGCATTCCGGCCGAGAAGCTGACCATCGCCGTCGGCCATGACTCCCGCCTGACCGGTCCGGCGCTCAAGAAGGGCCTGATCAAGGGCCTGACTGCAGCCGACTGCGACGTGCTGGACTGCGGCCTGTGCACCACGCCCGCCATGTTCATCACCACCGTCGAGCCGGAGACCAACTGCGACGGCGCGGTCATGATTACCGCCAGCCATCATCCGTGGTATAAGAACGGCTTCAAGCTGATCACCCGCGAGGGCGGTCTGGAGGGCAAGGACATCACCGAAATCCTCAAGAGCGCCATCGAGGTCGAGCTTCCCCACCGTCTGGTGAAGGAAGTCGATTTCCTGTCCATCTACACCGAGCGGCTGTCGAAGATGGTCCGCGAAATGCTGGAAGACGACGCCAAGCTCCCGCTGCTGGGCCTGCATGTCGTCGTGGACGCCGGCAACGGCGCGGGCGGCTTCTACGCCAAGTTCCTCGAGTCTCTGGGCGCGTATGTGGACGGCAGCCAGTTCCTCGAGCCGGACGGCCGCTTCCCCAACCACATTCCGAACCCCGAAGACAAGGACGCCATGGCCGCCATCTCCAGGGCGGTCGTCGAAAATGAAGCCGATCTGGGCGTCATCTTCGACGCCGACTGCGACCGTGCCGCCATCGTGGACGGACAGGGCCGCGCCATCAACCGCAACCGCCTCATCGCGCTGATTTCCGCCATTCTGCTCGAGGAAAAGGCCGGCGCAACCATCGTTACCGACTCGGTCACCTCCTCGGGTCTGGCCAAGTTCATCACCGAGTGGGGCGGAACGCATTACCGCTTCAAGCGCGGCTACCGCAACGTCATCGATGAGGCCGTCCGCCTGAACGAAGAGGGCATCGACTGTCCGCTGGCCATCGAAACGAGCGGCCATGCTGCGCTCCGTGAGAATTTCTTCCTCGACGACGGCATGTATCTGGTCACCCGCCTGATCTGCGAGGCCATGAACCGCAAACGTGAGGGCCTGACCCTGAGTTCCCTCATCGACGAGCTGGCAGAGCCCGCCGAGAGCGCCGAAATCCGCATGAACATCAAGGACGAGGACTTCCGTGCAGCCGGTCAGTCGGTCATTGAGACGGTGCTGAACAAGACGCTGGAAGATCCCGAATGGCACCTTGCGCCCGATAACCGTGAGGGCGTGCGCATCTCCTTCAGTCTGGACGGCGGTGTGGACAACGCATGGTTCCTGCTGCGCCTGTCCGTTCACGATCCGGTCATGCCGCTCAACGCCGAATCAGACGTCCCCGGCGGCGTGAAGATCATGATGAAGCAGCTGTACGAGCTGCTGAAGGACAACGAGGTGCTCGATCTCGCTCCGCTGAAGGCCGTGACCGAATGATTTCAGTCTCCCCTGTGTAAGGGGAGGTGGACGCGTCAGCGGCCGGAGGGGTTGAAGCATGCATCAGAAGTGTTTCTTCTATTGAAATCTGATCTAAAACGCCGCCTTACAACCCCTCAGTCACCTTCGGTGACAGCTCCCCTTACACAGGGGAGCCTATAGAGTCTCCCCAACCTGCCGCGTCAGGTTGACATATATTCTTTCCCAATGATATTCAATGCAGAAAGGATGTTTTTCCAATGAGCAAGCAGGATAAACTCGTCGTAACCGCGATCCGCGTCCTCTCCGCCGAAGCCGTTCAGAAGGCGAAGTCCGGCCATCCCGGCATGCCGATGGGCGCCGCCGACATGGCCTACGCGCTGTGGGGCAAGCAGATGAAGCACAACCCGAAGAACCCGAAGTGGGCCGACCGCGACCGCTTCGTCCTGTCCTCCGGCCATGGCTCCATGCTGATGTACAGCCTGCTGCACCTGTTCGGCTACGGCCTGACCATCGAGGATCTGAAGCAGTTCCGTCAGTTCGGCTCCAAGACCCCCGGCCATCCCGAGTACGGCCACACCAAGGGCGTTGAGACCACCACCGGCCCGCTGGGTCAGGGCATTGCCAATGCCGTTGGTATGGCGCTGGCCGAATCCTATCTGGCCGCCCGCTTCAACCGTGAAGGCTTCCCGGTTGTCGATCACAACACCTTCGCCATCATGGGCGACGGCTG
>JAFQQU010000072.1 GCA_017410445.1 Clostridia bacterium | reverse complement strand
TTCGTCTGCAAGGATGATCTCCGGCTGCTTGACCAGTGCGCGGGCGATGGCGACGCGCTGCTTTTCGCCGCCGGACAGGCGGGACACCGTTCGCTTTTTCAGCTTCAGGATGCCCATTCGTTCAAGAAGCTCATCTGTGCGGGAAACGTCCACCTTTTCCAGCTTCAGCACGTCGATGTTATCCTGAACGGTCATTTCATCAATCAGCTTGAAATCCTGAAAGATGTAGCCGATTTTTGCAATGCGGAATGCGTCCTTCTCACGCTGGGGCGCAGCCGCCATATCCTTGCCATTGATGAGGATGCGTCCGCTGGTGGGAGAGAGTACGCCGGAGATCATGTGCAGCAGCGTGGATTTGCCGCAGCCGGATGCGCCCAGCAGCACATAGGACTTGCCATCCTCAAAGGTCAGGTCGCGATAGGTTATGTCTGATTCATCTGTAAAATACTTGCGAAGGCTTTCGATGCAAATCATGTTCAGTTCTCCTTTTGTTCTGATTCAAATTGTAATTCAAAACAGCAGGAGCAAACACTCGTCGCTTCGATGAATAGACGTTCATATTCAGTTGTCCTCCTGTTTTGATGAGATATGAAATCAAAACAGGAGATTTAATCTTGTAGTTTTACTTTCCGATGGACAAGCGTCCATTCCGGAACAACCCGATTCTCCGACATGAAAAGCAGGCGGTTTTTGCTGACATCAAAAGGCAACCCCATTCCTATACACGCAAGCAACAAACACAAAAAGGATTCTGTGTTACGTGTCAATATTGTACAGACGGGGCATGTCGCCTGATGGCAGTCATGGCCTGAGTGGAGAATCAGAAGGGTCCCGGATAACAACGCTGTTGCGCACAAAAGCAGAATCAATGCTGCTGCAATTCTACGCTGTTTCATCTACAGTACCCTCCTTTGTCGTATTGGCTTTCGCCTAAGTGTATTATAGCACTTAAAACAGGCAGTGCAAGCAAATACATGTTCAAAAGTGAAAACAATTTATGAATGTTCAACCGGAGTCGTATGATCAAATTGAAGAAAATAATGTTGTGTTTTCTAGTATTGTAGATAGAATTTCGCTAGTTTAAGCGACAAATAAGCGGCAAAAACGCAAAAAACAAGCCGAAAACCCTGATATGTCAAGGCTTTCGGCTGTTCAGATATAGTCTGCCACACTCTTTGCCTTTCTGCAAGTGCGTGCATGCACCGCCCCGAATGCCCTTGACGGATTCATCCGCTTTTCCTATAATAACCTCAAACGAACGCTCAAGGAGGCTTTGACATGTGCGAAAAATTCCCCGCCGCCGCCCGGAAGGTGATGGACGAGCGGTTCTCATGCGATTCTCTGATGGCGCTGGCCACGGTCGACGGAAACCAGCCCTTCGTCCGCGCGGTCAACGCGTATTACGAGGACGGCTGCTTCTATGTCGTCACCCACGCCCTGTCCAATAAGATGAAGCAGATTGCGAAGAACCCCGCCGTCTCCCTCTGCGGAGATTGGTTCACCGCGCAGGGCACGGGCGAAAACCTCGGCCATGTGCTTTTGCCCGGGCATGCCGATATCATGGACAAGCTGCGCACGGTGTTCGCCGGGTGGTACGGCAACGGCCATGTAAATGAAGAAGACGAAAACACGGTCCTTCTGCGCATCCGGCTGACGGGCGGCGTGCTCTTCTCAAACGGCACGCGCTGGGAGATCGATTTCACCTGATACAAAAATGCCCGGACGCCGCAAACGGGCACTCCGGGCATATGATACCGGTATTTATCTGAATCACAGCAGGCCGCACGCCGCGAGGGCGACGCCCGCCGCCGGCAGCAGGAAAAGGAGCGTCAGCGCCGCGATTCCGGCGATTTCGAAGAACCAGAAGAGGAACTTTTCATACCCGAAGAGCCTCTTTTTATCCGGCTTTTCGCCGGACGCCTGCGCCTTCTGTGCGCGGTCCTGCTTCCACTCAAAGGCCCGCCTGTCCTGCGCGCAAACCCCTGTGAGGGCGACCGCCTGAAGCCGGGCGGAGATTGCCTGTTCGTCCGCATTGTCCGAAGACAGCTCATTTTCCAGCCGCTCGAGCTCGGCCCGGTCGCGCCGGATGAGGCTGAGCTTTCCGGCGAACGGATCGGCACACTGAACGACAGCAGCCAGCGACAGAAGCACCGTCATGACCGTCAGCAGCACGCGCCACGACGGCGTCTGATACACCGCGCTCATAACGGCAGCTGCTGCTGCGAACACCGCGTAATACGCCGTAATCCACCTGAGCTTTTTCGAAAGCGCCGCCAGCCGCTCCTCCTGAACGTGCCGCTGAGCGGCGGTCTCCATGATCTTTTCCTTCATATGTATTGCCCCGCTTCATCTCAATTGATGGATATTATATCATTTAACTCCGCCGCCGTCAACGTTTCTTCGTCCTGCGCGCATACTAAGCGAACAGACTGCATATCCGATCATCGGGACAAGGGCAAAACAGCACTCAAAGAACATTCTCACAGCATCATTCTGTTCAGCCGCATGCGCAGCCGATTCCGGCGCGATATAGCCAAGCATATCCATACCAAATAGCAGCATTGTCTGCGCTGCCCCCGGGGCAATGGCCTGAAAAAAGCCGATCATCGAGGCAGTCAGTCCATCTGCACGGATTCCCGTCTCTCGCTCCACGCTGTCCAACGCCTCCGCCTGATGGGCCGACAGCAGATAGACCGGAAGACTGCCGAATGAACGAATAATGAGTCCTGCCAGTACCGCAGGCATGCAGCTGCCGCTCAGAAGCACTGCAAGACTGCCTACCGAAGCCATCGCAAATCCAATACAGGTAACCCTCCGTTTTCCGAAGCTTCCGACCAGCGGCCAGAGCAGAAGTACACCCACCCCCATAGGAAGCTGCCCGATGACATTGACCAGAATCTGCTTCACAGCGCCTTCAGCCACCGATCTGCCAAGCACCCAATTGCAGTAATAGATCATGCTACCGCCCGAAAAAGCATTAGCCACATTCAGCGCCAGCACAAACATCATACACCTGCGCCATTGATCATTCCGCATACAGACCGCAAGGTGTCCGCGAAAGGAACTCTCAGCTTTCTCTTTACTGTCCGGCACAACTCTTTCCAGCGTAAAATAATACTCCATCAGAGCGGCAGGCACAGCCAGAACGGAAATTGCCCCCATTACACTCAGCCATGCGCCCTCCGCCTGCTCGCCCACTCCGATTCTGCTGATCAGAAGCGGCAATCCTACCATTGCCAGCGCGCCGGGCAATATCGATGTTGCAACAGAACTCAGCAGAGCCAGACTATCCCTTTGTTCCGTATTCCGCGATGACAGCGGTACCATCATCGAATGACTCAGCGAATATACCGCATGTATCAATGAAAAAAACACATTATAACTAATTGTCACCCATACCAGCTTCATCCTGTAGCTTCCATTCGGTACTGCATATAAAAGTACTGCAGTCGTCATCAGCAATCCCGATAACAGCAGATACGGCCGTGCCTTACCATGAGGCGTTCGTGTTTCTTCAATCATTCTCCCCAGCCACAACCCGATACACCCGGCAATCAATCTGGAAACAAGAGGCATCACTGCCAAAAACATACCCGAAATGTCCAGCACATCAGTATAAAACTGAATCAGATAATTCCCTGAAGTTCCCATACTCACCATCGCCATCATGCAGGGACCAGCAAAATACCCAAACAGGCGCTCACTTCTCTGTATCTCAGATCCCCTGACCCTCGAATTCCATAGCCCACACGCCATCCGTCTCTCTCCCATCATTGCGTAAATTCATCTACACCTGTTGATTATTTTCTTTTTTTCAGTATAATGGAATCAATGAATCCGATGCAACCGACACTTCGCCGCGCATCGATAGATTATCGACAGATTCAAACGATATGTTGACGGAGAAAACAAAATGAAGCAAACTGACGCGCGTGTACGCTATACCAAAATGATCATTCAGCAGAGCTTTCTTTCCCTTCTTCGCATCAAACCCTGTGTAAAAATCACAGTGACCGAGCTCTGTCAAAAGGCCGAAATAAACCGTGCTACCTTTTACAATCACTATCTCGACATTCCCGACCTGATGGAACGGATGGAAGAAGAACTGCTCGAAAAGTTCCGCTCTGTCGTCTCTGACGTACCGTTTTCTTACAAAACATTCATGCTTGACCTGCTTCACTACATCCATGAGAATGTTGATCGAATAGCAGTTCTAACTTCGGAAAACGGTAATCCCGGGCTTATGGCCCACGCTTTTATGCTCAGCACCGAAAACGCTTATCCCCTTTTCGAGCTGATACCGCTGCACATCAGCGAGCCATTGCGTCCTTTAATATATAACTTCATCTGTCATGGCACTGGCGGCTTACTCACTACATGGATCACAGAGGGCCTGAAGCAGTCTCCGGAAGAAATTAACCACATGATTCTAACGCTGTGTGAAACAGCTTTAAGCATCTATAAAGAAAAGTAACCTCCTCAAATTGCCGGAAAGGAAGTCATCTGATGCTATACACTCTTCTGAAAGCCCGTGATCTCCTCCCCATTCTCACAATGAACGACAAAACACCCGTCACACCCGAAAACTGGCCCATGCGCCGACGCGAAATGATGGACGCGCTTGTAACCTACTCCTACGGAGAAACTCCTCCCCGGCCCCTCCGCGTATGGGGCGAGGTCATAAAGGATGCGCCCAAGGCGTTCGGCGGCAAGGTGCGCGAGCAGAAGATCATGCTTTCCTTTGAGACGGAGAGGGGCGTATGTTCCTTCCCCGTTTACCTCTTTATCCCGAACCGCGAGAAAAAGCCGCCCGTCTTTCTGCACATCGCCTTCCGGTTTACCGCGAAGGAAGATGAAGCGCCGCTCACCGGCGTTCCGGTCGAGGAGATCATCGATTCGGGCTACGCGCTGGCGCAGGTATGCTATACCGATATGGTCAACGACGCGCACTTCGGCGATTACTCGGACGGTATCGCCGCGCATTTCGGAACGACCGTCGACCGCACGGCGACCGAATGGGGCAAAATCGGCATGTGGGCATACGGAGCAAGCCGCTTCCTAGATTACCTTCTCACGCGGGACGATCTGGATGCGGAGCACACCGCGGTCGTGGGCCATTCGCGTCTCGGCAAGACCGCGCTCTGGGCCGGCGCGCAGGACGAGCGCTTCTTCCTGACCATCTCCAACAATTCCGGCTACGGCGGCGCGGCCACCTCCAAAGGCGGCCACGGCGAACGCGTGCGCGATTTCCTGCGCGCCGGCAGCTGGGACTGGTTCGCGGAGAACTTCAAGCGCTTCACCGATGAAAAGGAGGACGAAAAGCCCTACGATCAGGCCTTCCTCCTCGCTCTCGTCGCGCCCAGATACCTCTATGTCGGCTCCGCGAAGGAGGACCGCGGCGCGGACCCGGAATCCGAGTTCCTGACGGCGCTTCATGCCTCCGGGGCGTGGACGCTGCTGGGAAAGAAGGGGCTTGTCGTCTCCGATCATATGCCGCGCACGGACGAAGTGCTTCACGAGGGCTGCGTGGGGTATCATGTGCGCGAGGGCGGGCATTATTTCTCCCGCGAGGACTGGAACAACTATATCCGGTTCATGGATGAGAAGCTGGAGAGATAAGAATTCCGGGAAAGACGTTCCCGACTTTTTCTCAGCAGTGAGACCTTAATCTGCCGGAAAGCTGACCGGTTGACAGCAGGAAACCATTCATATGTGTGAAAACAGCCGGCACCGAGCAGGACACCTCATCCGTCTGGCAAGCCCGACACCTTCCCCTCAAGGGGAAAGCCTGAAGGAAACGTTTATCCTGCAAAGATAATGAGATTTATCAAAAATTACCTGTACGGCCTTGCCATCTCTTCTATATGATGCTATACTTTATGAATCAAATTCTGCCTGAGGTGAAACAACATGGATTTCCGCATGAGCATTGCGTCCGAAATCGCTTCGGCGCTTGAAAAAGCCTTTAACGATACCTCCCTGACTCCCGAGAGCATCGCGCAGATGATGGAAGTTCCGCCGGATACGGCGATGGGCGATTACGCCTTCCCCTGCTTCCGTCTGGCCAAGGTTCTGCGCAAGGCCCCGCCCATGATCGCCGACGCCCTGAAGGCCGCCATCGACGCGCCCTTCCTGAAGGAAGTTCAGTCGGTCAAGGGATACCTCAATTTCTTCATCAACCGCGCCACCTACGCCGCCGAAATCCTGCGCGCCGTCCGCGAACAGGGCGAGAACTACGGCGGCGGCAATGAGGGCGAAGGCAAGACCATCTGCCTGGACTATTCCTCCATCAACATCGCCAAGCGCTTCCACATCGGTCATCTGTCCACCACGATGATCGGCAACGCGCTCTACCGCATGTACTCCTTCCTGGGCTACAAGTGCGTCGGCATCAATCATCTGGGCGACTATGGCACCCAGTTCGGCAAGATGATCGCCGCCTACAAGCTGTGGGGCAAGAAGGAAGAGATCGAACAGGGCGGCGTGGACGCCATGGTCAGCCTCTATGTCAAGTTCGATCAGGAAGCACAGAAGGACGAGTCCCTCAACGATCTGGGCCGCGCATGGTTCAAGAAGATCGAGGACGGCGACGAGGAAGCCCTCGAGATCTTCAACTGGTTCAAGTCCGTCACCCTGAAGGACGCCGAGCGCGTATACAACATGTTGGGCGTCAAGTTCGACTCCTATGCCGGCGAGAGCTTCTACATCGACAAGATGGCCCCCGTACTGGACGAGCTGCGCGAGAAGAACCTTCTGGTCGAGTCCGACGGCGCGCAGATGGTCGATCTGAAGGACTACAATATGCCGCCCTGCCTGCTGCTCAGAAGCGACGGCGCTTCCCTCTACCACACCCGCGACCTGGCCGCCGCGTTCTACCGCAAGAACACCTACGACTTCGAGAAGTGCCTCTACGTCGTCGCCTACCAGCAGGACCTGCACTTCAAGCAGCTGTTCAAGGTCATCGAGCTGATGGGCCATGACTGGGTCAAGGGCATGGAGCACGTCTCCTTCGGCATGATCAGCTACGAGGGACAGGCGCTGTCCACCCGCAAGGGCCATGTCGTCTACCTCGACGACCTGCTGACCCGCGCCGTTGAGAAGGCCCGCGCCATCATGGACGAGAAGAGCCCGGACCTCGAGGACAAGGACGCCGCCGCGAAGGTGGTCGGCATCGGCTCGGTCATCTTCTTCGTGCTGTACAACAACCGCATCAAGGACATCGACTTCAGCTGGGACCGCGCCCTCAACTTCGACGGCGAGACCGGCCCGTACGTTCAGTACACCCATGCCCGCTCCTGCTCCGTCCTGCGCAAGGCCGGCGAGTGCGACGCGCAGCCCGATTACGAGGCGCTGTCCGGCGTGGATGCGCAGAACGTCATCCGCATTCTGGAGCAGTTCCCGGCCACCGTCCGCGAGGCCGTAGACCGCAACGAGCCCTCCATGGTCACCCGCTACTCGGTGGGCCTGGCTCAGGCGTTCAACAAGTTCTACTATGAGAGCCGCATTCTGGACGACGACATGGCCGCCCGCGCTGCCAAGCTCGAGCTGACCCGCGCCGCCCGCCAGACCATCGCCACCGCGCTGAACCTGATCGGCGTGGAGGCCCCGGAGCGCATGTAATACATTTCAAGGAGCTTTCTCTACCCATGAGAGGGCTCCTTTGTCATAGGAGGATCATATTATGAAGCTCTGTACGACCACGCAGGATTTTGCCGCCTATACCTCCACGCCCGCCGAAGCCGTGCGTCTGTTTGAGGGCACCGGCTTTAAATGCCTCGATTTCAACTTCTATCAGATGAACAAGCCCGGCCATCCCTTCCGGGGAGACGACTGGAAACGCGATATTGAAGACGCCGCCATCGCCGCGGAGGATATCGGCGCGACCTTCGTTCAGGCGCACGCGCCCGCCGGTTCCTTCTTCTCCGAGGGCGAGGAATACGAGCACTTCATCCGAACCACCATCCGGTCCATCGAAGCCTGCGGCTTCCTCGGCATCAGGGATATTGTGGTGCATCCTGTATTCACCTACGCCAACACCCCGGACACGGGCCGCAAGGGATATCTCGAATACAATAAAAAGTTCTATGAAAACTTCTTCCCCGCAATGGAAAAAACCGGTGTGAACGTGCTGATCGAAAACGGCTTCGAACCCAACCTGAAGGGCCCTCGCGTCGAAAAGCCGGGCACGGGCAGCGATCTGTTCTACTTTGCCGAGGACATGCTGGATATGCTCGACTATGTAAACCATCCCCTGCTGCACGCCTGCTGGGACACCGGCCACGCCGCGCTCCGCAAAATGGATCAGTACGACGCCATCATGAAGCTGGGCCCCCGCCTGCACGCCGTCCATATTCAGGACAACTTCGGCGACAACGACCAGCACATCGCGCCGTTCATGGGCGTATTGAATCTGGATGAGATCATGTGCGGCCTGATTGATTCGGGATTCAAGGGCGCTTTCACCTTCGAGGCCTGCTACCTGATCCGCGGCATGAATACATGGCCGGTATACCGCAAAAAGTGGGAACGCGAGACCCGGCTGGCCAATCCCCCGAAGGAGCTGATGCAGAAGGCGGCTGCCTTTATGTATGAAATCGGCAAGAGCATTCTCTCGGCTTACGGCGTTTACGAATACTGATCGAACTGATAAAGGAGGGCGTCTTCATGAAGCTGTGCACTACCACCAACGACCTCTCCGCCTACGCGCCGACCACGGCAGACGCCGTCCGCCTGTTCAAGGATACCGGGTTCCGATGCCTCGATCTGAGCTTCTATCTGATGAACACGCCCTATTCTCCGCTTATGTCCGACGGCTGGATGCGCGAAATCGAAGAAATCGGCATCGCCGCCGAAGATATCGGAGCAAGATTTGTTCAGGCGCACTCCCCCTGCGGCTATTTCTTCACCGAGGGCGAGGAATACGAGCGCTTCATCCGCTCAACCGTGCGCTCCGTCGAGGCCTGCCGGATGCTGGGGATTGAAAACATCGTCGTGCATCCGGTATTTGCGGATAACTACGGCGCGCCCCGCATCGGCCGCAAAGGCTACATGGACGCAAACAAACGCTTCTTCGAGGAGTTCTTCCCGGTCATGGACAAAACCGGCGTGAACATCCTCATCGAAAACAACGCTGAATCCATCGTCGGCCTTCCGAAGGACGATGCGCCCGGCCAGTCCGAAAGCCTTTTCTGCTTCGCCGAGGACATGCTGGAGGTCATCGATAATATCAATCATCCGCTGCTGCACGCCTGCTGGGACACCGGCCACGCCGCCCTGCGCGATATGGACCAGTACGGCGCGATCATGACGCTGGGGCATCATCTTCGCGCGGTGCACATTCAGGATAATTTCGGCAAGCACGACGAGCACATCGCGCCGTTTCAGGGCGTTCTCAATCTCGATGAAATCATGTGTGGCCTGATCGACTCGGGCTTCAAAGGGTATTTCACCTTCGAAGCCAGCCATCTGCTCCGAAGAAGCGGCATGTGGCCGGTCTACCGGAAGGAATGGACGCACGATACGCGGCTCATGCATCCGCCGAAGGAACTTGCGCGAAAGGCCGTTTCTTTCCTGTACGAGATCGGAAAGAGCATTCTGAGCGCCTATAACGTCTATGAATACTAATAATCGAGAGGGATTTTCATGAAGAAGAAGCTAACCGCCGCGCTCTGCGCCGCCCTCTGCCTGCTGCTTGGTACAGGCGCGGGGTATCTGATCGGGCAGGCTGAACATCAGAGCCGCTTTGACCGCATGTACGACCAAGCCGCCTTTTCCCCGGGATCCTCTCCGCTCATCGCGGATGCGCAGGCTGCCGCCGCACTTGCCGAGACATATTACCGGGAAAATGTCGACCCTGACGGCAGCGATCCGAGACTGGTCAGTTCCATTTTTTACCTTTCACAAAGCGGAATATGGAGTGTCTGCCAGATGCCGGAATACTATGTTCTCAAGCAGCGTGAAGGATCTCTCGACTATATGATGGTGGGCGGTTCATATGATATGGAGATTCTGGCCGCTGACGGCACGATTCTCAGTGCACAATACGGCGAATAAGCAAATCGCTCAGCAGGGAGGATATCTGTCATGAAGAAAAAACTGACTGCCGCGTTCTGCCTGATTCTGTGCGTTCTGCTGGGCGGAGGAATCGGGTACATCCTTGGAAACCCAGAATGCCGATATCAGGTGCTGAACATCCTGCCCGCACAATGGGGCGTCGAAGCGATCAAGCCTCAGCTTGTTGCGGACGAAGAAACCGCTTCCGCGCTCGCCGAGGAATACTACCGAAAGAACTTTGATCCGGACGGAAAAGACCCGCGGCTGGCGAACCAGGCATACTATATTCCTCAGGTTCAATCGTGGAAAGTCCTCCTGATGCCCGAAGGATATGTTCTGGCGGCACGCGAATCCTACAGTACCCTCATCACGCCAAACAGCGGATATTATAGCATTGACATCCGAGCAGAGGATGGCGCGGTTTTGGGCATATCATTCGACTAAAGAGCACATCCTATCAACAAAAAGGATGTCTGCCTATGAAGCCCGTTCTCCTTCTCCTCATCGCCATTGCATCGGTCATGACCGCGCAGAAGCGTGAAGCCGACCGTCCCGCTCCCATCAATCCAACGGACGAATTAATCGACCGGGAGCTGATACAGGATCAGCAGACAGAAATCCCGCCGCACGAATGAATGTGCAGCGGGATTTTGACATATTCAGGCTCCCTCCCCGAGGGAGCTGTCGCCGAAGGTGACTGAGGGAGTCTCTCCGAGCAAATCAGCACGACTCCTTCCGTCACAGCTGCGCTGTGCCACCTTCCTCAGAGAGGAAGGCTACTCTTCTTCCTCGCACAGCTCCATGAGCACGACCGGCGCGAACTCCGTGCCCGGAACGAATGAATAGATATCCTCAATCGGCTCGTTCATGGCCTGCAGGAAGGGCACCTCTGTGGTAATATCGAACTTGCAGAAGTCGTTGCTGTAATGCATCGGGACGACCGCCTCGGCTCCGATGGCCCTCGCCTGCTCGGCCGCCTGCTCGCCGGTGAGCGTGTAGGTGCCGCCGACGGGAATCATGAGCGCGTCCAGCTTGCCCAGCGCCTTCACCTGCGCGTCGGAGAGCATATGCCCGAGGTCGCCCAGATGCGCGACTCGCTTTCCGTCCGCCTCGATCACATACATCACGTTCGTTCCGCGCTTCGCGCCCTCGGCGTCGTCGTGGAAGGAGGGAATGCCGGTGATCTTCACATCACCGAAGACATACTCGCCCGCTTCCTTTACGACATTGGCCGGGTTCAGCCGCTCATAGCAGGCGTGGTCGAAATGGCCGTGGCTGACCGTCGCGACGTCCGCCCTGCCCCACGGCAGCGGATAGCCCACCGTCTCGTCAAACGGGTCGGTCACGATGCGCAGCCCCGCATCGGTGGTAATGGCAAAACACGCATGGCCCATCCATTCAATCTTCATCTGTTTTTCCTCCTTCATTCAGAAAATCTGCAATCAGGCCGCAGACGGTGATCGCGCCGCCGCCTCTTTTCTCTCTCAGGCAGACTGCAGCCCGCTGACGGATGCGCTTCTCATAGGCGTCTGTATCGCCGCCCATGTCGAGGAGCTTTACGCCCTCCACAAAGAGCGCCATATCCTCCTCCAGCACCTCTCCGAAGTCCGCGTTCATAAAAGAGCTGCGCAGCCTCTGAAATGCCGTCCTGTCCGTAAGCCACAGTCCGATGGCATGAATCCAGTTCTCCTCCGGCATGAGGAAAATCAGCTTTCCATCCCCTCGGGCCGAAAAACCCGCTGCCGCCCAGTCGATCGCTTTGTCCGTAAGCGCCGGCGCATTGGTCACATACAGCGCGCTTCCCCGGTCGCAGCGGAGGAAGATTCCCCTGACCTTCGGAAGACACGATAAAGCGGCGCGCCTGATAAGCGTCATGCCATCTCCCCCAGCTCCACGCCAACGGGGCTGGTCGTAATCCGCTCGCAGAAGGCGTATTTCCCGGAAAGAGCGCGCTGCGCCCGGTCGGCTTCGTCCGCATCCCGGAACACGCCGAACACCGCGGAGCCGCTGCCGCTCATGCGCGCCATGAGCGCGCCCTGACGATACATCTCTTCAATCGCCGGGCCGACCGCCGCGCTCGCCTGCATGGCGGGAGGGGTCAGCGCATTGGCCGCGCATTCATTGAGAGCAGCATAATCCCCGCGAACGAGCGCATCCTGCGCGCGTTCCATATCGACCCGGGGCATGGTCCGCTCCATCCGGTCGTATCCGCCGAACACCGCGCCCGTGCTGAGCCCGCCGTCCGGCATGACGAGCAGCATTTCTGGCGTTCCGCAGGCTGTCAGCTGCTCCAGCCGCTCGCCGAGACCGCGCACCCGCTGAAGCCCGCCGTCCATGCAGAAGGCCACGTCCGCGCCCAGCGAAAAGCCCAGCTCGGTAAGCCGTTTCACGCTGAGGCCCAGGTTCCACAGCTCATTGAGCGCACGGAAAGCCGCCGCGCAGTCTCCGCTGCCGCCGCCGAGCCCGGCCATGGCGGGCGTGCGCTTGACAAGATCAATCTTTGCGCCCTTCGTGCACCCGGTCTCCTTCTGAAGGAGCTTGGCCGCGCGGACGACCAGATTCCTCTCCGCGTCCGGGTCGGCTTCTCCGGATACGGTGAAGATGATTTCATCCGCTTCCTCAAAGGTCAGCGTATCGCAAAGGGAGATCGACTGCATCAGCATGTCCATCTCATGATATCCGTTTTCATGCGTCGCGAGAATGTCCAGCGCCCAGTTGATCTTGGCGAAAGCTCGTGCTCTGATCATTCATTGGCCTCCTCAGAAGGTCGTCATGGAATCGCGGATGACGTCGATGACGCCGGACAGCTCGTCGTATTCGTTGGTGGGCGCGGTGAAGTGCAGCAGGTAAATCCGCTTGGTCTCTCGGGAATAGGCCATGAGCGCGTATCCGGTGATCTTTTCGCCGGTCTCTGTATTGCGCGCGGTATACTTCTGCCGGATGCCCTTGGTCTCGAGGATTTCGATGTTCTTCTTGAAATCGTCCTCGCTTGCTTCATATTCGTCCACCAGCTGCATGACC
>JAFQQU010000071.1 GCA_017410445.1 Clostridia bacterium | reverse complement strand
GCTACCTCAACGATGAAGCGAACGTTCATGCGGGTGTCGGCATTGGCGCCGCAGAAAGCGTCAACAACGTACAGCTTCTTGCCGGACAGCTGGTTGATCGCCTTTTCCTTCAGAACGGCCCAGGTGGACTCGCTCATCGGCTTGTTGTCGTTCTTGAACTCCGGAGTGGTCCACCATACGGTGTCCTTGGAGGTCTCGTCCATGACGATGTACTTATCCTTGGGGGAACGGCCGGTGTAGATGCCGGTCATAACGTTTACAGCACCCAGCTCGGTAACCTGGCCCTTTTCGTAGCCTTCCAGCTCGGGCTTGATCTCTTCGTTGTACAGAGTCTCGTAAGACGGGTTGTGTACGATCTCGGTAACGCCGGTAATGCCATACTTGGTCAGATTCAGCTCAGCCATGTTGCATGCAACCTCTTTCTTTTTAAAATTGGTACCTGACGGCTGTGCAGACAGCGCGTTGCCTGGTCTGCATAAGCAGAGCCCCGGTATCCTCATGGTACGCTGTCATCATACACTAGCCGCGCCATAAAATCAATACAATTCGCAAAAAATTACATAAATCTCCATCTTCCGTCACCTCATCGGCCGGCTGTTCTTCCAAGATCAGTATAAATACAGTCTTCAGATTCCAGTATTCCCACGGAGCATCGCTTTATTCCGTTCTTCCCCGCTTTCCTCTTCTATACGTTAAGCCGTCGCCCTCAAAAGCGGACGACGGCCTGCCGTATAAACCTTTTCCGTCTTAACCCAGCTGCCAGATATCGCGGTTGTATTCCGCGATGGTGCGGTCTGCCGAGAAGAAGCCGGCGTTTGCGATATTCACCAGACACATTCTGCGCCACTTTACCGGATTGACCGCATAATCGGTCATCGCCTGCAGCTTGCGGATGGTGTAAGCGTTGAAGTCCGGCAGAGTCTGGAACCAGTCCTTATAGATCAGTTCGTTCTTCAGGCGCTCAAGATTCTCGCGGGAACCGTACCTGAGCATTTCGTCGGACAGCAGGAAATCAATGGCGCGGCGGATGTTCGGGTCGCCCTCATACCACTCGCGCGCGCAGTAGTCGCCCGCGGCATAGCGGCGGATGACCTGATCAGAGCTCTGGCCGAAGATGTAGATATTCTCACCGCCCACCTGCTGTGCAATTTCGACGTTCGCGCCGTCCATCGTACCCAGCGTGACCGCGCCGTTCAGCATGAACTTCATGTTGCCTGTGCCGCTGGCCTCCTTGCTGGCCAGGCTGATCTGCTCAGACAGGTCGCACGCCGGGAACATCTTCTCCGCCGCGGAGACATTGTAATTCTCAACAAACGCAATCTGCATCCACGGAGATACAGCAGGATCTTCAGCCACAACGCGGGACAAAACGCGCAGTGCATGGATGATGTCCTTGGCGATGGTGTACGCGGGAGCCGCCTTCGCGCCGAAGATGCTCACCAGCGGAACAGGCGGCAGATGGCCGGCCTTAATCTCGAAATACTGGTGAATCAGGAACAGCAGATTCATCTGCTGGCGCTTGTATTCATGCAGGCGCTTGGCCTGAATGGCGAACATGGCGTCCGGGTTGATCTCAATCCCCTGCGTCTCCAGCATCCACTTGGCCAGCGCGCGCTTGTTTGCCGCCTTGATATCGGCAAAGCGCTGAAGCGCGGCCTCGTCTTCCTGAAGAGCCAGCAGATTTTTAAGTTCGTCTGCATCCTTCTTGAATCCCGGGCCGATGCGGCTTTCGATTTCCTTCGTCAGCATCGGGTTGCAGGCCATCAGCCAGCGGCGGAAGGTGACGCCGTTGGTCTTGTTGTTGAACTTCCACGGATACAAACGATTGAAGTTCGCCAGCTCGCTGTTCTTCAGAATCTCGGTGTGCAGATACGCAACGCCGTTGGTCGAATGCGTGAAGTGAATGTCCATATGCGCCATATGAACCGTGCCGTTGCCGTCGATGATCGCCGTGGAGGCGTCGGACGAACGGCTGCGAGCAATCTGATTCAGGCGGTCGATGATGGGCATCAGATGCGGCACGACCCGATACAGCGATCCGGCCGGCCACTTCTCCAGCGCCTCGGAGAGGATGGTGTGGTTGGTGTAGGCGCAGGTATTGGTAACAATTTCCACCGCCTCGTCAAAGCCGACGCCCTTCTCGCCCAGCAGGCGGATGAGCTCGGGAATAATCATGCTGGGATGGGTATCGTTGATCTGAATGGCGGCATAATCTGCCAGATCATGATAATTGCAGCCGCGCGCCGCACACTCCTCGAGGATCATCTGCGCGCCCGCGCTGACCATGAAATACTGCTGATAGAGGCGCAGCAGGCGGCCGGCGTCGTCGGAATCGTCCGGATAGAGAAACAGCGTCAGGTTCTTTTCGATCTGATCCTTGGGGAAGGAAATGCCGTCGCCGATGATTCCCTCATCCACCGATTCCAGATCAAACAGATTCAGCTGATTGGTTCTGCCGTTATAGCCAGTTACGGCAATCTGACAGAGACGGGCGGCATACTGTCTGCCGGCCAGCATGACCGGATAGGCCTTGTCGGTGCGCTTGACCCAGCCATTGTTGTCCAGCCAGAAATCAGGCTTTTCATGCTGCAGCTCGTTTTCGAACTTCTGACGGAACAGGCCGCAGTGATACAGCAGGCCCACGCCATCGCCCGGCAGATTCAGCGTCGCCAGAGAATCCAGGAAGCAGGCGGCCAGACGGCCCAGACCTCCGTTGCCCAGGCTGGGCTCGGAGTCGATCTCCTCCAGCGCCGCCAGAGACTTCCCCGACTTCTCCAGGCATTCCTTTACTTCGTCATACAGATTCAGATTGATGAGATTATTGGACAGCAGCTTGCCCAGCAGGAATTCGGCGGAAATGTAATACAGCTTGCGTCCGCTGACCGGGCGAATCTGTTCGCCGGCCTGATCCTGAACGAGCTGCATCAGCGCCGAATAAAGCTGCCGGTCATCGGCCTCGGAGATGGACTTCCCCAGAATACCGGTCAGGCGTTGTTCTACATTCATCATGATACATTGACTCCTTTTCTGAAAAGTACACAGGATCAGGAAACGTCGGAAAAGCGGTGCTTTCCCGTCCATCCCCTGATCCATAGCATTGGTAGGATCATTCCATATTATGCTTTATCCTCGGTTTCGGTTTTGATCTTTACTTCCGCTGCTTTTTCCTCGGCTTCCTTCTGAAGCTTCAGCTTTTTGCTCACGCGTCCGAAGAGTCTGGTGGTCTTCAGGATATATGCCTGCAGCTCGTCGGTCAGCTGGCCTTCCTTCAGCCTCCAGCGCCAGTTGATGCCGATGGTCGAGGGCGTATTCATGCGGGCCGCATTATCAAGGCCCAGATAGTCCTGAATCGGGATAATGCAGGTGCGCGCCTTGCTGCGCATAACCAGCGATACAAAGGGCTTGTAGAGCTCATCCTTGGGCGTCAGGCTGTCGCAGAGGTAATCGCGCGCCATCTGCTGCTCATCCTTGGAAATGCTGTCGAACCAGCCGGCGATGGTTTCGTTGTCGTGCGTGCCGGTGTAAACGACGCTGTTTACCGGATAGTTATGCGGCAGATAGTCGTTCGTCGCGCTGGAATCGCGCGCGTCGAAGGCAAATTCGAGCACCTTCATGCCCGGGAAGCCGCTGTCCTTCAGCATCTGGCGAACGGTATCCGTCATATAGCCAAGGTCCTCGGCGATGACTTCGTTCTTGCCCAGCTTCGCTTCCACAGCACGGAACAGCTCGATGCCGGGGCCCTTTTCCCAATGACCGTTGCGGGCGGTTTTTTCTCCGTAGGGGATGGAGTAGTATTCGTCGAAACCGCGGAAATGGTCGATTCGGGTGACGTCGTACAGCTCAAAGCAATACTTCAGGCGGGAAATCCACCACTCAAAGCCCTGCTCCTTATGATAATCCCACCGGTACAGCGGATTGCCCCACAGCTGTCCGTCTGCCGTGAAGCCATCCGGCGGGCAACCCGCGACCGCAACAGGAACATGCTTCTCATCCAACTGGAACAGTTCCGGATTGGCCCACGCATCTGCGCTGTCCATCGAAACGTAAATCGGAATATCGCCGACGATGCGGATGCCCTTCTTGTTGGCATACGCCTTCAGCTGGCTGTACTGCTCGAAGAACTTGAACTGCAGATACTGATAAAACTCAATATCATCCTTCAGCTCTTCGCTGTACTTCTCAATCGCCTCTTCCCTGCGCAGGCTGATGTCCTCGGGCCACTGCTGCCACGGGATGCCGCCCAGCGAATCCTTCACAGCCATATACAGCGCGTAATCCGCCAGCCACCATTCGTTTTCCCGGACAAACTCCTTATACTCGGGATAGCGGCTCAGGTCGCTGCGGCTGCAGGCTTTGCGCAGCAGCGGATAGCGGTTATGATACAGCTTATCGAAGCTGATGTCATCCGCCCGGTCACCGAAGTCTGCGGCGTCGCATTCTTCCTCGGTCAGAACGCCTTCGTCAATCAGCGCTTCAAGGCTGATGAAATACGGATTGCCCGCAAACGTGGAGAACGACTGATAGGGCGAATCGCCGAAGCTGGTCGGGCCAACCGGCAGAATCTGCCAGTAGGTCTGTCCGGCCTCATACAGCCAGTCGACAAAATCATACGCAGTCTTCGAGAAGCATCCGATACCGTATTTGGACGGCAGGCTGGAAATATGGAGCAAAATACCGGCTGCTCTTTCTTTCATGAGAATACCCCTTTCGTTCACGGCGAACCTCTGTATCGGGAAGCCGCCGCGCATATCGGATCACAAAGCTCTATCACGAACAATGTGACGGAATTAACATGTCCGTCTTTCATTATCTTATATAATGCCAAAGATGTCAAGCCATAAACAGGTATTTTGAAGCCCTATCCGACCAAATATTATGGATTCAGCCCTCTGAATATGCAAAAACGGACGCAGGCGCTTCTGTTCTGTGCGCCATGCGCCCGTCAGGGCCGTCTGCCGTCTAGAGGTATTTGCGGATATCGACAGTCAGCTTTTCCTCGAGGTTAATCAGCCTCTTGGTGATGTCTTTCGCCCGCTCCTCAGCAGCCTCATACTGATTGAGGTATCGGTTGAGGGACTTTACGCCCATATTGCAGCCGTCCGTCATGAGGTCCGCAATCGTGCTGTCGGATTCCTTCATGCCCAGCATGACGTTGGTTTTCATCCAGGACATGCCCTTAATCATGGGATTCGGATTTTTTCCCTCATCCCGATACCGCTTAAGCATTTCCTGAACCTCTGTCTTCAGGGTATCATGCTCGTCCTTGCAGTCGGTCAGCAGCCGCTCAAACTCGTCGCTCTTCACGTAGGGCAGCACCTCATCAATGGAAGCCGTACCCATTTTGATTCCCGAGTCGCATTCCCGCAGCAGCTTAATGGTGTCCGATTCGATCATTACCGCTTCAGCTCCTTTCCGCATCGTCATTCAGTATGACCCGACCGCCTGCGGAATATGCGGATATGATCTTCATATATTTTCCTCAATTGACAGAATCAGCCGCTCAAATACAGCGCGAAACCGTTCGTCGTCCTCTTTCGTCCGCCTTTTCGGCCCTTTCACATGATGCTTTCCCTTGCTCATGCGCGCCTTCTTCGCCAGATGCCGCTCCATCAGAAGCTGGTCGATATTGTCTTCGGTGTAGAGCAGCCGCTCTGATGAATCGCCTTTGCGCCTCTGCCGAGCGCCATTGCGGCGACGCCGTAGTCCTGCGTAACGACGATATCACCGCTTCCGCACAGATTCACCAGCGCGAAGTCCACCGCGTCCGCACCCGCGCCGATGGTTCTGACCTCGCTGTAGTCCGATTGAAGGATATGATTGGTATCGCACAGCAGCGTAACCGGGACGCCGTGCGCCATTGCGACCTCTTCGACAATCCGCACCACCGGACAGGCGTCCGCATCGACCAGCACACGCTTCTTTGCCCGCTCCTCCACGCTACGCCGCCTCCTTTCTTTTTCCGCTCCCGTCCAGCATACATTTCTTTCATTATAATGAGCGGAATGCATACTGTCAACAAACCGCCGCACAAAAAAACACCGCCTGTCCTTCTCCGACAGCCGGCTCCGCGCATACGCCTTTTGCTTTTCTTCCAAAAATGAACTGACCCTTGATTGCTTCATTTTGCGATCATTGTCTTTCGTCACAAACTCTGATCATCCGCAATCAAGGGTCAGTTCTGAACATTCTTAGTATCTAGCATCCTTTTAACCTCTCTTTCTATTGACTCGACTTCGCTTTCCTTTCTCTGATTCTTCAGCTTCATTCATGTTCCTGCATCCATGCTCTTTGCTTACTGCTGATCTCTCAGATTCTCTATCCGTGTTCGAAAACCCGGTTGCTTCATCCGTGTTATCGGATACAGCTCTTTGAGTTCAGATGAATCATTGATGGAAACGCTCTGTCTGTAAATCCCTTTTCAGGAAACTGTTTTACCTGTTCACTGGTATCACCCTTCCTGTTTTCTGATTACATTATAGTACATTCCTTACCATTTTGCAATCCCGCATTTTGCACAAACTTCACATATCCCGCATTGTATTATTTACAGAACTTCTCAAATCCCATTGACAGCCCTGTCTATATTTGATATAATAGTAACGTTGGGCTGCTTATAGGCAGTCCGTTTTTTGTTGGCCGGAACTTTTGCAGCAGCCGCCTCCGGGCGCGTCTGTTATCCTCTTTTGATCCGCCGCAGCGTCGTCTCCGCCCTGGGCCAGCGCTCTCCCTCATTCGCCCGGTTATAAAAAAAGAACAGCCGCTTCCCCCTCCGGAAACCGCTGCTTCATCCTTCCACCGTCATGACCAAAAATGAAATGACCCTTGATTGCTTCATTCGCGATCATCGTCTTTCTTTACAAACTCTGATCATCCACAATCAAGGGTCATTTCTGTGCATTCTTGGTATCTAGCATCTTTTTAACCTCTCTTTCTGCAGATTCGACCTTCTTCTCTTCCTGTTCATCTTCTCCTGCCGTCCGCTCATCATTCATCAGCTCATTGTGTACGTTATTCTTCCGTACGATGTTTTCTAAACATATCTTCTGGTGATGATCTTCTCTGATTCGAAGACTGATTGAAGAGCCTTGGTCTTTCTTTGTGTTACCTGTTCACTGGTATCACCCTTCCCTTTTGTTGATTACATTATAGTCCTATTCACCACAATTTTCAAGCCCGCATTTTGCACAAACTTCCAATTGTAAACTCTGTTTAAATTACAGAATCTTCCAATTTCACTTGACATTGTCCCTGATCTTTGATAAACTGATAATGTTGGGCTGTCTTTCAGGGCAGCCGTTTTTGTTTCGTCTTTCCTTTATCCGCGCCCTGTGAT
>JAFQQU010000070.1 GCA_017410445.1 Clostridia bacterium | reverse complement strand
TTTTGATTGAACATGGAGAGGCTCCCTGCCTCTCCAAACCTCACCGGGGGTTGTCAATGATTTGAGGCTCCGATGCAGATTGATTTCTGCGCCGGAGCCTTTTTTCTATTCTTCTTTTTGCTCTTCTTCCTCCAGCGCTGCAAGAACCGCGTCGATATTCACATCCGAATACTCGATTTCGGAGGAATACAGCCGCACCAGCTCCACCGCGTCGTCCATCGAAATCCCTCCGTGAAGCGCGGCGTGCAGCGCGCAGAGCCGCCTGATGATCCTTAAGAACAGAACAACCATGCGCACCCGCCCGGCAACGTCCCCGTCCTGCAGGGCCGCGGGCACATGCCGGTAGAGAAGGCACACCGTCAGCTGCTCAAACGCAGTCTCCCATTCCTCTGTCAGCAGCACGCTCTCGTCCGCTTCCGGCGCGTCCTTCATTTCGCCCAATCGCTCAGCCCACGTATCCTCCAGCCGCTCGAGCCCCGCCAGATACTCCGCCCACTTCACATAATCGGTATCCGGCATGCCGATGCCGAGCCGCCCGAGCATCCGCTCAATCCGCTCCCCGACGGTCAGCTCCCGATCCTGCATGATGCGGATCAGCTGACCGCGCACCTCAAGCAGCGCTTCCTCCGCTTCGTCCGGCTCGTCATCCCAGCCGTCGTCCTCGAGAAGCACGAGCCGCGCGGGCTCCTGCCTGGTCAGTATCAGCCTCACCGCCGCCTCGCAGCAGAGACCCAGGCCTATTTCCTCCCGGTCCTGATAGAAATTGCGGAACCGGGGATGATCCGTACAGATCTGGCAGAGAATGCCGTCGCCCTCGGAGAGAATCAAGTCGCAAAGCCCGTCCCGGTTGAGGAATGGGCAGCGCTCGTCCCCGGTCATCTTAAAGCAGGCCGTCTCGCCGCTCGTATCGATGTGCCTGCGCAGCAGCTCTCCGGTTTCTCCCTCCATGGACAGGTATTTTTCAAGCGTTTCCTCATCAATGTCGATCTCCCAGCCCGCGCAGCAGCTGTGGCGGCACTCGCCCGCGATGCAGGAAAAATCATGATAATAATCCGGCGCAAAATACTTCATCCGTCGTCACCCCGTCAGAATTTAACGATCTTCCCGGCCGCCTTGCGCACCGCCCGGTACACGGGCGATTCGAATTCCCGGCGCACATCCTGAAGATGCTTCCGGATTTCGATGTGCTGCGGACAATGGCTCTCGCATTTTCCGCAGCCGATGCAGTTGGACGCCGCGGTCGATGTCTTTCTCAGCGCCGTGCAGATCACATAATCCACCGTTCCCCAGAACTTTCCCTCGGCAAAGCGGCGGTTGTAGGCCGCAAACGCGCCGGGGATATCCACATTTTTGGGGCAGGGCATGCAGTATCCGCAGCCAGTACAGCCTACGCGCACCTTTGCGTTGATCGCCCCGACGACCCGGGCCAGCATTTTCTCCTCCGCCGGGCCCAGCTCGCCGATCTTCGCATCCGACGCCGTTTCGATGTTCTCCCGCACCATTTCGTCCGAATTCATGCCGGACAGGACGCAGGTCACTTCCTCCTGATTCCACAGCCAGCGGAACGCCCACGCGGCAGGCGTTCTCCGGACCGGATATTCCGCAAAAATGCGTTTTGCCTCCTCGGGCAGGCGGTTGACCAGCCGTCCGCCGCGCAGGGGCTCCATGATGATCACCGGCAGACCCTTTTGATGCGCATACTGAAGCCCGCGCCGCCCGGCCTGCGAATGCTCGTCCAGATAGTTATACTGAATCTGACAGAAATCCCAGTCATATGCATCCAGCAGCCTGATAAACATGTCCGTGTTTCCGTGGTAGGAAAAGCCCACCTGCCGGATGGCGCCGCTTTCGCGCTTCTCCCTAAGCCACTCCTCAATGCCCAGCGCGCGCAGCCGGTCCCATGTGTCGGCGTCGGTCAGCATGTGCATGAGATAATAGTCCACATGGTCGGTTCTCAGCCGCTTCAGCTCCTCGCAAAAGAGCTTTTCAAGCCCCTCGCGGCTCTTGATCAGATAATGCGGGAGTTTGGTCGCGATGTTCACCTGATCGCGCACCTGATTCCTTTCGAGAATCTCGCCCAGCGCCGCCTCGCTGCCCGGGTAGACATAAGCGGTATCAAAGTAATTGACGCCGCCGCGGATCGCTGTCATGATCTCCCGCTCGGTTTCCTCCATATTGATTCTGCCCATGGTCTGCGGAAAGCGCATGCAGCCAAACCCCAGAATGGACAGCGGGCGGCCGTATCGGTCGTTCCGGTAATTCATATTTCTTTCTCCTTACGCCTGCGCTCTGTGCTTCCGGAAATACCGGCTTGTCACGATCAAAGCCGCGACGCCGAGCATCGGGAAGACCGACGAAATCAGCATACCGACCTTCATGCCGATCTGCTCGGTGGAAATCAGCAGCGCTCCGCTCATTTCCGCCGCCCATCCGCTCGCCGCAACCGCGTCCACCACCGCGCCCATCAGCTGCGGGGCGACCGACGCGCCGAAGTCTCCGCCCGCCGCCATCAGCGCATAGGCCGCGACGCCAGGACCGGGCATGTTCTCCTCCATCATGATCAGCGCGCCCGGCCAGAGCATCGAGGTGAATATGCCGGTCAGTGTGCAGGCGACCGTGCAGACGATCACATTATCAAAGATACCCGCAGTCAGGTAGCAGAATACCGCGCCGGCCATGCTGACCAGAAGAACCTTCATGATGTTCCTGCCGCGCTTGGCATACCATGTTCTGGTCAGGCCCAGAAGCACCGCAAACACCGCAAGGCCCAGCACGTCGCTCACGGTCTTGGGGATATTCAGCGCCTTTTCCATGTATCCGGGAATCCAGTTGGTCATGGTGTTCTCCGTCGCGCTTCCGAGGAAGATGCACAGGACGCACAGAATCATGCCGATTCTGCGGCTGCGGTCTTCGCCCGCGCCCGGGCCATGGCTCACGTCCACATCCGGCATGGGCGAGATGGAGAACAGGATGAAGGACCCCACCGGCAGCAGCGCCCAGAACAGGGACAGATACATCCAGTTCTCCGTTCCGAACAGCTTCATAAACGCCGTGCTGACCAGAACGACCATCAGCACGCCGTAGGCATACAGCGAATGGAACATGCTCATGTCCCGGTCGGGCGTTTCGGACGGAATCGCGGCCATCATCGGGCTGAGCAGCGCCTCGCACAGGCCGGCGGCCACCGAGAAGATGACCGTGCCCAGCAGCAGGCCCGCATACTCATGTCCCGGGAAGACCCACGGCGCGCACGCATAGGCTGCAAGGCCCGCCGTCGTCAGAAGGGGCATGAAGCGGATGGTCTTGTGGAAGTTGAAGTATTTGGTGAAGAAGCTGAAGATCAGATCGACCGTCAGCTGCGTGCAGAAGTTGGTCAGAACCAGCGTGCCCAGAAGCGTATAGGAAATGCCGTAGAGGTCATGGAAGGTGACGAAGAGAATGGGCGGCAGGCTGAAAATCGAGGACATCGCGACATAAGTATAAAAACAGGCGTATTTCGTGCGTTTGAATCCGGTGATGCTGCTCATGTTCCCTGCTTCCTCCATCCTTTAACGCGGAATGAGCGGACAGATGCCTCTGAAGTTGAGGCCCACAATCTTCTCAATCTCGCTCTCCCTGATATCCGCACAGACCACGCGCGCCAGCGTGAATACGGGATCGTAGAACGGCATGTCCGTTCCGAAGATGACCTTCTCGGCGCCCGCCTTCTTCACGGCGTATTCAATGCTTCCGTGCGGCGCATAGGAAAGCGCGGTATCGCCGAACACGTTCTCCCGGCGGCGCATGACGTCCAGCGCATGATCAAGCACGTCCGGCGCGCCGCCCATGTGCGCGATGATGAAGGGCACGGAGGCAAAGCGCGTGCTCAGTCCGTCCAGATCGCTCACGTCGGCATGGGACCATGTGTGAATGAGCACCGGCAGGCTGTGCTTCTCGGCATACTCGATCGCCGGGATATAGCTGTTGTCCGCCACCTGCACGCCGTGCAGCCCCGGATGGAGCTTAAGGCCGATGAATCCCTTCGCTGCGAACCGCTTCTCAATCTCGTCCAGCATTTCCCGCTCGGAACAGGGCTTTACGCCCACATAGGCGAACACGCGCTCCGGGCAGTATGCCGCGGCCCGCTCGGCCTCGTCGTTTCCCCATACCATGTTCGGGCCGATGGCGGCGTGTGCGGACACGCAGATTTTCGAAACGCCCATCGTGTCGGCGCGCTCAAGCATGCTCTCGGCCGAGCCCTGCCGGTACACCGGGAAGTTGAAATACGGGCCCAGATGATTGTGCGCATCGATGATCTCAAGCCCCTCGATCGCCTTGCCTGAGAGCACCATCTGTCTGTACTTTTCCGCCATTTTACCGCACCTCCCCGATCAGCCGCTCGATATTTCCATGCGCGATCATCTCCTGCTGCTCAAGCGCAAGGCCGGACCACGTCACAACCGCCGCAGAAGCCGCCGGGTCGACCGCCGGCATGCCGCTTCCGAAAACCAGCCGCTCTGCGCCGAAGCGCTTCACAAACTCCTGAAGCCCGAAATAGGGCTTGTACGAAGAAGTCTCGACATACAGATTCTTCGTCTGCTCCATCAGGGGATAGAGGAAGCGGTCCGCCCGGTAGGCGACGTTGGTCGCAATGATCGGAAGGGACGGATTCTCCAGCGCCAGCTGCGCGAGCCCCTCCATGCCGCCCACCTGCTCAATGCCGATGATCAGCGGAATCCGCCGCTCGCAAAGAGCATCCAGCAGCGGGCCGACCGACCAGCGCCGCATCGAGAAGCTGTGAAACGCAAGCGACGGCAGCATGGAGGCGGCCTTCACGCCCTCCTTAACCATCCGCTCGGTCAGCGCGCCGGGCTCTTCCATCTCGCCCGTATGATGCGGCAGCAGCACCCACACCGGCAGCAGGCAGTCGTGCCCTTTGATTTCCTTCATCAGCAGCTCGTTTCCGGTCGGCGCGTCGTGCTCCCTCGCCATCGAGTGAACGACCAGCGCCTTTTCGATGTTGTATTCCTTCATGCGCCTGAGCAGCGCGTCCAGGCTGTAGTCCACCGCCTGAGAGGGCGTCTTGACGCCTCCGTAGCACACATTTGCATCAAAGAAGGTCATTTTTTCTTCATCTCCCCGTATTCTCATTCCTTTTCCGTCGCTTCCAGCCGGATTCCCCGTTCGAATCCGCCGCGCTCTTCGCGCTTCTTAAGCCGGATTGCCTCCAGCTCCTCCCACGATACGCCCCGGTGATGCAGAATCCCGTGCATCACCTCGAGAAGATCGGCCAGCTCTTCAAGAGAATGATCGGCAAGGTATTCGGAAAGCTCTTCGGTAAGCTTTGCCTCCAGCCCCTTCACCGTCTCCTCCGGCCCCGCCGCATGCCACAGCGCACGGCTTCCGCTCCGCTCGATGATCTCCGGAATTCTGTCCCGGACGATTTTGTTGTATTCCGTTCGCTTCATCGCCTGCTTCACTCCCGACGTCTTTTGCGTTCAGTATATCAGAAAACATACTTCACCGCAATCGAATTCTTGAGCCCGGGCGGCAGAGATAAAATATCCTCTTTTTTTGTTAAAAGCGTATTTCCTTTTCGGCCGCCTGACGGTATAATGGACATATCCCCCATACACGGAAACTAAAGATTTGACTCGCATTCCAAAGCCTCCCCTGTGTAAGGGGAGGTGGGCGCATGAGCGCCGGAGGGGTTGCAAGACGGTGCACAGCACTAAGTTTTTAATCGGATTCTTTGCAGAAACGCGCCTCACACAGGGGAACCCTCGCTCTGATGCACTCACTGCTTAAGTTTCCGCTTATGACATATCACCTTATACCACAAAGGAGGACTTCACCATGAACAGCTCTGTCCGCACGCTCCTGCCCATGCCCCGCTCATCTGAATTCACCGGAGCGGAGATTCTGCTCAGTCAAGCCTCTCTTCCCCTGTATCACCTTGAAACCGCAGCCTGCAGCCATCCGGTCTTTGAGCAGGCCGTTTCCCTTCTCAAAAATACCCTCACCGAAAAAGGCTGCCTCCTGCCCGCCGCGGGAGACTACCCCATCCGCCTCGCGATCGACCCTGCGGCGGACGCCCTTCAGGATCATCCCGTGGAGGACGCCTATTCAATCACAATCACCGAATCCGGCACAGAGCTGACCGGCTACGACGCAGGCGGCGCGTTCTACGCCGTTCAGACCTTCATTCAGCTGATCGACATTCAGGGCGACTGCGTTTCCGTCCCTTGCGCGTCCATTCTGGACTGGCCCAGCTTCAAAACCCGCGGCCTGTTCATCGAGGACCGCTACGGCAGCGACTTCCTCTCCAAAGAGGACTGGTTCCGCGCCATCGATTACTTCGCGCAGATGAAGCTCAACACGCTGACCGTCGGCGTATACGGCTGCTGGTGCCAGCAGTTCGACGGCATGATTTCGGAATTTCTGTATGTGCCGTTCAAAAAACATCCCGAGCTGAAGACGCCGCGCCATCTCAAATACTATTCGGTCGCCGAGCGCAAATGGATCTATAAAGAAAACGTCCTGCCCACGATGTTCGAAGAGGACTTCTTCGGCGAGGTCATCGCCTATGCGAGAAAGCGCAACATCACCGTCAAGCCCCTGTTCAACAGCTACGGCCACAACACACTCCTGCCCCGCCTGATTCCCGAGCTCTCCGCGAAGGATGAAGATGGAAACGACACCGGCTTCGGCGTATGCACCTCTTCCGACCGCACCTACGAAATCATGAACGAGCTGTATGACGAGATCATCGACCGGTATCTCATTCCCAACGGAATCGACGCCATGCAGATCGGTCTGGACGAGGTCTGGGAAGGCATCGGCATGGACGCGGACGACCCCTTCAAGTTCCACACCCCCTTCTGCCGGTGCGAAAAGTGCCGCAGCAAGGACCGCAGCGAGCTGATGCTTCAGTACATCATCCGCCTGTGCAGGCACCTCAAGGAAAAGGGCATGAAGAGCGTCTACGTCTATCAGGACATGCTGCAGTACGAGTTCGACGTGCTGCATGAGCCGCTTGTCGAGCGCCTGAAGGCAGAGGGACTGTATGATACCGTCGTCATCGACTGGTGGAACTACTCCCACGAGAGCAAGCTCTTCCGCGGGTTGGGCGTCAACGGCCTGTTCCGCTCGATCATCAAGTCCTTCACCGGCTACTATCACTGGTCCACCCCGCTGGAATATCTCAGCAACATTCGCGGCTGCGCCCGTCTGGCCCGCGACAACGGCTTCGAGGGCATGGAGGCCTATTCCTCCCTCGAATACAGCCACGACCGCAGCTACCGCTATATGGCCGAGCTGGCATGGAACATCGACACGCTGGACGATCAGGACGGCTTCCTTGCCCGCTATGCCGATTACACCTTCCCCGGCGCGGACGCGCTGCCCATGCTGACGAGGATGGGCGAGCTGATGGACGCGCTGAGGCTGGACGATCAGTTCACCGCCAAGCAGCTCTTCGGTCTCGACTACTACGCCTATACCTACGTCAAGGCCGACAAGCCCTATCCCCGCCGCTTCCCCGAGGAGGTCTTCGAGCGGCTGCATGCCGAGCAGGAGAAATACGAAGCCGGGCTGGAGACGCTCTACGACGCGGCCGCAGAAGCCGTCGAATACTTCGGCAGCCTGATCACCGATTGCAACAACTACTTCATGGCCTCCACATGGTACGCCATGGCGCAGCATATTCAGGTGGTCGCCGGCGAATATCTGGGCCTTCTGGCGCTCGAAAAAGAAACAAACGCCGATCAGGCGGTTCAGATGCTTCAGGAAATGCTCTATTACCGCGAAATTCTGATGTTCACCAATGAGGACGCGCGCGTCAAGGGCAATCAGTATATGTATCTGCGCATCCAGTCGATCTACCGCCAGATTCTTGTCGATCTGCTGGCCTACGCCGAAAGGTGCGCGGAAGAAGGCAAGGAATTCCACATCGACATGACCGATCTTTCCGGAATCACCGGCGGTACGCTGCGCGCGCTGCGCTGACCCGTTTCACCTGTCCGATTCAGTCATCCGATCATGAAGGGAGGCCAATCCATGCTTTGCGGACTCTACGAACTCGATATCACCCCGCCGCTGGGCGTCAATCTCCCCGGTTATTTCGAGGCGCGCGTCGCCTCGGGCATCCGGGACAATCTCTTCGTCCGCGCGATGGCGCTTGAGAACAGCGAAGGAACCCCGTTTATCCTGATCAACATGGATGCAATCACCTCCGAAGCCGCACAGACCGCCTTCATCCGCGGCCGGGTGAGCCGGCTCACCGGCGTTCCGGACGGAAACGTCATGGTCACTGCGACGCACACCCATACCGGCGGTCCGGTGGACGGCTTCGTTCCGGGTACGGTGGATGAGAATTACATGCAGTATCTGGCCGAGCGCGCGGCGGACGCGGCGGTGCTCGCGTGGAACAGGCGCGCGCCCGCAAGGCTCGGCTCCGGCCGGACGCAGGAGGACAGCATCTCCTTCATCCGCCGCTACCACATGAAGGACGGCTCCTTTCAGACCAATCCGGGCTTCCGCGCAGAGCTCATCGACCGGCCCGCAGGCGATATCGACCCGGAGGTCAGCCTGATCAAGATCGAATCGCCGGACGGAAAACTGATGGGCGTCGTCACTAATTTCGCCTGCCATCTGGATACCGTCGGCGGCTGCCGCTACTCGGCCGATTATCCCGGCGAGCTTGCGCGGGTGCTGAAGTCGGTCTACGGGCAGGAGGTCGTCAGCATCTTCCTGACGGGCGCGTGTGGAAACATCAACCATTACGATTTCCTCCATCGCACGCAGGATTACTACAAAAAGGCCGATCCGCCGCATCATGTGCGCATGGGCCGGATTCTGGCCGGAAGCGTCATCCGCGCGCTGGCCACGATCGAAACGAAGGAAGAAGAGGCGCTCGCCGTGGACAGCGCATCCTTCCCCGGCCTCATCCGGACGCCTTCGGCGGAGGATGTCGCCAAAGCGCAGGCGCTCCTTGAAAAGCAGCCCTATGAAGTCTGCTTCAGAAGCGAGACCGGCGTTACCGGCAACACGTATAACCTCGTCGAGCGTCATTACGCCCGCTCCCTTCTCGATGTGGCGAAGATTGAGAAAAAGCAGGTTACGCTCCCCGTTCAGGCCGCGCGCATCGGAGAGACTGCCATCGTCGGCGTGCCGTGCGAGCTGTTCGTCGAATTCGGCCTGGAGATCAAGAAGCGGAGCCCGTATGATTTCACCATGATCTCCACCCTCACCAACGCGCAGTTCGGCTATATCGCCGTGCGCGAGGCATTTGAGCAGGGCGGCTATGAGACGCAGATCAGCGGCGACACCATGATGGCCCCGGACACCGGATACGACCTGACCGACGCGGCTGGAAATCTGCTCGCCCGCCTCGGATAATTCCCCTCATACACAAAGCAGGACATGAGCCGGTGAAGCCCATGTCCTGCTTTTTTATATTATCATCGTCCTGTGCATCAGAAATACGCGCGCCGGTATCTTTTCCGGCGCGCGCACGCTCATTTATGCTTTTTCAAACAAGAAAAACGGCCGGTTGCGGCAGTCCTCGCGCAGCACGGAGAAATCCGCATAGGCGTCGGTTCCATCCATGCGCACCTTACCTGCACGGCCCGGAATGTCGAATCGCCCCGGGCGGTACATCGAATCCCACACCTTTACTTCCGTTCCCTCCGCCGCGGCGATGACCACATAATGACCCGAATTGGAGAACACGCCGATATAGCCGTCCTCCGGGCGGTCGCCGTAGGTGTTGGCGATGACCATGCCGCGCTTCTCCTGAAGGAACTTGAGCGCCTCGTCCGCGTCCTCGGTGTCGGTCACCTTCAGATTGAATTTCTCCGCGAACGCCTTGGCGTAAATGTAGAAATTGGTTCCGAACTGAACGCGCCCGCCGCAGTCCACGCCGAACTGCGCCGCCTCCTCCGGCGGAAAGCTCACGCCCAGCATATTCTCCGCGACCATCGAAGCCGCGCACGGGCCGCAGCCGTTGTCCGCGATGGTGCCGCGGCCGTTGACCGGATTCGGATAGGCCACGTGCTCATAATCCAGCTGGCAATAGAAGTTCGCCATCATATTTCCTCCCCCTCATCCGATTCCGCGGATGCCGTTCATATGGTCCAGCACAAACTGAACAAAGACCTTTACGCCGGTCTCAAGTCCGTCCTCGTCGATGTCCCAGTTCCGGGTGTGCGCCGGGTAGCAGGCATTCTTTGCTTCATTTCTCAGGCCCAGGCCGAACAGCAGGCCCGGCTTGTGCTTCTCGTAATACGCGAAATCCTCCGCGCCGGGCGAGGTCGCCAGATGCACGACGCGATCTTCGCCCACCACCTTGCGCGCGGACGCAACAAAGGCTTCATACATGATCGGATCGTTGTGCGCACTGGGCAGCGGCTCGCCCGAATAGCTGATCGCATAGGTGACGCCGCATTCCTCCGCCGTATATTTCATCAGCTTCTCAAGCCGCGTCTTCGCCCACGCCATCGTCTCGTCCTTCATGCAGCGGATCGAGCCCTGCATGACGCATTTGTCCGCGTTGGAGGCCACCGTTTCGCCGGCGTTCATCGTGCATACGCTCATGACGCAGGTATCAAACGGATCGACCTCGCGGCTGATCAGCAGCTGAATGCCGTTATAGATCTTCACGCCCGCCGCCAGCGCGTCGATGCCGACGTGCGGCGTGGCGACATGCACGGATTTTCCGCCCAGCTCGATTTTAAACGCCATCGACGAGCAGTTGGTCGCGCCGGAACAGGTGGAAACGACGTGCACATCGTCCATGCAGTTGACATGGCACATGATGATGCAGTCGATATCGTCCATCACGCCGTGCTCGCACATCACCTTCGCGCCGCTGGGCCGGCTCTCCTCCGAAGGCTGGAACAGCAGCTTCACCCGGCAGGTCAGCTGATCCCGGATGGCATGGAGCGCCTTGGCCGCGCCGATCAGCATGGCAGTATGCGCGTCGTGTCCGCAGGCATGCATCACGCCGTCGTGCTTCGAGCGGTAGGGCTTGTCCTCATTGTTTTCCTGAATGGGCAGTGCGTCCATGTCGGCGCGGATGCCGATGGTAAAGCCGGTCTTCTCCGGATTGACGGTCGCAACGACGGTGTTCTTTCCGTATTTCTCGAATTCATAGAAGACGCCGGCCTTGTCCAGCTCCTCGCGGACCAGCGCAGTCGTCAGCGGCAGCTCCCACCCGCGCTCGGGATACATGTGAAGCTGACGGCGGATCAGAACCAGCTCCTCCTGACAGATCGGCGCAGCAGTGTAGTCCATGGTCATCCTCCCTTTCAGGCTTTTGCTCCATTATACCACGCGCTGCACAAAAACTCAACATTCAACCCAATCCGCCGCCATATCGGGCCATAAATTAGAAGGAAGTCCCCTTTCGGCGTCGAATATATTGAGCATCGGAAAGGAGAACGTTAACTGATGGCTAAGATCTATATCGGCATTGATGGAGGCGGCACCCACTCGACCGCCGTCGCCGTATGCCCGGACGGACGCGTCGCAGCGGTGGTCGGCGGCGGCGGGCTGAATTTCTTAAACGACGGAATCCCCATCGTCCGCGAGCGGCTGTATGATATGATCCGCCGCCTTACGGAAGCGTCCGGCGGCGCGGAGGTCGAGTCGGTCTGCGTGGGCTTTTCCGCCCTCGACGGCCCGGCGGACGAAAAGACCGTATCCGCATTCGCTTCCGACGAATTGCCCGCCTCCCGGCTTCACTTCCAGTCGGACGCATACGTCGCGCTGATGGGCCTGACTCAGGGCGAGCCGGGCGTCATCGTCATCTGCGGAACCGGCTCGATGCTGCTGATGGCGGACGAGCACGGCAATCAGACCGTCAGCGGCGGCTGGGGCTATCTTTTGAACGACGCCGGCAGCGGCTACACGCTGGCCCGGGAAGCGATGCTCGCCGTCATCGATCAGGCGGACGGCATGGGCCCCGAAACCGTCCTGACCCGGGACGCCATGGCGCACTTTAACCTCACACGCCCCCGCGCGCTGATCGACGTCGTCTATGCGCCCGATTTCACGCCCGACAAACAGGCCTCCTTCGCCCGCTTCGTGCTGACCCGCGCCGCAGAGGGCGAACCGGTCGCCTATGAAATCCTCCGAAGAAATATGGACCGCCTCGCCCGGCTGACCGCGCGGCTGATGGAAAAATCGGAAAACGTGCGCCTTGCCGGCCTCTACGGCGGCATCTTCGGCCATAGCGAGCTGGCAAAAACCCTGTTCTCCGAAGCGCTTCAGAGAGAACGCGGAGAAGTGAGGATCGCCTCGCCAGAATATCCCCCGGAGCTGGGCGCGGTCATTCACCTCATGAAAAAACACGGCGGCCTCAGCGAATCCGCGCTGAGTCTGATGAAAGAGACATATAAGAGCATCAACTGACAGAAAAGGAGATTCACCATGAGCATGATCGACAATTACTTCCGCAACATGACCGAACTGCTTGAAAAGACGCTCGCTTCCCAGAAGGAGTCCCTGGAAAAAGCCTCTCAGAAGATCGCCGAAAGCCTCAAAAACGGCGGCATGCTCTACACCTTCGGCACCGGCCACGGACATCTGCTGGCCCTTGAAATCTTCTACCGCGCGGGCGGCATGGCCAAGGTCTGCCCCATCCTCGACGAGCGCCTCATGCTCCATATCAACGCCGCTGAAAGCTCCGGCTGGGAGCGCGCCGAGGGTCTTGAAGACGAGCTGCTCAAAAAGTATCCCATTCAGGCGGGCGACGTGCTGATCTCCATCTCGAACTCCGGCCGGAACACCGTTCCGGTCATGCTGGCCAAGGCGGCGAAGGAACGCGGCGCGTTCGTCATCGCCCTGACCTCCATGCAGCACACCTCCTCCGTCACGCCCCGCAACAAGGCCGGCCTCAGGCTGTTCGAAGCGGCTGATCTGGTGCTTGACAACGGCGGCATTCTGGGCGACGCCGCCATGCAGATGGCCGACGGCGCGTATGTCGGCCCGACCTCTACCGCCGTGGGCGCTTCCATGCTTCAGGCCATTGCCTGCCGCGTGAAGGAAATCTCGCTGGAAGAGGGCTGGGAGGCCGAATACTTCAAGTCCAGCAATGTGGACGGCGGCGACGAATACAACCAGAAGCTGCTGGACAAATACAAGGCCCTGATTCCGGGACTGGCGTAACTCTTCCCCCGCATTCATTCGGAAGGAGGCGCTTTTATGCGCGCTGGATACGGTAAATACGAGCTCACCCCGCCGATGGGCGTGGAGCTGGCCGGCTTCGGCTATTATCTTGAGCGGCGTGCGCAGACGGTCATTGATCCGCTGTTCGCCCGCGCCGTCCTGATTGAAACGGAGAATCACAAATCGCTCGTCATCTCCTGCGAGGTGCTGGGCCTGAGCCGAGAGGTATGCGCGGACGTATTTAAGCACGCCGAAAAGCACGGCGTTGCGCCCGAGGACGTCATCATCGTCAGCGTCCACACGCACACCGGCCCGACCATCATCTACCATGAGGGCACCGGCGCAGTCGACCCCGAGTATGTCTCGACGGTGGCCGGACGCATCGCAAAGGCCATCGACAAAGCGGCCGCCGACATGGACGAAGTTACATCCCTCTCCCATATGGCTGCCCCGCTGCCCGGAGACTATATCTACAACCGCGCAGACCCGGACAGCGGCCCGGTCGACCGGACGGTGCGCGGCTTCACAATCACCCGAAAAAACGCCAAACCCATCGCCATGGTCAGCGCCGCCTGCCACGGCGTGTTCCGCCAGCGCATTCCGCATATTTCGGCGGACTTTGCCGGCGGAATCAACCGCATCATGGAGGATAAAGGATACTGCTGCCTGTACTTAAACGGCCTGTGCGGCGATATCGACCCGTGGAACCCGACGCCCGGGCGGCTGGATGAATTCGCCGCGCTGGTTACGTCGATCTTTGAAAAGGGACATGAAGCCCTGCCCGCGACCCTTGAATCGGGCAGCATTCCCTTCACCCTCCGCCTCACGCCCGTCACCCGCGGGGATATCATCTCCGCCGCGGAAACGGCCGTGGAGAAAGCCGGAAGCCCGGACGAGGGCCCGGCCCGCGTTGCGCTCATCTGGAAGGATGAAATGCTCGAAAAGCTCGACCGGCTGACCGATACCGAAGCAATCTACGGAAAATATCTCATCCTCGGCGGCGTGCCCATCGTCGCGCTGCCGTTTGAGGGATTCACCTGCATCGGTCAGGAAATCCGCTCGATCATCGGAAGAGAAGACGCGCTCACGCTGGGCTGTGCCGAAGAGCTGCTGGGCTATCTTCCGACCAAGGACGATATCAAGCGGGGCGCGTATGCCGCGCTCGAATCGACCTTCCTCTACAAGCGCCTGCCCGTCGTTCCCGGCGAGGCCGAGCGTCTGGGCGAGGAAATGGGCCGTGCGCTCAGGGACATTCTGAACTGACCTCATTCCGCCGCCAAAGACAGGCGCGGCGATCACCGAAGGAGCACTTTCATGAAGCAAATCTACTGGAACGGACAGGTTTACACCGGAACCGACGCGCTTTCCGAGGCTTTCGTCGTCGAAGACGGCCGCTTTATCTATGCGGGCGGAAACGAGGGCGCGCTGGCCTGCGCCGGGGAAGCCGATGAAAAGATCGATCTTCAGGGCAGGTTCGTCTGCCCCGGCTTTATCGACAGCCACATGCACGTCCTCTCCTACGGCCTCGCGCTCACCCGCGCAAAGCTGAACGAGCACACGGGAAGCCTCGAAGAGCTGGTCAACCATCTCATCGACTTCGCCAGGGAAAATCCCAGCCGCGCGGGCGGCTGGATCGTCGGCCGCGGCTGGAACCACGACTACTTCACCGATGTTTCCCGCATGCCCAACCGCTATGACCTCGACCGTGTTTCCACCGAATACCCGGTCGTCGCCGTGCGCTGCTGCGGCCACAGTCTGGTCGTCAACTCCAAGGTCATCGAGATGCTGGGCGTCACTGCCGATACCGAGTCTCCCGCCGGCGGCAGCATCGGCATTGAAAACGGCGAGCCGGACGGCCGCTTCTACGACAACGCCATGGACGCCGTCTATGCCGCCATCCCGGACCCGTCCAAGGAAGATATCAAGAACATGATGCGTGCGGCCATCAAGCGCCTCAACGCCTACGGCGTCACCTCCGCTCAGACCGACGACTACTCCACTCCGTGGCGCATGGTCAACGAGGCCTACCGCGAGCTGGAGGAATCGGGCGAGCTGACCGTCCGCATCTACGAGCAGAGCAACTTCCAGTCGGTCGAATCGCTGAAGGAATTCATCCATGAGGGCAACGTCACCGGCTCCGGCAGCGAGCTGTTCAAAATCGGCCCGCTGAAGCTGCTTGGCGACGGCTCTCTGGGCGCGCGCACCGCCTTCCTTTCCCGCCCCTATTCGGACAATCCCTCCACCTGCGGCCTGCCGGTCTACACGCAGGAGCTGCTGGACGACATGATCTCATGCGCCCATGAAAACGGCATGCAGGTCGCCGTACACGCCATCGGCGACGGCTGTCTGGAACGCGTGCTGAGCGCTTTTGAAAAAGCCCAGGCCGCCCATCCGCGCGCCGACCACCGGCACGGCATCGTCCACTGCCAGATCACCCGCGAGGATCAGCTGAAGAAGATGATCGACATGGACCTTCATATCTACGCGCAGTCCATCTTCATTGATTACGACGCCAACATCGTCCGCCAGCGCGTGGGTGATATGGCCGATACCAGCTACAGCTGGAAGACGCTCATGCAGGGCGGCCTGTCGGTCAGCAACGGCTCGGACTGCCCGGTTGAGATGCCCAACGTGCTGCTGGGCATGCAGTGCGCCGTGACCCGCACCTCGCTGCACGGCGACGGCACGCCCTATCTGCCCGATCAGGCGTTCACCGTCTCCGAGGCGATCGACAGCTTCACCATCCGCGGCGCGGAAGGAAGCTTTGAGGAGCAGATCAAGGGCCGCATTCAGCCCGGCATGCTGGCCGACTTCGTGGTGCTCGATAAGAGCCCCTTCTCGGTCGATCCCGCCTGCATCAAGGATATCTCCGTCCTCGCCACCTATCTGGGCGGAAAGCGCGTGTATTCCGCCGAATAAACTTCCGGTACTGCCGCGCATCATACAGCGAAAGGAGCGGTTTTCATGGAAAAAGCAAAGCTGATTCTGGATAAGGATTTCACCATCGCTCAGATTGATCCCCGGCTCTACGGTTCCTTCATCGAGCACCTGGGCCGCGCCGTATACGGCGGCATCTATGAGCCCGGTCATCCTCTGGCGGATGAAAATGGCTTCCGCAAGGACGTCATCGGGCTGGTCAAAAAGCTCGGCGTTCCGCTGGTCCGCTATCCGGGCGGCAATTTCGTCTCAGGCTTCAACTGGGAGGACTCCATCGGCCCGGTCAGCCAGCGCCCCAGCCGTCTGGATCTGGCTTGGATGACCACCGAAACCAACGAAGTGGGCCTCCATGAATTCGCCGAGTGGGCCAAAAAAGCCGACAGCAGCGTCATGTACGCCATCAACCTCGGCACCCGCGGCATCGACGCCGCCCGGAACGTCGTCGAATACGCCAACCACAAGGGCGGCACCTACTGGTCCGACCTGAGACGCAAAAACGGCGCGGAAGATCCGCTGAACATCAAGCTCTGGTGCCTCGGCAACGAAATGGACGGCCCGTGGCAGATGGGCAGCCGGACGGCCACGGAATACGGCCGCATTGCCAACGAAGCCGCGAAGGTCATGAAGTGGGTTGATCCCTCGATTGAGCTGGTCGCCTGCGGCTCCTCCGGCTCGGGCATGCCCACCTTCGGCTCGTGGGAATACGAAATGCTCTCCGAGTGCTATGACAACGTCGATTACGTTTCCCTGCACCGCTACTACGGAAATCCCCACAACGACACCCCTGACTTCCTCGCCTCCACCATGGATCTGGATAATTTCATCCGCACGGTGGTCTCGATCTGCGATGCGGTCCGCGGAAAGAAAAAGCGCTCCAAAAAGCTCAATCTGTCCTTCGACGAGTGGAACGTCTGGTATCACTCCCATGAACAGGACGAGGAGCTTCACAAGAAGGAGCCGTGGGGCCGTGCGCTTCCGCTGCTCGAGGACATTTACAACTTCGAGGATGCGCTGCTGGTGGGCCTCATGCTCATCACCTTCCTGCACAACGCCGACCGCGTGAAGATCGCCTGCATGGCGCAGCTGGTCAACGTCATCGCGCCCATCATGACCCGAAACGGCGGCGGCGCATGGATGCAGACCATCTATCACCCGCTCATGCAGACCTCGCTCTACGGCCGCGGAACCTCGCTGCGCTGCCAGCTGACCACGGAGGTGCACGACACCAGGCACTATTCCGACGTTCCGAACGTCGACGCGGCAGCCGTGCTGGGCGACGACGGCAGCGTCACCATTTTCGCCGTCAACCGCAAGCTGGACGAGGACGTATGCCTCGATGTGGACGCCCGCTCCTTCGGCAGCTTCACCCGCATCGAGCAGAGCGTGCTGCACCACGACGATCTCAAGGCCGTCAACACCGAGGAAAATCCGGACAACGTATCCCCCGTCTCCTTGCCCGCGCAGAAGGCGGACGGAAGCGCGCATCAGATCCGTCTGGGCGCGGCCAGCTGGAACGTCATCCGCCTGATCAAGGAATAAGCATACCGAGCGGACGTCTGCCCGAAGGGGGCAGGCGCCGCTTCTTTGTCTGCAAGGAGGATTCATCATGCTCAAGCCGCTTCCGCTTCAGAATATCCGCATTACCGACCCGTTTTTTGCCGGGCGCATCGAGACGGCGCGCAATACCGCCATCCCCTATATGTGGGCCGCGCTGAACGACAGCATTCCGGGCGTCGCGCCCAGCGGCTGCATCTCGAATTTCGAAATCGCCGCGGGTCTTAAGGAAGGCAGCCATGTCGGCTATGTCTTTCAGGACAGCGACCTGTGGAAATGGATCGAGGGCGTCGCCTATTCGCTGGCCACCCATCCGGACGCAGAACTCGAAGCCCGCGCGGACGCCGCCATCGAGCTGGCCGCAAAGGCGCAGCTGCCGGACGGCTATCTGAACACCTATTACACCATCAACGGGCTCGACAGGCGCTTCACCAACCTGCGCGACAACCACGAGCTGTACGTCGCGGGCCATATGTTCGAAGCCGCCGCCGCATATTATGAGGCGACGGGAAAACGAAAGCTGGTGGACATGTCCTGCCGCGTCGCCGAGTGCATCATGAAGCACATCGGCCCCGAAGAGGACAAGAAGCACGGCTATCCGGGCCATGAGGAAATCGAGCTGGGTCTGGCCCGGCTGTACGGCGTGACCGGAGAGACGAAATATCTCGCTCTGGCCAAGTATTTCCTCGATGCACGCGGCACGGAGCCTCATTATTTCGACGTCGAGGCCAAAGCGCGCGGCGAAAAGCCCGGGCGGGACTGGCGGCGGCATCCGCTGGTGAAATACGCCTACCATCAGGCGCACAAGCCGGTCCGCGAGCAGACCGAGGCGGCGGGTCACGCCGTGCGTCAGGGGTATCTTCTGGCCGGCATGACCGAAGTCGGCGCGCTGACCGGAGATATGACCCTCGTTCAGGCGGCGGATACGGTGTTTGACAACATCCGCGAAAAGCAGATGTATATCACCGGCGGCGTCGGCGCAACACACGACGGCGAATCCTTCTCCTTCAACTACGACCTGCCGCCCGAGCGCTGCTACACCGAGACCTGCGCCTCCATCTCCCTCATCATGACCGCCGCCCGACTCAACCGGGTGCATCCGGACGGCAAATATGGAGATATTGTCGAAAAGGCGCTGTACAACGGCATTCTCTCCGGCGTTTCTCTGGATGGAACGAAGTATTTCTATGTCAATCCCCTTGAAGTCTGGCCGGAGCGCTGCGAGCGCCGTCAGGACATGGACGTGGACCCCGAGCGGCTGGGCTGGTTCGGCTGCGCCTGCTGCCCGCCGAACGTACTGAGGACGCTGACCGGCCTCGGCAGCTACATCTACGCCGCCGATGACAGCACGCTGCTCGTCGATCAGTACATCGCCTCCGAAGCCACTGCCAAAATGAACGGAGCGAAAGTAACGCTGACCACCGATGCGAGGATGCCGTGGGACGGACAGGTTTCCGTCCGCATTCAGGCGGATAAGCCTGCCGGATTCACCCTGATGCTGCGCGTTCCCACATGGGCGAAGAACTTCAGCATGACCATCGACGGGCAAGTCGCCGAGCCGGTCGTCGAAAACGGATACATTGTCCTCAATCGCCTGTTCGGCGCGGAAACGGTCGTCGCTCTCGAATTCCCGATGGAGGTACGCTTCATGTCCGCCAGCCTCCACACGCCCAACTACGCCGGAAAGACCGCCCTCATGCGCGGCCCGCTGGTCTATTGCCTCGAAGAAAAGGACAACGGCCCTCAGCTGTGGAATCTGTCCGTCAAGCCCGGAACGGCTGAAGCCCGCTTCGACGAATCCCTCCTCTGCGGCGTGACCGCCATCACCGCGGACGGCCTGCGCGACGAGATGGAGAGCGGGCTGTATACCGAATCCGTTCCCGGCCGGAATGCCGTTCCGCTTACCTTCGTCCCCTATTACGCATGGGGCAACCGCGGAAAGGGCGAGATGGCCGTCTGGCTGAGAAGGGCGTAAACACATGCAAAAACCCTCGCTCCCAAACCCGGAAGCGAGGGTTTCTTCTTATTGGTTCTGTGTTTCGCCGGGCCGCGGCATCGTCAGAATGCCCTTCTGCATGTACAGCATCAGCACGCCCATCATGACGAGCGATACGCCGCTCATCACCTGCTGCGCGTAGACCGGCATGCCGAACAGCATATTGCCCGCCGCCTGAATGTGCGCGACCAGAGGGCTTACGAGAAGCGTCGTCAGAAAGCCCGCCAGACCGCCCACCGAGGAATACACTGCCAGCGCCTGCGAGCGCTGCTCCCTCTTCGCATAGTCGAACACCAGATTGGTCGCGCCGCTGTTGACGCCGCCCATGGCCATGGCATAGAGCGAATAGTAGAGCGTGAACATCACCCGGCCGTTCGAAGGCGCGGTGAACATATTCACGCCGAACGCCAGCGCCATCAGCGCAAAGCAGATCTGCATCATCGCCGCAAAGCCCTTCTTATCGGCATAGGCTCCGAGGAAGAAGGAGGCGACAATCCGCACCGCGCTGTATACCAGCGAAAGCGTCGCGACGAAGGTCATGCTGAAGCCCAGCTCGTTGACCTGATAGGTGCCGAGGAAGGGCGTCGATACATACTGCGCCACGTAGATCAGTACGTTCAGGCCGACGAGCCTGCGCATCACCGGCTGGCTCAGGATGGCGCGCATGCCGCCGCTCGAGGAAGCGGCCTTTTTCGGCACGGGCTTTTCGCGGATGAGGGCCAGCAGCAGCACACGGATCACAAACAGTCCCGCCAGCACCCATGCGCATACCGGGAACGCCTCCGCAGGGCGTCCGAGCGCATCGTATTTGTCGATCACCGCGCCCATCGAGTAGGTAAAGATGACGCCGGAGATCAGGGAAATCATTTCCTTGACCGCCGTGAACCGGCCGCGCTTCCGGTCGTCCACCAGGCCGGTCGTCCAGCTGACCTTGGCCGGGAAGGAGACATTGAGCATCATATGATGCGATATCAGCACCACCGCAAACAGCACGACGCCCACGCTCTTCGGGAAATCGAACAGCGGAATCAGATACAGCGCGATGGTCAGCAGCTGGTTGAGCACCTCGAAGATCATGACCCGGCCCTTGACCGGCTGCGTCGGGAACAGATAGACCGACGCGATTCGGAAAGTGCCTCCCAGCGCGATGATCGAGGAGAGAATGCCCGTCAGGCTGTCCGAAATGCCCAGCGAGGAGGTCAGCTTGGCCAGATACGTACCAGCCAGCAGAATGGCCTGAAAATACTCAAACGCCGCGTCCAGCACATGAAAAAAACGGCTGGAACTGTATTCGTCCGATGAACGGTTCCATCTGAGCTTCATTATTCAATACGCTTCCCTTCGTATATTGTCATATGGATTCTAGCACACAGCCGCCTATATTTCAACCGAAGAATCCGCGAAGTTCGTCCAAAATGAGCCCGGTTTCTGTTGAAAACGTGCTCTTCCTCTGATACAATAAAGCTAATCCCAATAATAGTTCATTTTGGAAAGGAAGAACTGCAATGAGTTCATTCGGCATCAATGTATTCGATTTCGGCGCGAAGGGCGACGGCATCCACGACGATACGCAGGCCATTCAGAGCGCCATTGACTTCGCGGCCGAGCGCGGCGGCGGACGCATCCTCTTCCCCTACACCAAGGGCGGCTACCGCATCGCCTCTCCCGGAAAAGAGACCTACAACGGCCGCATCGTCCGCGCCCAGCTGATTCTCCCGCCCGGCAGCGCGAACATCTATCTCGAGGGCGAGATGCCCTGCCGCCTGCTCAACGCCTATCAGGTGCGCCCGCTGGATTCAATCAAAAACAACTATGCGCCCACGCGCTTCGGCAAGGGTCGTGACAATGTCTGCATCTTTTCCGACTGGGAAGCGCCCGAAATTCATGATCCGACCGAACGTCCGTGGTCCATTCTCTCCACCCCCGAGGGCGACAGCTGCCGCGGACGTTTTTCCCGATCCATGACTTCCATCGCCAACCTCGACTTCCGCGTCTATATGAACACCGATAAGATGTATCCCACCCAAAGCGCGGTCAATCTGCAAAACTCCTCCCGCGTTAACATCAGCAATTCGCAATTCTGTCTGGATCAGTCGGTGGGCGACACGGTGCTCGGCAAGGAGCTTCAGGAGAATCCCTGCCATACCGTCGGCCTCATGACCTCGGGCGACCAGAACGACGATAACGTGCTCAATAACGTCGCCGTACAGGGCTTCAAATACGGTCTGGTCATGGGCGAACATGTGGTGGCGGATTATCTGTACGTCCACAACTGCGAAGAGGGTCTGGTCTTCCACGACTGCTCGCATCTGACTGTCATCAACCATGTCGTCGCGCAGCACAACACCGTCATCGTCGCCACAACGCATGAAGATCTGTTCGGCCACATGCGCGGCCCGTGCAATGTGGAAATCGGCTCGGTCAATTTCGAGAGCGGCATCGGCCACAAGCCGGCCATCTCTCAGCTGCGCTACGGCGTATACGACCCCGAAAACCGGCTGCACGGACAGATGCGCTGGCACAAGCCGTGGGACGCGCCCGAGTTCCCCGTCTTCGGCGCGGAGGATTTCAAGGTAACGAGGTTCTGATCTGTCCGGAATCCGGAAATATTTCCTCGCAGAATCCGGAAAATTATCCTCGCAGGCTAATGACAAATCGGATATTCTGTGATATACTCTTTGCATACTGATATAAAACCATTACGAACGCCTCTGTTCGGGAAAGGAGCCCAGCGATGATCGTACGCGTCCATAAAGTCAATAATAACGGTATTGAAATGGGTCTGCGCAATGCGCAGAGCCTCCGTTTGACGCACCTGCAAGCAGCAGAGAATGAGCATACGGTCGCCGTCGGGCCGGGAAATAGAGCACGAGGCGCAGTATAGATCGATCATCCGCTTGCCGTTTGCAGGGCAGGCGGATTTTTTGTTTTACTCAGTCCGAAAGGAGATAATCTATGATCATTCAGGGAAAATACGCTTCGGCGGTCTGTTATGCGAAGATCATCGAAGAGGAAGCCATCGAGCAGATCCGGCGCATGTGCGACCATGACTTCACCGCCGGAAGCGTCATCCGCATCATGCCGGACGTCCACGCCGGCAAGGGATGCACCATCGGAACGACGATGACTGTCACGGACAAGGTCGTTCCGAATATCGTGGGCGTCGACATCGGCTGCGGCATGTACACCGTCCGCCTGAACGAGCGGGAGATTGATTTCGCCCGGCTCGATGACGCCGCCCATTACGTTCCCTCCGGCATGAACGTATGGCCGGGCCGGATCGAGGCGTTTGACCTCACCCGCCTGCGTTGCTACCGCGAGCTGAAGGACGCGCCGCGCCTCGAGCGCTCGCTGGGCACCCTCGGCGGCGGAAACCACTTCATCGAAGTGGACCGCTCGCAGGACGGAACGCTCTATCTGGTCGTTCACACCGGAAGCCGCAATCTGGGCACTCAGGTCGCCGGACATTACCAGAAGCTGGCCGTCGAGCTGCAGCAAGGCAAGGAAGAATTCTTCCTCCGCCGCGACCGGCTGATCGAAGAATACAAAGCCGCCGGACGCCGCAGCGAAATTCAGGCCGCGCTGAAAGACCTCAAATGGACTCCGAATCCGCTGTCCATCCCCGAGGACCTGTGCTGGCTGTCCGGAAGACATCTTGACGACTATCTTCACGACGTGGTCATCTGTCAGGAATTCGCCCGCCGCAGCCGCGAGCTGATCGCGTCCATCCTGATGGAGCGCAGCGGCCTGACCCCGGCGGAAGCCTTCCACACCATCCACAACTACATCGACACCGACGAAATGATTCTCCGCAAGGGCGCGATTGCCGCGCACAAGGGAGAAAAGGTGCTCATCCCCGTCAATATGCGCGACGGCAGCATTCTGGCTGTCGGACGCGGCAATCCCGAGTGGAACTATTCCGCTCCCCACGGCGCAGGCCGGCTGATGTCCCGAACCGCCGCCCGTGAGTCACTGAATATGGAGGAATACCTCGCATCCATGAATGGTATCTACACCACTTCTGTCAATCTGTCCACCATCGACGAAGCCCCGATGGCCTACAAGTCGCTCGGCGACATTGTAGACGTCGTCCGCGAATCCGTCGACATCATCGACGTCATGAAACCCATCTATAATTTCAAAGCTGCAGACTGAGCGCGTCCGCCCGGTATGCAGCCGGGCAAAGGAGCGATTTATTATGTGCAGCTTCCCGATCATCAACCTGATCAAGACCGGTGAGAACATTCTCTGTCTCCGCCGTCAGCGCGGCCTGTCCGTGCGCGCGCTTCAGCAGATGCTGGGCTTTGCGACGCCGCAGGCCATCTACAAGTGGCAGCAGGGCATCACCCTGCCCAGCGTCGACAACCTCGTCGCGCTGTCCACCATTCTCGGCGTGCCCATCGACGCCATTCTCGTCGTTGAGGTGCCGGTCGGACGGGCGGGGTAATGACATAACAAACAGGCCCGCGGCATGGGAATCATCTTCCTCTGCCGCAGGCCTGTTTTCTTTATTTTTCCTGAGAGCATTTCGCCGCGTCGATCGCCAGCACGATCATCAGCACGATCAGCGAATCCTCATCTCTGTCCACATCAATCGAATAAGTGTCCGTCCAGTTGAACAGCTCCTTCGATACCGTCGCAACGTGCCGCCCGTTTTCATGCACCTCATAGTCCCATTCCCACCAGTTGCCGTCCACTTCCCAGCCGTTCATGTCGAGGGTGAATTTCGGCTTAAAGAAGGTGAATTCCTTGCGGATGGTGCCGATATGGTTTTCGCCCAGATACATCTGAAATTTCGGAACGAGGAAGGTCAGAACCTCTTCCTTCACCTTGCCCAGCTCGTTTCCGTATGCATCAAAAATTTTCAGGCAATGCCCCCACGAAAGCACGCCCTTGACGGTATACAGCGTGCTTCCATCCTCGGCATAGATATCATAGCTGTCCAGCCATGAGAAAAAGCGCTGCTTGAAGAGCATTTTCATATCTGTTTCCCTCCCCTTTATCGATTGTCAGACCGGATAGCGTTTCGTAAAACCACCGTCCGGGTTTTCAGCGGGATAGACTGCTATCAGCCATGAATAAGGATTCCCGCTTTTCCGTGCCGCCGCCTTTTCCTGCATCCATGAAGTCATCTCATAAGAATCGGCATACAGACGAACCGGCTCAATGTTCAAAATTACACTGTGATCCGAGGCATACATATAGACTCGTTTGCTCGATACACAATGCACTTCCGGCTTAATGCCGCGTGGAATTTCGATATCAGGAAATTTCATCACCCATCCGCTGCGCCCGTCTTTGAAAGCCTGCCTTTGAATATCCGCATAGTGCCAGTACTCTTCGTTCCAACAGGTTCCGTCAACCCAAGGACGCAGCAGAGCTTTACGGATTTCGAACCGGTCTGTATTAAATCCGCACGCAATCATCAGAACGACGATTCCCTTTCCGTCGCCGCCCGTCGGATAGAAATCAAAAGAAATCTTATCCAGTGAACTGGAGCCCTCTGCTACAGCGGGGGGCGCATCCTTGTCCGCCAGAAAATCCAGCTTTCCCAGTTTATCCTTCATCCGGATGACGCAGAACGGCTTCGGGCCTTCCCCGTCATCCTCATCCATCGGAATATGCAGAATATCCTTCCGGAATCCGATCAGGGGAGCCAGTTCTGTGAGCGCGTCTTCTGAAAACACGCGCTCCGCCTTCAGAATCTCCGAAAACCGCTCCTTCACTTCCTCGGTTTCCAGCTGCGTATCCCACATCGGCGTTTCTTCGGTCAGAGGCTTTTCTTCCTCCATTTCGCCGAATCCGACTATCTCGCTTTCCTTTCCGTCGGTCAGCGTCAGAAGGAGAGCGTCGCTGTCAAAGTTATCCGCGCGGATAACCGGCATTTTCAGTCCCCTCGACAGACGAATACATTCATCCTCTTCCGGTACGTCTCCCGCCGCAATCGCCCAGCCGTGCTTTGCATCGGCATACAGACGCAGCGTCACATCCGCCTCGTCCGCTCCCCTTGCCTGTACATATCCCTTTCCCCGATAATATTCTTTAATCCGGTCGCGCAGGCCGCGCGGATCTCCGCCGTGCCGGATCAAGATAGCTGAGAAACTATATCCCATGAAAACACCTCCACTTCTCAGATATCTGCCCACATTATATTCCAAACAGTCCTATATGTAAAGCGTCCGCTCCTCTATCGGAACGGACGCTCTGCTTATTCCTTATTTCATCGTGATCAGCTCATATTCCCTGCTGCCCAGCCCGATCTTCTCGGCGTGCGCAAGGCAGGTCTTCCATTCGGATTCGGGCGTGGTGTTTCTGAAGTTGTCGCCCATGTCGACAAAGCCCTTCTTGTTCAGGTTATCCCACAGCATGCTGTTGGGCAGCGGATGCGCAGCGAGGCATGCATCCGCGCAGGCCTGATCCAGCGCCAGCGGATCGAAGGAGGCGAACATGCCGATGTTGGGCAGGATGGGCGTATCGTTCTGGCCGTGGCAGTCGCAATGGGGCGATACGTCCACGATCAGGGAAATGTGGAACTGAGGCCGTCCGTCCACAACCGCCTTGGTGTACTCGGCCATGCGGCAGTTGAGGTCCTCCGTCGCGGCGTCAGAGCGGAAGGCAATCGCATCGAAGTTACATGCGCCGATGCAGCGGCCGCAGCCCAGGCACTTGTCCTGATTGACGCTCATCTTGCGGGTTTCCTCGTTGAAGATCAGGCCTTCGTTGGCGCAGAGCTTCTGGCAGAGCTTGCAGCCACGGCAGTCGTATTCCTCAATGACCGGCTTGCCGTTGTTATGCTGCTCGGCCTTGCCCGCACGGGAGCCGCAGCCCATGC
>JAFQQU010000069.1 GCA_017410445.1 Clostridia bacterium | reverse complement strand
CGTCCGCAATCAGGCCAAGGAAGGCTACACCTCCGATGGACTGTGGTACGAATGCTCGATGGGCTATCATTATTATGCGACTGAAGCGCTGTCTGAATTCCTTGCAATTTATCACCTGCGTCATCCTGAAGATGAGATGTTTGAACTGCTGCACAAAGCATATACGGCACCTGCGGCGCTTTCTCCGGACGGCTGGACGACGCCTGCGCTCAATGACGGCTGGTATCCCACTGTATTTGCGACATATACCCGTCAGATCATCTACACGCATCGCTACATTCCTTCCGAAGAGACCGGCGCTCAGCTGCGCGCCATTCGCGAGCGTCTGCCTGAGAAATTTGAAAATGCCGATGCGCTGCTGTTCTGTCAGGGCGATCTCAGCGTCTACGGCGCCGAGCAGAAGCGTCCGGACGTATGCCTGTTCCCCGGTACCTGTCTGGCGGTCATGAACAAGCCCACTCATGTCATTCTGAAGAGCGGCGTTCTGACTACGGCGCATATGCACCCGGACTGCATGTCCATCAGCATTGCCCCGTTTGCCGAGGACATCGGCACGCCCGGCTACGGTCATCCGATGACCCGAACCTATTACGATCAGACGATCTGCCATAACACCTTCCTGATGGACGGACTGTCTCAGCCGCATCGTCCGGTGATCGGAAGTGTTTACGAAGTGGCCGGAGGCGTTGAGGCGCATGCGGACAATGTTTATGACGGCGTATCCTGCACCCGTACACTGACCGAGAAGGACGGCGTCCTCTATGATGTGATGCACATCGTTGCTGATCAGAAGCATCAGTTCGACTGGGTGTTCCGCTGCGAAGGAACTGCTCAGCTGCCCGAAGGCGGCGCAGAAGCCGAGTTCCCGGGTCAGCATTGCTCCTATGAGCGCCTGACTGACATCAAGCTCTACGAGGGCGCTGAGGCCTTTGAAATGAAGGTTGAACTGAATGGCAGAAAGATCATCGCCAGCATCTGCCCCGAGACGCTCAAGAACGTGGCAGTCTACACTGCGGTTATGCCCGGTAATCCGGCCGATCATCCGCTGACTGCGATTCTGCTGAGAGCGACATCTGCCGATCTGACGATCCGTGCTTCCTATCGTTTCGAATAAACTTCAATATACAGAAAACCGCTGCGGACGATCTTGTCCGCAGCGGTTTATCTTGCAGATCAGGAGTTGGAAGCAGCTTCTTTCGCTTCCTCGGCGGCTTTCATACGCTTCGCAGATTTGTCAATCAGAGAGATGCAGAAGCCGGAGAGACCGACCAGAACAGCAGTAATCAGCAGCAGATACTGCTTGTTGATCATCTGGAAGCCGAAAACATTCAGGGTGAATTCCTCAGTCCAGAGGATGAAGTACTTACTGAAGGTAACGCCCAGAAGCGCCGCAAGGTTTGCCATCGTGGAGTAGAATCCAATGAATACGGTCTGGTTCTTCTCGGGCATGTTGAGGTAGGGGATGCCGGTAAAGCTCAGATTGATGCCGATGGCCATGAAGTAGGCATAGATCATGGTGATCGGATAGACGATCAGGGTTACCTTGCTGGTGAATGCCAGGCCGACATAATACAGAGCATAGAGCGCCATGGAAATGGAGAGGGTCTTGAACCAGTCGAGCCGCTGCAGGATCTTCTTCCAGAAGGGCGTGAGCAGCAGGACGATCGGAACGTTCAGCATGCTGATCAGGGTGAGGTAGGAGTAGCTGACCTCGACGTTTCTCAGCATATAAACTGTGAAGTAAGAGCTGGGGGTGTTTGCGGAGAAGTTCCACAGGAAGGTGACGAGCACGGTTCTCAGATACAGTTTATTGCTGAACGGCTTTACAATCAGGTCCTTGAGGGTGAATTTATCGCCGGAGGATTCGTAGGGATATTCCTTGATTTTGAGATACAGCCTGAGCTCGAAAACGACCAGAACCAGCGCGATGCCTCTCATCAGCAGCAGGCCGTAGTATTCCATGTCAGCCGCCTTGAACATATCGACGATGGTGCTGCCTGCAAGGTTGCAGACCGCGACGACTGCGCCGACTGTCATGGTGATCAGGGAGAAGTAGCCCTGACGGACGTTGTTGGGAATCGACTGAATGTGCCAGATATTGACGCCGGGTGCATGCAGAGCGCTGATGACATTGACGATGAAGACGCCGAACGCAACAAACAGAAGCTTTGTCTGCTGTTCAAACGGGAAGAGCGGCGTTAATCCTATGAACACTACGTTGAAGAAGTACACCGCGCCGCGCATGGCGGTCAGTATCTTCTTACGGTGCGAGAAGCGCTCCAGAAGGAGGGGAGCGACCAGCTGAAGCATGTTTGCGGAGGTTGATATCATGGTCATCGTACCGATAAATGCATCGTCCGCATTCATCAGTATGAGAAGACCTGTCCAGAAACTGCCGCCGATCAAGTTTGCGATGATGTTCGATGTGTAGTTGCAGGTGACGAGCCTGAGGCGGTCTCGCGAGCCGCGGTCGTCTTTGCCGAAATACCATCCTTCAGTAAAGAAGGCCTGAATCATCTTTAAGAAGTGATGCCAGTCAATCTGTCGGAAATCGGGAATTTGCAGACGCAGCTTTCTCATGGCGAATTCTCCTTCGCTGTATTCTTTGTCTGTGACCGGGAAAGAACGATCTTTCGCAAATTGCCTAAGATTCAATCGGGCCTATACACAAATATATACATCTCACACAAATATTACTTCATTGTGATGAAGATGTCAAGTACCAATCGGATGGAAAGAAAAATGTTTTTATGCGGTGTATACATGAGGGGATAAACATTTACTGACGGCTGCTCTTGACAAGAGGAGGGTTCGATAGTATCATTAGGTGAACTCAGGGACATGAGTCGAACGGGAGATGAAATATATGAAAAAAGACAATGCTGCATCTGTCCAGCATGAGCTGATCGGTGCGCAGGTGGAAAACGGCGGCGCCGGTCATACTATGCATCCGGACGCGCAGTGGTTTGGAGAGGCAGGGCTTGGCCTGTTCCTTCACTGGGGAATTTCGTCCGTAGAAGGCAAGGTGGATTTATCCTGGGGCATGATCAAGAATACGCCGTGGAACTGGCGCTTCCAGAACACGGATAAGATGAAGCCCGTCGAATACTATGCACAGGCGGAGCGCTTTGATCCGGAAGCGTATGATCCTGATCTGTGGATGGCCGCAGCGGCGGACGCGGGCTTTAAGTATGTCGTGCTGACAACCAAGCATCACGACGGTTATGCGCTCTGGCCCAGTCAATTCGGTGAAATGTCGACCAGAACTCACATGCATGGACGGGATTTGCTTCGTCCTTATGTCGAAGCATGCCGCCGTCACGGGCTGAAGGTTGGTTTCTATTATTCTCCGCCTGACTGGTATTATTGCCGGGAATACCGGTCGTGGGGATACAGAAAGTGGGACGTTGAGAAAGATAAGATCCCGCAGCAGTGCATTGATCTCGGTCTGGTGTATGACGGTCCCGGCAATCTGGATATGAACTGGGAACCTTGTGAAATCAAAAAGCCCGACGAGGATTTCCTGAAGGATTTCTATGCCTATATCCGGGGACAGGTAATCGAGCTGCTGACATGGTACGGAAAAATCGATGTAATCTGGTTCGACGGCACGCCCGATCAGTGGGTCGCCAGCGAAGAGAAGCAGTTGGATATGCCGATTACGATTGAAGAGATCCGTGCGCTGCAGCCGGGCATCGCCATCAATCCGCGCATGCACGGCACCGGCGATTTTGTGACGCCCGAGTGCTATTTCCCGGCTGAAAAGCCCGAGGGCTGGTGGGAAGGCTGCTTCATCTGGAACAACGGCAGCTGGGGCTATACGAAGAACGAGGGATACAAGCCTATACCGTGGATGCTGAACCTGCTGGCAAAGCACCGCGCATGGGAGGGCAATCTCCTCATGAACTGTGCGCCGCGTCCGGACGGCCGCATGCCTGAGAACTTCTACAGGCGATTGGAAGAATTGGGCAGATGGATGAAGATTCATAAAGAAGCAGTGTTTGACATCGAGGGCGGTCTGTGGCCGGAGACGACGTCTGTTCCTGCGACTCGCCGCGGGAAGACATGGTATCTGTTCATGACGGACGAGCGGGTGTTTGCCATCGTTCATGGAATGAAGGAAATGCCGCTGTCCGCGACGTATATGCAGGACGGTTCGCCGGTTTCCTATAAGAAATGCGATAACGGAGACATTATGTTTATCGCAGATATGACGCAGAGGAGCGAAGAACTGGGCGTAATCCGCGTCGAATGGCCGTAACTGGCGTTGAGCAACTGAATACAGACAAAATCACCCGGCTCCATCCGATTGAACGGTTTGGAGCCGGGTGATTGGTGTTTCAGTCAAGATTCAGCATTTGATACAGTTCTTGTATCCGCTGGGGCGAGCATTCGGGCGTAGCATCAAGCGGGAAAGGAAGGTTCATCGACTGATATTTGCTGATGCAGATTTTTTTGAAAGGCAGCAGCTCGAGCTTTTCAAACATCTGATATCTTTGGCAGATCCGGAAGATGGACGCTACTTCCTCGTCGCTGTCGGTCATCCCGGGTACGACGACATGCCTGACCCAGAAGGGAACCTTCGCTGCTTCGATTTCATCCAGAAAATCGAGAACTGGCTGCATAGGCATTCCTGTGTACTTGCGGTACAGTGTGTCGGACGTGAATTTGAGGTCGCACAACACAAGGTTAGTGAAGGGAAGGACGCACCGCGCAGCTTCGATGGGAGCAATTCCGGAGGTGTCGAGCGCCGTGTGGATTCCTTCGCTTTGTAGCAGCCGGAACAGCTCTGCGACGAATTCACCCTGCATCAGAGGTTCTCCGCCGGACACGGTCACGCCGCCGTTTTTGTAATATGAGCGGTAGCGGAGAAGCTTTCCGCACAGTTCTTCAGCCGTGACCTCCTGTCCGCCCTCAAACGTCCATGTGTCGGGGTTATGACAGTAAGCGCAGCGCAGCGGACAGCCCTGCATGAAGACGACGCCCCTCAATCCGGGGCCGTCCACTGCGCCCATGGTCTGAATGGAATGAATGCGCCCGGTCATTACATGGCCTCGTGGAAGGTGCGGGAAATGACCTCGCGCTGCTGCGCCTTGGAGAGCTTGTGGAAATTGACTGCATAACCGGAGACACGGATGGTCAGGTTCGGATACTTCTCCGGATGATCCATCGCGTCGATCAGCATTTCGCGGTTCATGACGTTGACGTTCAGGTGGTGTGCGTCCTGAACGAAGTATCCGTCGATCAGGCTGATCAGATTGGTGATGCGCTCGCCGTCATCCTTGCCAAGCGCCTGCGGGATGATGGAGAAGGTGTTGGAGATGCCGTCGCGGCATACATCATAGCACAGCTTGGCAACGGAGTTCAGGGAAGCCAGCGCGCCGTTCTTCTCACGGTTGTGCATGGGGTTTGCGCCCGGAGCAAAGGGTTCGCCGGCCTTGCGTCCGTCCGGAGTGGAGCCGGTCTTCTTGCCGTATACTACATTCGAAGTAATGGTCAGAATAGACAGGGTATGCTCGGCGTTGCGGTAGGTCGGATTCTTCTTGAGCTCTTCGTAGAACAGACGGATCTGCTCGGTGGCGATCGAGTCTACGCGGTCGTCGTCATTGCCGAATGCCGGGAATTCGCCCTCGATGTCGAAATCGACGATCAAACCGTTTTCATCGCGGACAGGACGGACAGTCGCGTATTTGATGGCGGACAGAGAGTCGGCCACAACCGACATGCCGGCAGCGCCGAACGCCATGAAGCGGTGTACGTCGGTATCGTGCAGCGCCATCTGGGTTTTTTCATAGGCGTACTTGTCGTGCATGTAGTGGATGATGTTCATGGCGTTTACGTAGGTCTTGGCGAGCCATGCGCGATAGAAGTCGAGCAGCTCAATAACCTTGTCGTATTCCAGAACGTCGTCTGCATACGGCTCATGAACCGGACCGACCTGCTTGCCGCTCTTCTCGTCCTTACCGCCGTTCAGGGAGTAGAGGAGGAGCTTGGCAAGATTGACGCGGGCGCCAAAGAACTGCATGTCTTTGCCGACGCGCATGGCGGATACGCAGCAGGCGATGGCGTAGTCGTCGCCGAAACGGGGGCGCATCAGGTCATCGTTTTCATACTGGATGGCGTCGGTATCGCAGCTGACCTTGGTGACAAAGCGCTTGAAGCCCTCGGGCAGATTCTGAGACCACAGAACCGTCATGTTCGGCTCGGCGGAGGAACCCAGATTATAGAGGGTGTTCAGCATACGGAAGGTGCTCTTGGTGACGAGGGTTCGGCCGTCTTCGCCCATGCCGCCCAGAGCTTCGGTAATCCACATGGGATCGCCGGCGAACAGGTCGTTGTATTCGGGCGTGCGCAGATGACGGGCCATGCGCAGCTTCATGACGAAGTCGTCCATGAGCTCCTGAATGGCGGATTCAGTGATCGTGCTGGCCTTGAGGTCGCGCTCGAAATAGATATCCAGGAAGGTGCTGACGCGGCCCAGACTCATGGCAGCGCCGTTCTGCTCCTTAATGGCGCCCAGATAGCCGAAATAGGTCCACTGGACGGCTTCGCGGGAGTTGGAAGCTGGTTTGGAGATATCATAGCCGTACATGGCGGCCATTTCCTTCAGCTTTCCGAGGAAGCTGATCTGCTGATACAGCTCTTCGGACTGACGGATGGTGTCGGCGTTCATAACGCCCTGAGCGATTTCGCGCTTGTCCGCCTGCTTGGCTTCGATCAGCGCATCGACGCCGTACAGCGCAACGCGGCGGTAGTCGCCGATGATGCGTCCGCGGCCGTATGCGTCCGGCAGACCGGTAATGATGCCGGAGTGACGGGCGGCGCGGATTTCGTCGCTGTAAACGCGGAAAACGCCGTCGTTGTGCGTGGTGCGGAACTGGAATTCCTGCTCAACCTTATCGGAAAGCTTGTATCCGTATGCTTCGCAGGCCTTGCGGGTCATGTTGATGCCGCCGAAGGGGTTTACGCTGCGGCGCAGGGGACGGTCGGTCTGAAGGCCCACGATCAGCTCGTTGTCCTTATCGAGATAGCCAGGGCGGAAGTGGGTCAGGGAACTGACCGTTTCGGTATCGATATCCAGTACGCCGCCGAAGGACTGCTCCAGCTCGAAGAGACGATTGAGCTTGTCCATCAGCTTGTTGGTACGCTCGGTCGCGGGGGCGAGGAAAGAGGAGTCGCCCTCATAGGGGGTATAGTTCTTCTGAATAAAATCGCGGACGTTGAT
>JAFQQU010000068.1 GCA_017410445.1 Clostridia bacterium | reverse complement strand
TGCCGCCTTGAGGGGTGGCAGTGGCGGGGAACCGCAGTTCCCCGTCCACAAGCGTTGACTTTGTCAACGCGCAGGGGCTCCGGCGCAGAAATCAAACAGCATCGGATCCTTGACGTTTTTTGGTTTGCCTTTTTCAGATCCTCGTATTCGCGGAGGGACTTGAGCGCCTGCGGGGACATGGGCAGGATGACCAGGAGATTGAAGATGGTCATGAGGCCGACGCCGATATCGCCCAGATCCCAGACGAACGTATACGCCGCCAGACCGCCGATGAACAGCATGACGAGCGCGACGATCTTATATCCTGTCTGCGCGCCCCATTTATCTCCGAAGAGATAGAAGAGATTGGAGCGGGCATAGTAGAGAATGCCGATGAAGGTGGAGAAGCTGAACAGCCACAGCGTGACCGCCGTGAACACCACGCCAGCCTGTCCGAAATGATGGCGCATCGCGGTCTGCAGAAGCTCCATGCCGGTCAGGCCCTGAAGAAGCTCCGCAGGAGCCAGCAGCATGATCATGGCGGTGCAGGTGCAGATGACGATGGTGTCGATCAGCACGCCGAACGCCTGAACCAGGCCGGACTTGGCCGGATGGGAGACGTCTGCGGCTGCAGCGGCACAGGGCGCGGAGCCGGAACCGGCTTCGTTTGAGAACAGGCCGCGTTTGACGCCGTTCATGAGGGCCGCGCCGAATCCGCCGGCGACGACCTGACGCAGGCCGAACGCCTCCTCGAAGATGCGCTGAAAGACGGAGGGCAGGAGACCTGCGTTCATGACGATGACGGCGACGGCGATGATGAAGTAGAACGCCGCCATGACCGGAACGATGACGTCCAGCACGCGGACGGTGGCGTTCTTCCGAAGGACAATCACCGCGGCCAGCGCGACCAGAACGACGGTGGACACGATGGGCGGAAGCCCGAACGCGCTTTTGAACGCGGAGGATACGGAATTGCTGATGACCTGACTGACGCCGCACCAGCACAGCAGGCCGGACAGCGCAAACAGCACCGCGATCAGGTTCCATCTCTTTTTCTTCTCCGGGTCGAAGAAGCGGTGGATATAGTGTGCGGGTCCGCCGCGGAAGCCGCCGTAGAGCGGGTCCTGTTCGCGGTGGAGCTGGGCGAGCGTCGCTTCGATAAAGGCGGTGGACGAGCCGATCAGCGCGGTGATCCACATCCAGAATACCGCGCCCGCGCCGCCTGCGGAGATGGCCGCGACCACGCCGACCATGTTGCCCATGCCAACGCGCGTCGCGGTGGATACGATGAGCGTCTGCAGGCCGGAGAGCGCGCCCTTTTTGCCGGGCTACTTTTTATCGACGGTGATGCGCAGCATTTCCCGGAACATGCGTACGGGCAGGAAGCGGGTTCGGATGCTGAAGTAAAGGCCGGTCGGAATCAGCAGGAGCACCAGCAGGGAAATGCCCAGCGACGAACCTCCGGGCAGGGGAATGGAAAACAGATCGCCCCAGAGAAAATTGTATACGGCGGAGATGATCTTGGTGATGTGCGTCATGCGTGAAAACCTCGGATCTGGTCAGAATACCGCGCGGGGCGGCGAAAACTGCATCATTATATCACGGCAATAAACGGCGGACAAGCGGAAATCTGTTGATCTATTTGAAATATTCACGTTCGGCATTCACGGCAGGAAACCGGCGGACGGGCGGCGAATTCTGATTCATAAAAGACAGACGGGGGAGGCGGCAGATGTGTCCGAGAAGATCATCAAGGTCCGGGAAACCATGACGGCCCGGGAGCGCGTCAGGAGAACCTTCGAATTCGAAAAGACCGACCGCGTGACCATCGGCTATGATACGAATCCGGGGATTCATGCCCGGCTTTGTCAGGCGCTGGGCGTCCCGGTCGACGACAGGGAGCCGCTTTATCAGGCGCTGGGCGTGGATTACCGGGGCATCGGCGCGCCGTATACCGGGCCGGAGCTGTACAAAGCGCCGGAGAACAGGCGGGTCAATCCGCTCGAGGGCTGCATCATGCGCTGGGTGGAGCACGGTAGCGGCGGGTACTGGGATTTCTGTGATTTCCCGCTCAAGGATGCGGACGACGAGGCCTTCGACGCATTTCCCGTGCCGGACGCCGATCACTTCGATTATGAGGCCGCACGGGCCAAGGCGCTCTCCTACGGGGGCGAGTATGCGCTGTATGTAGGCAATCCGGGCATTCCGGATATCATCAATTCGAACGGGCGGATCATGGGCATGGAGGACGTCCTGTGCCATCTGCTGACGGAAAACGAGGCGGCGATGCGCTTCATCCACCGCCGGGCGGCGTTTCATCTGAAAATGATGGAGCGTCTGCTGGACGCGCTGAAGGGGCTGGTGGATTTCGTGTGGTTGGGCGAGGACCTGGGCACGCAGCACACGCAGCTGATCAGCACGGATCTGTACAGAGAGGTATTGAAGCCCATCCACAGGCAGTTTGTGGACCTCGCGAGCTCGCATCATCTGCCGGTGCTCGTTCATTCCTGCGGCTCGTCCAGCTGGGTGTATGAGGACTTCATCGAGATGGGCGTGAGGGGCGTTGACACGCTGCAGCCCGAGGCGCACAACATGTCGCCTGAATATCTGGTGCGTCACTTCGGCGGACGGCTCAACTTCCGCGGCTGCATTTCGACTGCCGGGCCTCTGGCCTACGGAACGGCAAAGGATACGGAGGACAACTGCCGCGAGGTGCTTGAAACCATGATGCCGCACCGGGGCTATCACTTCGCGCCCACGCATTCCATTCAGGACAATTCGCCGGTGGAAAATGTGATCGCGATGTATCAGGCGGCGCACACCTACGGGCGATACGAATAAGAGGACAGATAAAGATCAGGCTCTCCTTTCCGGGATGAATTCCGGCAGGGAGAGCCTGATTTCTTCATAAAAGGGCTCATCACGGAAAGTTGTGAGATAATGCTTCATGCCGCTCGATACTGAGGGCTCCCCTGTGTAAGGGGAGCTGGCACCGAAGGTGACTGAGGGGTTGTAACATTCGGTAAAGATTTCAATCGTAATATTGCATAAACTAGTAATGCTTCAACCCCTCCGGCTCTCACGAGCCACCTCCCCTTACACAGGGGAGGCTGAGCTGCCATCCCACAACTTTGCGTGAAGAACAAAAAAGGGAACCGCCCGGTAAAACAGGCGGTTCCGGATGTGCTATACTGTTTTAAATCAGACAGCGGGAACAACGGAAGCGATGTGGGGCTGAGCGCCTTCGTACCAGTAGAGGAAGCCGGTCATGTCGATCTTGTCGCCGACCTTCAGGGCCTGAACAGCCTTGTAGGCTTCGGTCTCAGCGCCGTAAACGCCGTTGGCGTCGCACATATAGTACTCGATGACGAAGGTGTAGGTCTTGCCGTCAACGGAGGCGTTGAAGTACAGGTCAGCGTCGGTGCCGGCCTCGCCGGAGCCGTCCCAGCTGTACTGGAAGGCGTCGCCCTTGTCGTTGCAGGCTTCGACGGTCATGCCCTTGAAGGCAACCAGCTGATTCTGATAGTCGATCAGGTTCTCGGCGGCCAGCAGAGCGGTGGCGTCGATGGGCTCGGCAATGTAGGAGCCCTCGAGGATTTCGAACTTGGCGTCGGAGCCGTCAACTTCAATTTCGCCGGCCCAGGCAATCTTGTAGCCGGTAACCTTGATCTTGGTGCCGGGGACCATCTTGGCGTAGTCCTCTTCGGTGCAGGTCAGGTTGTAGATGAAGTAGCCGCCCTCTTCGTCGGCAGCGTAGATGGTGGCCTTGTTGTCCCACCAGGACTGCTTGGCCTGAACATAGGCCTCGATGGTGACCTCGGAGTCCAGCGCGGCGGCGGCGTATTCGGCGTAGGTCATAACGCCTTCGCCCTTCGCCTCGGCGGCCAGCGCGGTCATGCTGAACATGAGCACCAGAGCCAGTACGATAGCCAGGATCTTCTTCATAATGATTCTCCTCCTGTTATGGTCGTTTCCGGGGATACAAGAATATTATACATCAAACCATTCAGAAATCAACGGCTTAACGGACAGTTTTCCGCTTTCTCAACATAGTTGTCATCGCATACAGGCCGATCAGAACCCATGTTCCGGCGAGGGATGCGAGCAGAACGACCGAGGTGGTCGGCAGGGGACCGAACTGGGCTTTGCCGCTGCCGGACGCGCCGGCCTCGATCTGATCGAGCCGGTAGAGCGAGGTGGCGTCCAAATAGAGCTTCTCGAAGAACGCCTCGTTGATCTCCTTATTGCGCTTCACGCCCTTGACGGTATCCTCGATCAGCTGTCCGGCGGCGTTTCTGAGGGAGGCCGAGCCGTTGAAGACCGGGGTGACGAAGGTGTTGCCGGTATTGGCCAGCAAGAGCTGCGCGGCTTCGAGCTTGACCTCGTAGTACAGGTTATTGTCCTCGCCCGCGCGGGAGAGGTAGTCCTGATACTCGGCGGAATTCTGCGCCTTGGAGGTGACGGGCACATAGCCCTCGGTGCCGGAATAGGCGATCTGCACTTCGTTGGTCAGGAGATACTGCGCGAACAGCCACGAGGCGAGCACTTCCTGCGGGTCGTCCTTGTTGAACACGCAGACCGACGGGCCCTGAGAGATCATCTTCGGGTTCTCGGGATCGAACTGCGGGATCATGCGCACTTCGGTCTCGAACTGAACCAGCTTGTCCTCGGCGATATCGCACAGGGGCGCGTCCGAGCCCATCCAGGTCGCGCCGGCGGTGGAGTCGATGGCGAACACGCACTGACCGGCGTTGAGGAAATTGGCCGGGTAGGAGGAAATCTTGAAGGTGGAGAACGCGCCGGTCGCGGTGTGCTCTGCGACCGTTTCGAGGATGTCCTTCGTCTCGTCATTGAAGATCAGAATCTCGCCCGCGTCGGTGGAGTATCCGGCGTTTTTCTGTCTGAGCATCTGGATCATCATGTTGTCGGTGGACTTATAGATGAAGGGGATCATGACCTTCTGGCCGTTGAGCAGATAATTGCCCTCCTCGTCCTTCGCGGCAGCCGCGTCGGACACCTCCCAGATGAAGTCCCAGGTGACGACGTCCGGGATGGCGTAGCCCAGCGCTTCGACGAAATCCTTGTTGATGTACAGCGCTTCGGTCGAGCGCATGTAGGGGATGGCGTAGTGCTGGCCGCCGATGGTGCATTCGGAGAGGAACTGCGGGATGATTTCCTCCTGCGAGGGGGAATCGAAGCGCAGCTCGCTGCCGCCCAGACCGTATTTCGCATCGGCGAACAGATTATCCAGCGGAACGACGCAGTTGTCGCTGGTGAGGTAGGTCGCGATGTGGTCCGGGTAGGTGATGCAGACGTTGGGCGTGGTCTTGGTGGCGATGTTGGTGATGACGTCGTTGTAGATGCGGCTGTAGTCGGTATACAGGCGCAGGTTGACGGTGATATTGGGATACAGCTCCATGAAATCGGCGATCGCCTGCTTGTAGATGTCGGTCTGGGTCTTGTTTGTGTCGTTCTTGGCCCAGAAGGTGATCTCGTAATCGCGGGTCATGTCGAACTCGGAGGGAATACTGAAGCCCTTGAGATCGCGCGAACCGTGGCAGCCGGTCGTCATGAGGCAGACCAGCAGAAGAACCATAATGAGGGCCGCGCATTTTCTGATGTTTCTCATCCCTTGGTGCCTCCTCTCGCAACGCCCGCCATGATCTTCTTGTGGAAGATCAGGAACAGGATGATCAGCGGAACCGAGATGACCACGACGGCGGCCATCATCGCGGGGATATTCTCGCGGCCGAAGCCGTTTTCGCGGATTTCCTGAATGCCGTTGGAGACCAGGAAATACATCTGGTCGTCGGTGATCAGGCGGGGCCAGACATAGGAGTTCCAGCACTCGATGACCTTCAGGATGGCGATGGTGATGATGGTCGGGCGGCAGATGGGGATCATGACCTTCCAGAGATACTTGAAGTCCGAGGTGTTGTCCACCTTGGCCGCGTAGTAGAGCTCGTCGGGAATCTGCGCGAAGTTCTCCTTCAGAAGGTAAATGTAGAAGACCGAGGTGACGGAAGGGAGGATGAGGCCCAGGAAGGTGTTTCTCAGGTTCATGTCGGTGATGGTGACGAAGTTGGTGATGATGACCAGCTCGTTGGGAATCATCATCAGCGACAGGAAGGCGACGAACGCCGCGTTCTTGCCCCGGAAATTGAGCCGGGCAAAGGCGAAGGCGGCCAGCACGGTCACGATCATCATGAGGGCCGTCGTGCCGACGGTGAAGATGATGGTGTTGGTGAAATATCGGGCCAGCGGCACCGCGGTGAAGGCCTGCGCGTAGTTCTCGCCGGTGGGAGACGTTGTGAACAGCTGGGGGATGTATTCGGAGTTATAGGCGCCGTAGCTCTTGAAGGAGGTCAGCACCATCCAGTAAAACGGGAACAGAACCATGATCGCCCACACGGTCAGAAGGACATAGACGACCGTATTGGAGCAGATCTTGCGGGTGCGCGCCGCCCGCTCTATTCTTTCATAATCGACTTGCTTGCCCATACTTTCAGCCCTCTCTAATAGTGAACGTGCTTCTTGCTGATCATGAGGTTGATGCACGTGATCGTCAGGACGATGGCGAACAGGATGATCGCCGCGGCGGACGCATAGGACGGATAGCCGCCGCTGTTGCCGTACAGCATGTCGTAGACATAGCCGACGATGGTGTTCATGCCGGCGGCGTTGAGGTCGGTGCCGAAGAGGGCGACCGCGTCGCTGTAGGCCTTGAACGCGCCGATGAAGCCGGTGATGATCAGGTAGAACAGCGTCGGGGAGATCATGGGAAGGGTGATGCGGGTGAACATGCGCAGGCGGGAGGTATCGTCCACCCGGGCGGCTTTGTAGTAGTCCGGGTTGACCGAGGCCAGCGCGCTGGTCAGAATCAGGATCTTGAAGGGCATGACCACCCAGACCGTGTAGAAGCACAGAACGAACATCTTCGCCCAGTAGGGGCCGTCGATGAAGTCCACCGTTCCGCCGCCGAACCAGCTGATGACGAGGTTGGCAAGGCCGTCCGTGTAGGGCGTCTTCTTGAAGAGGATCATGAATACGAGGCCCACGGCCAGCGTGTTGGTGACATAGGGCAGGAAGTAGACGGTCTGATAGAGGTTTCTGAGCTTCTCGATGGAATTGAGGCCCACGGAGATCAGAAGCGCCAGGCCGGTCGAGATCGGCACGGTGAAGATGACGAGGATGAAGGTGTTTTTGACCGCCTGCAGGAAGTAGGGATCGTGCAGCACGTATTCGTAGTTGTAGCCGCCCACGCCCAGATAGGTCTGCGAGGCGGAGTTATAGCCCTCCTCGAAGGAGTAGATGAATACGTCGATCAGAGGGTATACCATGAAGAATCCGAGGAACAGGACAGCGGGCAGCAGATACAGCCAGCCCTTCCAACTCTTGTATTCCATATGCACAGCCTCCGTGTTACTCTGCGTCGAACGGGATCCGCGCTTCGGTTTCGCGGCTGAAGAGGAAGACCTTATTGGGCTTGATGGAGAAAGACACTTCCTTCGCGCCCTCGGCGACCTTGTTTTCCGCGCTGATAATGGAGCGGATTTCGGTGTTTTCGCAGTCCTTGTGGGTCGAGACGACGGTGATGTCGCGGCCCATGACTTCGACCTCGGTCAGCTTACAGGTCAGCGGGCCGTTATGGTCGAGGATGAAGCCCTCGGGACGGATGGCGGCATAAACCTCCTGATCCGCCGCGCCGGGAACGTCCAGAACGCAGGCGCCGCCGATGAAGAGCTTTCCGCCCTTCACTTCGCCGCGGAATACGTTGATGGGCGGGGTGCCCAGGAACTTGGCGACGAAGAGATTGACCGGGCTGTCGTAGACCTCCTGAGGCTTACCGATCTGCTGAACGACGCCCGCCTTCATGACGACGATCAGATCGGAGATGGACATGGCCTCCTCCTGATCGTGGGTGACGAAGATGGTAGTGATTTTGGTTTCCTTCTGGATGCGGCGGATTTCCTCGCGGGTCTG
>JAFQQU010000067.1 GCA_017410445.1 Clostridia bacterium | reverse complement strand
ACTGCCCGGGGAAAAGCTGGAGCGCATGACCCTTATCCTGCAGCAGACCTATGGAGAAAACGACTCCGTCTACGTGGCAAAGACCCGCGAGATCGCCGCGCGCCTGCCGTGCCAGACGGTTTCGCTCACCCGGTTTATGGGCCCGGAGGAAAGCGCAATGCTGCGCCTGAGCGCAGATGTGTTCGTTTTGGCCATCAAGACCGATGCGTTCTCCGCCAGCATGCAGGAGTACCTGTACGCCGGAGCCTGCGTGATCAAGGGTCAGTGGCTGCAGTATCCGCAGCTTGCGGACATGGGCATCCCGCCCCTTGCGGAATTTACGGAGTTTGGCGAAATCCCAAAACTCATCAGCCTGGCGATGGACGGAAAGCTCAATGGGCTTACACAGGAGCAGCGCGCGCTGTTCCCCCGCCTGTATTCGTGGGACGCGGTGCGGGAAAGCTGGCTGGAACTGTATAAAAAGGCATAAGAAAAAGGCTCCGGAAAACCGGAGCCTTTTGTTATTCGATCACTCGTTTATCGCCCATGATCTCGGGCTTGTATTTCATGCTGTCGGCCTCGGTCAGCTCGCGGATGACGCGGCAGGGGTTGCCGGCGGCAAAGTTCATGGGCGGGATATCGCGCGTTACGACGCTGCCCGCGCCGATGACGCAGCCGTCTCCGATGGTGACGCCCGGGCAGACGACGACGTTTGCGCCGAACCAGCAGTCGTTTCCGATGGTGACCGGCTTGGCATAGCACAGCCTGCGGACCACGCCGTCCCCGCACATCAGCCTCTTGCGTTCCTCGGGGAGCATGGGATGGCAGGGCGTGACGATGGTGACGTTCGGGCCGAAGTTACAGTCGTCTCCGATGGTGACGGGCGCGTCGTCCTGAATGGTGAGGTTGAAGTTTCCGAAGAAGCGCTTGCCGATTCTGGTGTGCTTGCCGTAATGGAAGGCGATGGGGCCCTGAATGAAGGAGCCTTCGCCCATTTCGCCGAGGATTTCCTTCAGAATGGCGGCGCGCTTTTCGGTTTCGTCCTCATGGGTCTGGTTATAGTCCACGTCGAGGTTATGCGTCTTCAGCTTGATGGCTCTGAGCTCCGGATCGCCGGGGCAGAACATGATGCCGGCCATGATTCTTTCTTCTTCGCGCATGGGGATTACAGCTCCTTTCGGAAAGTGGATGTATTTGGGGGAGTGAGCAGTGGGAATGGGGAGAGTGCGGGTTCCGGGGTTTTTTTGAAAACGCCGGAGTTTTATGGATAGTAGGGTTTTAATGAAAGCTGCGGGGGTCTTTTGAAGGCGCTGGAGTTTTGCGGAAAGCGGGGCCTTTGATGAAACCTTCCGGAGGTTCTTTTGAAGGCGCCGATGCAATGCGCGGGCGTCTGTGTGCGCTCCCCGTCGTGCGGCGGCTTCTGATGATTGATCTTCGATCAATCTCAGAAGATCCCCTTCGCCGGGCGTGCTTCGCACGACGCGCAGTTACTGTCCCGCCCGGGAGGCAATGTATATCTTCGATACACATTGCCCGCTCCCACTGGGCGTGGTGCGGGCCGGTATCCTGCGGCTCGTTCGTTTCTTTGTCCGGGCGGGAAAAGGGCGCAGACGATGCAGGCTTTGTCCGGCGGCGCGGCGAGTTCAGGGTTACGTGCCTCCGGCGGCTCAAGGGACCAGTCCCTTGAGAATCCCGCACGCTCACGCGGGTTATGTTTGTGCGGAGCGGAGCGGCGGAATCAGCAGACCGGCCGACAAAAAAGGGAACCGCAGATGCAGTTCCCGAATGTGAGGCGTATATGATTACTTGCAGAAGGCCAGAGCGGCGTCGGACGCGGAAGCGGCGTCGGCAGTGTAGCAGTCAGCGCCGACGGAGTCGCAGAAGCTCTGGGTTACGGGAGCGCCGCCGATCATGATCTTAACCTGATCGCGGATGCCCTTCTCGGTGCACAGGTCGACAACGGCCTTCATCTCGCTCATGGTGGTGGTCAGCAGAGCGGAGCAGCAGATCAGGTTGGCCTTATTCTCGATGGCAGCTTCGACGAACTTCTCGGCGGATACGTCAACGCCCAGGTCGATGACCTTCAGGCCCTTGCCTTCCATCATGATCTTGACCAGGTTCTTGCCGATGTCGTGCAGGTCGCCCTTAACGGTGCCCAGAACGGCAGTGCCCTTGGTCTCCAGACCGTCGGCGGCCATATGAGCCTTCAGCAGATCCATGCCGGCGTTCATGGCGCGGGCAGCGATCAGAACCTCGGGAACGAAAACTTCGTTGTTCTTGAACTTCTCGCCGACGATGCTCATGCCGTCCAGCAGAGCGCCTTCGATGATTTCGTTGGGCTGAGCGCCTTCGGCCAGAGCCTGCTCGATCAGCTGCTTGACGATCTTCGCGCGGCCCTTCTGCAGCGCGGCGGAAATTTCAGCAAAATTGCTCATGGTGTGTTCCCTCCATGTAATTAGTCGTTGGGATTGAAGCTATAACAACATTATAGGGGACGTACAGGGTGAAAAGATAGTAAAATATTTCGGGGATTTGGAAGATATTTCGCCGTTCGCCGTTAAAAAATCTTTCTATTTGGCGGTGCTGCGGTCGCGGTACTGCTTGGGCGAAAGGCCGGTGATCTTTCGGAAAACCTTGGTGAAATAGCTCTGATCCTCAAAGCCGCACAGCGCCGCCGCCTCGGCTAGGCTGACGGAGGGATCCATGAGGAACAGCTTGCTCTTCTCCACGCGCACCTGATTGATATAGGAGAACAGCGTCTGTCCGGATTCCTCCCGGAAGAGCGAAGAGAGATAGGAGCGGCTGAGATAGACATGCTGCGCAATATCGTCGAGCGAGAGCTTATGGTCGTAATTCTGCCGGATATATTCCATGGCCTTGAAGACCACGTCCGAATGTTTGATCTGCGCGAAATCGAAGGAATTCTGGATAAACCGGTGCATGACTCCGGTGATCCAGACGGAGAGTTCCTCGATATCGGTGAAGTTGTTGATCTGCTGCATGTAGGCGTCGTTATAGAGGAACACCTCTCTGCTGTCCGCGCCGGCGTCGATGGAGGCGCGCGAGAGCACGACGATCAGCTCGATGACGCGCGGGCGGATGCGCACCAGATCGAAATCATCCGAGCAGTAGATATGGCCCAGCAGCTCGTTGAGCAGCCGCTGCGCGCCCTGCTTATCACCCGCGATGACCGTCTGCCGGAGCTGCTTTTCGTATTCGATGGGATATGCGTTTTCCCACCGGCCCGAGGTCAGCCGGTCGCGCGCGGAATAGATGGCGGAGAGCAGCTTATCCTGCTCATACCGGAGAATGCCCTCCACATGCCCGGCGACGCTGCCGGCCGCCGCCTCTGCGCCCGAGCGGAGCACATGCGCAAGGCTTCTGACGCGGGCGGGATCAATTTCGGGAAGCGAGGCGACCCGCTCGGCCATGGAATGATCAGCCAATTCGGAGAGCGTATCCTGCATTTCGCCGATGACCGCCGGCCCCATCGTGACGCCTCCGGCAATAGCGCCGCCTTCTTCGAGGACGGCCGCTGCGGCAAACACCAGCCCGAGCGGACAGTAATAGACATACTGTCCGTCCCAGCGCCCGGCTTCGCTGACGCCGTACTGATAGGTATGCGCGGCCTGACAGCGCGGATGGGTGCATCCGCTGCAGAACCGGTTCTCCTCCTCCAGCCAGACGATTTTGCCTTCCGCAGAATCCACGACGCAGCCGCCGATGCCGGTCAGCGCGGAGAGATGCGTGGCAAAGTCGACGCAGCGTCTGAGCAGCTGTTCATTCATGGATCTGCCTCCTTTCCGGGCGGAAATGACGCCGGTTAAATCAGGCCCGGCAATGTGTTGATATCAGTATATCAGATGTCCGGAAAAAATGCAAAGAAAGGTCGGAAGGATCGAAATATTGTGCCAAGAATTGCAAAGATATTCTAGCTTTTGGCAGGGAAATAGAGATATACTTAGGGGGTGGAGTTATGAGTACAACATGAGACTGGAGGAATAGTCTATGACTTCTATGGAACGTGTTCTTCTTGCCATGCAGAATAAAGAGGCCGACCGGGTGCCGGTATATCCCATCCTGAGCGGCGTTACCCGCAATCTGACCGGCGTCAGCTACCCCGTATGGTCCACCGACGCGGACGCCTGCGCCAAGGCGCTTCTGAAGTCCGCCGAGGATTTCGAGCTGGACTGCCTGGTTACTCTGATCGACCTGTCCGTCGAGTGCGACGCGTGGGGCCAGAAGATCATCTTCCCCGAGAACGAAGCGGCGCATCCGGACTATTCGGACTGTCTGGTTCAGGATATCGAGGATTACGAAAAGATTCAGAAGGTTGACTACCGCAATTCCAAGCGCATGATGATGCACATCGACGTGTGCAAAAAGCTGGTTGCGGAGAAGAAGGGCCAGATGCCCATCATCGCCTTCGTATTCGGCCCGCTGGGCGTTCTGTCCATGATGCGCGGCCAGCAGGACATGTATATGGACCTGTACGACGATCCGGACGCGGTCCGCGACGCGGTAGGCCGCGTGAACGAGACGCTGAAGGAATATGTCGCGGCCATCTGCGACACCGGCGTTGACGCGGTCATGTTCGACACGCTGTTTGCCTCCGGCTCGATCATGTCCAAGGACATGTGGGCCGAGATGGAGGGCGATTTCGCCGGCGAGCTGGCCGACGTCGTCCGCGAGCACGGCTGCCAGCCGATGATTCACAACTGCGGCCAGAGAGTCTATTTTGACATTCAGATCGAGAAGATGAATCCCACGGCCATCTCCTTCCTGTATCCGCCGGATGACTGCAAGGATTTCGCCGAGTGCAAGGAAAAGTACGGCGACAAGGTATTCCTGATCGGCGCGGTCACCCCGGCCAGCGCGGTCATCGGCACCGACGAGGAATGGGATCAGCAGTGCACCGACCAGATCGACGCCATGGCCAAGGGCGGCGGCTTCATGCTGGCGACCGGCTGCGAATATCCGGCCAACGCGACCTTCGACCGTGCGCAGCGCATGATCGACATCGCCAAGACCTACGGAAAATATGGAAAATAAGAAACGCGCCCGGGTGGATCTGATCACCGGATTCCTCGGCGCGGGCAAGACCACGCTGATCCGCAAGTACATGGAGTACCTCGATCGGCGTGGTATTTCCTATATGGTGATAGAAAACGAATTCGGCGCGGCGGGCGTGGACGCGTCCATTCTGGGCGGAAACGTGCGTGAGCTGTCGGGCGGCTGCATCTGCTGCGGCCAGAAGGTGAATTTCCACAATCTGCTGCTGGAGCTGGCCGGAGAGGCCGAGCGGATCATCGTGGAGCCCTCGGGCGTGTTCAATGCGGATGATTTCTTTGACATCATGGACAGCCCCGGCCTGAAGGAAGCGGCGGAATACGGCTTCATGGCGGGCGTCGTGAACCCGGCGGCGATGGACAGCATGAGCGGCGCAGCGGAGCAGGTTCTCATTTCCGAGCTGGCCTGCGCGGGCGCGGTGGTGTGGAGTCATACGGATGTTGTGCCGCAGGGGAGCATCGGCCGGGCGGAGGAGAAGCTCGCCGGGCTCCTGGGCGCGATGCCGCCGGCGTTTGACGGGGCAAGGATCGATTTTGACAGGCTCATGGAGTGCGCGCCGGTGCGGCGTGCGCATGAGCGCGACCGGACGGATCATTCGACGCTGTTTCAGTCCGCGGTGGCGTATCCTTCGGGGCGGTTTACCCGGGAAGGGCTGACGCGCGCGGTGGAAGCGCTGTTCGGAGGCGAAGCGGGCGCTGTTCTGCGCGTGAAGGGAACGGTGCAGTCCGAAGAGGGGCGGCTGACGGTCAACGCGGCGCCCGGGCAGATTGAGATTGTGCCCTCAAGCGGCGAAATCGGCGTGAACGTGATCGGGAACGGCTTGAGAAGGAAGGTTATCCGGGCGCTGCTGGAGGAAAACGGCGGCTGAGGATAAGGAGATATAACAGAAAGAGCGGACGAGGCGAGATGCTTCGTCCGCTTTGTGTGTATGGGGGGAGAGACGCGTCAGGCTTCGTCGGGAGCGTCGCTCTGGCTGAGCTGGTCCGCATCCAGCACCGAGGGATTCTCGTTGTCGAGCGAATAAATCCGCTCCAGCTCGTGCGCCTTTTCGGTGAAGAAGGAGTTCATCGCATTGACGGTCTTGAGCAGCATGTCCTTTTCATCCTGAGAGAATGCCTTTTCGATGTTGCTTACCATCTGCCGGTGGAACCAGTGATGCGCCGCCTCGGCCTTGCGGCCTTCGAGGGTCAGCCGGATGCAGACGCGGCGGGCGTCGTCCGGGTCGCGGTCCTTGGTGACATAGCCCTTCTGCTCAAGCTTTTTGACGGCGATGGTGGCCGAGGGCATGGAGATGCCCATGCTGCGGGCGATGTCCGTCACGGTGCAGCCGGTGCGGCCGATGGCGTCCAGCATGTGAAGCTCCGCGATGCTGAGCGTATTCTTGCTCAAGCGGCGGAGCACCAGCTCTTCAATTCGGTTGATTTCGCGATACGTGCTGACCAGCAGCTCGTTCATTTCATGACGGAACGGATCCATTTTTTTCTCCTGCTTCCTGTAGGATTCGATAATTATCCAGTTTATTCGCCCGCGGCGGATTTGTCAAGGGGCATAAACGGAGTTTTGTTCATGGAGAAATATTTCCGGACATAAATAGGGCTGCCGCACAGAGAGCAATCCGTCCGGCAGCGCGAAGAGAGATTAACCGGATCAGTCCCGCCGGGTCTCGTCCAGAAAGCCCTGCATCTTGCGCTTGATGCGCTGAAGGGCGTTGTCGATGGATTTGACATGGCGGCCCAGCTCGTCGGAGATTTCCTGGTAGGATTTGCCGTCCAGATATCTCAGGAGCACCTGCTTTTCGAGGGGGGAGAGCATCTCGCCGATGCGGCCCTCAATCAGGGCGAGGTCTTCCTGAGAGATGAGCAGCTCCTCGGGGTTGGACTGGATTTCCTCGGAGATGACGTCCAGCAGCGTCCGGTCGTTTTCCTCGTCGTAGATGGGCTTGTTGAGAGAAATATAGGAATTGAGCGGAATGTGTTTCTGACGCGTGGCGGTTTTGATGGCCGTGATGATCTGCCGGGTGATGCACAGCTCCGCAAAGGCCCGGAAGGAGGCGAGTTTATCGGTCTTGAAGTCTCTGATCGCCTTATACAGGCCGATCATGCCCTCCTGAACGATATCCTCGTGGTCCGCGCCGATGAGGAAGTAGCTCCGCGCGCGGGAACGCACGAAGTTCTTGTATTTGTTCAGCAGATATTCAAGGGCCGCGCCGTCCGGCTCCTGAGCCAGCAGCACGATCTCTTCATCGGTCATATCGCAGAAGCGTTCGTTTAAATCCATTCAATTTTCTCCTCGTCTCAGCTTTTCCAGCTGCAAGCGTACCTCCTCGGGCACGCGCTCCATAATCGTGCTGCGCGCCGATTTGAAGGCGGGTTTGGCATAGGCTGCGCCTGCGCTGCGGCTCTGGCCGATTTCGCGGATCAGCTCGCGCGAGCTCAGGCGGACTGCGCCGCGGCCCATGACGACTGTCTGCTCGACGCCGTCGGAGGTGGCGACGCGCAGCTCAAGCCGGCCCAGCTCCACCTTACGGGCATACTCGTCGCACAGCCGCTCGATGTAATGGTCGGCCATCTCGCCCTTTGAGGTGAATACCACCTGCAATAGGCCATGGTCCTCTTCGCTTCTGGCCAGCCGGTCGGACTGCCATGCGTCGAAGACCAGAATCACCCGCTGCCCGGTGTATCCGGCGTAGTCATGAAGCCGTCGGATGAGGTCGTCGCGGGCGTCGGCCAGAGGCCTGCCCTTGGACAGCTCCGGCCATGCGCCCAGCACATTATATCCGTCTACGATCAGGAGCCGTTTCTTTCCGGCAGCCATTGTCAGCGGCGGCGCGCGTCAAGCACGGCATACAGCAGCACGCCGGCAGCCACCGAGGCGTTCAGAGACTCGATGTGACCGCGCATCGGCAGGGATACCTTCATATCGCAGTTCTTCTCGACCAGCTGGGAGATGCCCTCGCCTTCCGCGCCGATGACCAGAGCCAGCGGGCCGGACAGATTGGCGGTGGATACGTCCTCGCCGTCCATGGTCGCGCCAACGATCCACAGGCCGCGGGCCTTCAGGTCTTCCAGCGTGCGGTTGAGGTTGACCACGCGGACGACGTTCATATATTCGCACGCGCCGGCGGCAGCCTTGACGGCGGCCGGGGTCAGGCCGACAGAGCGGCGCTCGGGGATGATGACGCCGTGCGCGCCGACGCACTCGGCGGAGCGGACGATGGCGCCCAGGTTATGCGGATCGGTGATGCCGTCCAGAACCACGACCAGAGGCTCTTCGCCGCGCTCTTCGGCGGTTTCGAAGATATCCTCGAGGGAGGCGTACTTGGCGGCCGACACGAAGGCCAGCATGCCCTGATGATGCGGATAGATGGCGTCCAGACGGATCTTGTCCACTTCCTGAACGATGATGCGGGCCTCATGGGCGCGGGCGACGATCTCGCGGGCGGAACCGCTCAGCTCGCCCTTCATGACCAGCAGCTTTTCGATATCGCGGCCGGACTTGATGGCCTCGCGGATCGGATTGCGGCCGACCAGCAGGTTCTCGGGCATTTCGAGGTCGTTATGGGTGGGCGCGGGCGCGACCGGAACCGCCGGGGGAACCGGAATCGGTCTCGCGGGACGCGGAGCCATCGGGCGCGCGGGGCGCGGGCCGGGCTTGGGACCCGGACGGCCGGGTCGGTCGAAGCGGTCCATGGGTTTGGGGCCGGGGCGGCCGTAGCGGGGGCCGTCGTCCTGACGGGACGGGGGAACGTTCTTCTTGGGCGCGCCGGTGCGCGGACCGCGGTCATAGCGGTCGTAACGGTCGGAGCCGCCGGGGCCGCGGCGGTTGTTGTTGCGATCGTAAGGCATAGTTTTCCTCCATATGGTTGGTTGAATGCATGTTTTTAAGGGGGACTTCCGTCAGCGGCGCTCTTTCATGGCGTCGTGACGGGCGCGGACCTCGGCCATTCTGCCGCAGGTCATCTTGCCCTCGGGGCATTTGCCCATGAGGCAGGCGGGGCCGGCCTTGCCGAACAGGCTGGGCGCGGCCTCATAGGCCAGCTCGAGCATGCGCCATGCGATCTCGCGGATTTCCCACTGCGCGCGGTTGCAGCAGCGCAATGAGAGGAAATGGATCAGCTCGCGGGCGTTCATCGTCATGACGATGCGGGTGGCGGCTGCGTTGGGCAGCACGAACCGGGCGTCCTCGTTGGAGGATCTGCCGCCGCCCAGCTTCACGCGCCATTCCTGATACCACTTATCCATTGTTTCCATCTGGCGGTGATATTCATTCACGGCGTCCTCGCCCAGCGCGGCGATCGTCGGGGGAACGATGTAATCAAAGCCGGCGTCGTCTCCGCCGAGCGCCACATAGCGCTGGGACTGGACGGAGAAGCTGGCGATGCGGTGCCGGGTGATCTGGGCCAGCAGCGTACGGGACACGCCCTCAATGCCGAAGGTGAAGGAGGCGTGCTCGATGGGGGAGAGATGGCCCATGTCGGTCAGCTTGGTCAGGTATTTGGTCTGATCCTGCTCGGCGACGCCCTCCGCGAGGTCCTCAAGGGTCGCGGGGGAATAGCAGAGCTTGCCGGCCAGCGCAACCAGCTCTTCGGGCGCGGGCGTATAGCGGATCAGCGTGACATTCGGATGTACTTCAGGCATTCGCGTTCTCCTTGTCGGGGTTGGCGGTGGTGAGAATTTCATTGAGGCGCTCTGTCTGATGCGTCAGATAGAGGTAGCCCAGCAGCGCCTCGAACGCGGTCGCGCGGTGATACTCGCCGGGCGTTGCGCTCTTGGGAACCGACTGCTTGACATTGCGCGCACGGCGCACGACGCCCTGTTCCTCCTCGGTGAGCATGCCCTCGACGCGGCCGAGCGCTTCGCTCTGCGCGGAGGCGCGCACCTGAGAGACGGCGGCGCGGTGGAGATCCTTCATGCGTCCGCCCCCGATCACCAGACGGCGGCGGACGTACAGATCATAGATGGTATCTCCCAGATAGGCCAGCTCCAGAGAGCCCGGCAGCTGGCCGTGCGGGAATTCGCTGAAATTCGTCATGCGTTAATTCAGGGCGAGCAGACGCTCGTAGGCCTCGTCCCACGCGGAGGTATCGCCCTCGGGCAGGAAGGTCTTGTTCTCGAAGGAAGCGGCGACGACCTCGCGCAGCTGCGGCAGATCCTTGATTTCGCCCAGCGCCATGGCCTGAACGAGCAGGTTGCCGATAACAGTGCCCTCGGACGGGCCGGCGATGACCGGGCGCTTGATGGCGTTGGCGGTCATCTGGTTGAGCATCAGGTTGTTGGAGCCGCCGCCGACGATGTGCAGCACGTCGACGCCGTGGCCCAGCATGTCCTTCTCAAGGCGCTCGATGGCCCAGCGGTACTTGAGCGCCAGGGACTCGTAGATTACGCGGGTGATTTCGCCGCGGCCTTCCGGAACGGGCTGGCCCTTTTCGCGGCAGTATTCCTGAATGCGGGCGGGCATGTTGCCGGGGGCGAGGAAGCGGGGATCGTCCACGTCGATGACGGCCTTGAAAGCGGGGGCTTCGGCGGCCATCTTGACCAGAGTGGGGAAGTCCACCGCGTCGGTGCGGCGGTCCCATTCGCGCTTGGACTCGTTGATCATCCACAGGCCCATGATGTTCTTCAGAAGGCGCGTGGTGCCGTTGATGCCGCCCTCGTTGGTGTAGTTGGCTTCCATGACGGCCACGTCGCTGAGGGGCTTGTCCAGCTCGGCGCCCAGCAGGGACCAGGTGCCGGAGGAGATGTAGGCGAACTTGCTGTCCTTCTTGGCGGGAACAGCGGCAACGGCGGAGGCGGTGTCGTGAGAGCCGACGGCGATGACCGGGACCTGGCCCACGCCGCACTCATCGGCGATCTGCTTGAGCAGCACGCCGCGGACGGTGCCGGCCGGCTGGATGTCGGTCAGGATATTCTTGGGCAGGCCGAACTTCTCGAAGATATCCCACGCCCAGTCGCGGGTGTGAGGATCGATCAGCTGGCTGGTGGAGGCGATGGTATATTCGGTGCCCATCTCGCCGGTCAGGAAGTAAGCGAGGAGGTCGGGCATGAAGAGCATCTTCTCGGCCATATCGAGGGTCTTGTCGCCCATCTTCTTCATGGCCAGCAGCTGATACAGCGTGTTGAACTGCATGAAGGCCAGGCCGGTTTTCTCGAAGATTTCCTCCTTGGGCATGATCTTGAAGGCTTCTTCCATCATGCCGTCGGTGCGGGCGTCGCGGTAGTTGACCGGGATGCCCAGAAGAGCGCCGTTCTGATCGAGCAGGCCGTAGTCAACGCCCCAGGTATCGATGCCGATGCCGTCCAGCTTGATGCCCGCCTTGGCGCACTTGACCAGACCGGCCTTCATCTCGAAGAAGAGGCGCTGTACGTCCCAGACAAAGCGGCCGTTGATCATGACCGGGTCGTTGGAGAAACGATGAATCTCAGTCAGTTCGATGGTCTTGCCGTCATATACGCCCAGCATGGCGCGACCGCTGGAAGCGCCGAAGTCGAAACCCAGAAGGTTGAGCTTTTTCATGTATGTGCCCTCCCGTAATATTCATAATGAGCAGAGTAACCCACTATTTCCTATTATAGCAGATACGGGGGAAGGGCGCAAGATTTCCGTGTATTAAAAGAAGGGATATCCTGCGCGGCGGGAAGGAGCGGTGAGCGGCGGAGAAGTCTTTGGGAAAAAAGAAAACGGCCGGGAATGTGGAAAAAAGTCTTTGGGAAAGGAGTTTTCCACAGGTAATTCTTTGGGGACGGTGGAATTCGGGCCTGTCAAGGGGGTAATGGTGTAAAGTTATCCATAATTTCCACAGGCAACTGTGGAAAAGTGGGGGATATGGCTGTGAATTACGCGGTTGAAACGGGGGAAAACCGGTCGAAATCGACACAAACGCGAAAGTTTTCTGCGGAATTGTGACAGATTTGACAGAAATATGTCGCTCTTTGGGGAGAAAGTTATCCCCATTTTCCACATGTGAGTGTGGAAAACTTGTGGGAGGCTGTGTGAATCTGTGGGGAATTAACAGACGGATCCTGTGGATAAGTGGAAAAACAGGGTTTTCCACAAGGGGAAGCAGCGTGTTTTCGGGGATAACGGGGGAGAGAAGGATGCGCTTTGGAGATTTGAGAATTCTTTGGGGAGGGCTGTTGGGGAATTCCGGCGTCAGAATGAGGAGATAAGGTTTCTTTGGGGAAAATGAAAACGGCTCTTCACGGAAACTTGCAGGATGGCGGCTCCAGCTTCCCCTGTGCAAGGGGAGGTGGCGCGTGAGCGCCGGAGGGGTTGTAAGACGGCGCATTGCACAGGGAAGTCTCTGGCTGCGAATAATTCCCACAACTTTTCGGGAAGAACCAAAGAAAAAAGACGGGAGCGCGTGCGTTCCCGTCCTGTGAGGATATGGAGTTTTTCTTTGGGGATTACATGAGCCCGAGCGCGGGGATGGCGTTCAGGTCGAGTGAGGCGACAGAGCCCTTCATCAGCTGATAGAACGCGGCGCTGCCGATCATGGCGGCGTTGTCGGTGCAGAGGATGGCGGGCGGCATGAACACGTCCAACCCGGCTTTCTTTCCCCGGCGTTCGATTTCGCGGCGCAGCAGCCGGTTGCTGGCGACGCCTCCGGCCAGCGCCAGGCGGGTGATGCCGGTATCCTTGCAGGCGGCGACCGCTTTTTTGGACAGGGAGTCCACAACGGCGCGGCGGAAGGAAGCGGCGAAGTCAGCGGCGCGGATTTCCTCGCCCTGCTGGCGGAGGTTGTGCGCCTGATTGATGACGGCGGTCTTGAGGCCGCTGAAGGAGAAGTCATAGGGGCGGGGCGTGACGACCTTGGGGAAGGTATAGGCGCGGTCGTCGCCCTCCTCGGCCAGCTTGTCGAGCAGCGGGCCGCCGGGATAGGGGATGTTCAGCACGCGGGCCACCTTGTCGAAGGCCTCGCCGGCCGCATCGTCCGTGGTGCCGCCGAGAATGGTATAGGAGCCGTAATCGTCCACGCGGACGATATGGCTGTGTCCGCCCGAGGCCACGAGGCAGATGAAGGGCGGCTCGAGGTCAGGGTGGGCGATATAGTTGGCGCTGACATGTCCCTCGATGTGGTTGACGGGGATGAGGGGGAGGTTTCTGGCATAGGCGAAGGCCTTGGCCCATGCAACGCCGGTCAGCAATGCGCCGACCAGGCCGGGGCCGTAGGTGACGGCGATGGCGTCGACGTCGTTCATGGTCATATTGGCCTGCTCGAGCGCCTGATCGCACAGCGGGTCGAGCGCCTCCACGTGCATGCGGGAAGCGATTTCGGGCACGACGCCGCCGTAGAGCGCGTGCATATCGATCTGCGAGGCGATGACGGAGGAGACGAGCTTTCTGCCGTCCTCGATGATGGCGGCGGCGGTCTCGTCGCAGCTGGATTCAATGGCGAGGATGCGCGCGTGGCCGGAGGCGATCAGCTTTTCAGCCTGTGCGCGGACGGATTCCTGATAAGTCATGGCGTTTGTTTCCTCCGGGGATGATGTATGATGGAGCCGGCGGCGACGGGGATGAGCCATGCCGCGGCGGTGAATGCAAGGCCGTATATGAGCGCCGAAATGCCGGATTCGCTGGCGATCTGCATGAAGAATTCCGCAGGGAACATGCGGATCATGGCGTCGGTGCGCGGGTCCATGAGCCAGAGGTCATTGGTAAAGAGCAGCTCATGGAAGAGGATGAAGAGCCGGTTGAAGCCGCTCGTCGTCCAGAGGAGAACGAGGGCGGTTGCGAGGGTGAGAAGAAGGAGAAAGATCGCTTTGAGGGCGCTGACGAATGCTCGGATAATGTGTTTCCGGGCCAGACAGGCGGAAGCGAGCAGAAGAATGCAGCCTGCGGCGAGGCAGGATGTGCGCACGGTGCGCTCGAGGACGAAGAGGTTATAGACGTCGGCCATATGGGCCTTTTCGTCGGCATTGAAGACCTGCTGAGTGACGCCGAGGAGGGATTCTTCGATATCGACGTCCTGTCGGCGGCCTGCGAGGTAGTCGGCGAGGACGACGTTCACGCGGGACTGTGCGTCGGGGGAAAGGCCGATGTAGTCGTAATGGCCAATGCCCGACTGGATGCGGTCGTAGGCGGCGGAATCGAGGGCAACCTGTTCGAAGCCGAGGAACGCGCCGCCGAGGAGGATGAGAAACAGGGAGACGGTGAGGAGGAAAGCGGAGAGTCGATGCATGGGGAGCTCCGATCTGTTTTTGCGATATATTGCCCGCGGCCGCTGAACGGGGTGCGGGCGGAGGAATTGCGGACAGGCTGTTTCCTGATCAGGGTAGAGTATGGAGGGGCTTCAGGGGAAGAATCAAAACCCCCCCGAAGCCTCTGCAAAAGCAAACTCAGAATGCAGCCTGCGGATTGCTCAAAACGCCGCAGACCGGCGGAAGAGCCGGTTTCGGCTGTACGGCGGAAAGATGATCAGTTGTTTTCTGCCGGGCGGGTGGCCATCTGCAGGTAGGAGGTGACGAACCCTTCGAGGTTGCCGTCCATGACCGAGTTGATATCGCCGACTTCGTAGCCGGTTCTCAGGTCCTTGACCAGCGTATAGGGCTGGAAGACGTAGGAGCGGATCTGGCTGCCCCATTCGATCTTCTTCATCTCTCCCTTGACGTCGGCCATCTGCTGCATTCTCTCCTGCTCCTTAAGCTCGGCCAGCTTGGCGCGCAGCATGCGGAAGCACATTTCCTTATTCTGAACCTGAGAGCGCTCATTCTGGCACTGAACGACGATGCCCGTCGGGTTATGCACGATGCGGACGGCGGAGTCGGTACGGTTAACGTGCTGTCCGCCGGCGCCCGACGCGCGGTAGGTATCGATGCGCAGGTCTTCCATTTTGATCTCGATCTCGCCGTCGTCCTCGATGACCGGGGCGACGTCCAGCGAGGAGAAGGAGGTCTGGCGGCGTGCGTTCGAATCGAACGGGGAGATGCGGACCAGGCGATGCACGCCTCGCTCGCTCTTCAGGAAGCCGTAGGCATATTCGCCGGATACTTCGAAGGTGACGGACTTGATGCCGGCCTCGTCGCCGTCCAGCATATCCAGCTCCTTGACGGTGAAGCCCTTGCGCGCGGCGAAGCGGGTGTACATGCGGTACAGCATCTGCGTCCAGTCCTGCGCCTCGGTTCCGCCCGCGCCGGCATGCAGCGCCAGAATGCAGTCGTTCGAGTCGTATTCATCCTTGAGGAGGGTGGTCAGCCTCAGCGCTTCCAGATCAGCCTTGAGCGCGTTGAACTCCTCTTCGATTTCGGACACCATGTCGGTATCCTCGGCTTCGTCGGCCAGCTCGATGAGGGTTTCGAGGTCGTCGGCGCGCTCGTTCAGGCGCTTAAAGCCGTTGAGCTTCTCTTCGGTGGCGTGCGCCTTCTGATTGATCTTCTGCGCGCGCTCCAGCTCGTCCCAGAATCCGGGGGACGCCATGTCCTCCTGATACTCGATCAGCTGTTCCTTCAGAAGCTCGATGTTCAGCGACTGGCCGCACTCCTCGATCAGGTCGCGCAGCGTGGAAAGTCCCTGCTTAAAGACTTCAGTCTCCAACATATTGATTTCACTCCTTATTTCGTTCATTCGCCCTTGGAAACGGCTGCGCAGATCTGCCAGCGCGTCTCGTCGAACGCATCGCGTCCGTAGGCGTCCATGAATTGTTGATTGTATCGGTCTGTTTTGAGGTTATAGCTCAGCGACCACATCGCCCAGTACAGGTCGAAATGCCGGTCGCCGGGGCCCGCGTCGCCGAGGTCGATGAAGCCGGTGAAGCGGAATCCGTCGAAGAAGATATTCGGGAGGCACATATCCCCGTGAATCAGGGCGTCCTGACGGAGGGGCGATACGTCTCCGGCGTAAGGCTCTCCGGCGTCTTTTTCGTAGGCGATGAGCGCGCGCTCATTGGCGCAGGAAAGGGGGCAATCGGAACAATCCGTCTCATGCAGCATGCGGACCGTTTCGCCCAGCGCACGGGCGAGGCGGTCAGGCTCGCTCATGAGGTCATGCGAGCAGGCGTATCTGCCCGGAACGGCCTTGACCAGAAGAAAGTCTCGTCCGTCCTCCTGAACGAAGTCGATCAGGGGGGAGGAAAGGCCCTTTTCATGAAAGTATTCCTGCGTCTGCGCCGAGCGGAGGAGCGTGCCCTCCGGCGCGGTTTTCAGATACATATCCCCGATGCGGAACACGTCTGCGCCCGAGCGGCCGATGGATTCCTGATCGGTGGGGACAGCGCCGGTGTGCGCGAGGATGCGGGCGGGGAGCTGGAGAAGGTGATTCATACAGATACCTCCGTGGCGGGCGGGGGAAGGGGAATGATTCCTCCTTCTTTGGGGAAACGGTGTGTGCGCGGAGGCGGCTCATATGACCGCCCCGGGGCTTGTGCGGAGGCCGATGAGTTTCTGTTGAAATCGCCGATGCAATGCGTGGCCGCCGGTGTGTGCTCCCCGTCGTGCGGCGGCTTCTGATGATTGATCTTCGATCAATCTCAGAAGGCCTCCTTCGCCGGGCGTGCTTCGCACGACGCACAATTACTGCGCCGCCCCTTCCATCGCTCCCATGTATTCTGAGCGGAAATTCGTTCCGTCCGTTCCCACTGTTTTCTCTGAGTCGGGGCGGCGGAAGGAGAAACGGCGGGGCTGCGTCGGACTAAGCCTCCCTCCATGAGGGAGGTGGCGCGGCGAAGCCGTGACGGAGGGAGTCGGGTCGCCATGCGAGTTCGGGGTTACGTGCCTCCGGCGGCCTAAGGGACCAGTCCCTTAGGAATCCCGCACGCTCACGCGGGCTGTCTTTGTGCGCGGCAATCGGAGGCGCTTTCCTAAAACGCCGACGCGGCCGGCCGGTCTTTGCCGGCTGTGTCGGTTTCAGCATCCCGGCAGGCCATGACAGCAGGTTCTACCTGCCGCAGCATTCTTTGTATTTTTTGCCGCTGCCGCAGGGGCAGGGATCGTTGCGGCCGACCTTTTCGCCGGTCTTGGCGGGCTTTTTGGCGGAGGATTCCTCGGAATGGTTGGTGACCATCTTGCGCTCTTCTTCCTGACGCTCAGGCTGCTGCTGGCGGACGAGGACGGAGAAGTACAGGCGGCGCAGGGTATCCTCCTGAAGCAGGCGGATCATCTCTTCAAACATGTTGAAGCCTTCGATCTTGTATTCGGCGATCGGGTCGCGCTGGCCGTAGGCGCGCAGGCCGATGCCCTCGCGCAGCTGGTCCATCGCGTCGATATGATCCATCCAGCGGCGGTCTACCGAGGACAGCACGGCGACGCGCTCGAATTCGCGCATGTCGATGCCCAGCTCGGTGATCATCTGCTCGCGCTCGGCATACCACGCCTTGGACTCGGCCATCAGCGCGTCGCGGAACTGATCGCGGGTCGGCTCGGACATGCCGTCTAGAATTCTCTGGACGGAGCCGGGCTTGACCAGAATGCGCTCAAGATATTCGGACAGGTTCTGCATGTCCCATGTTTCGAAATCGTCCGCCTGCGCGCAGTACTGCTTGACGGCCTCGTCCAGCAGCGTCTCGCGCATGTCTTCGATGCGCTTCTTCATGTCGCCGCCCATCAGAACCTCATGGCGCTGGCCGTAGATGACCGTGCGCTGCTGGTTCATGACGTCGTCGTACTGAAGAACGTTCTTTCGGATGCCGTAGTTGCGGCTTTCAACGCGCTTCTGCGCATTTTCGATCTGCTTGGAGAGGATGCCGTATTCGATCGACTGATCCTCCGTAAGTCCCAGACTCTTGATCAGCGGCTGTACGCGGTCGGAGCCGAACAGGCGCATCAGATCGTCCTCCAGCGAGATGAAGAACTGGCTGGAGCCCGGGTCTCCCTGACGGCCGGCGCGGCCGCGCAGCTGATTGTCGATTCGGCGGGACTCGTGCCGCTCGGTGCCGATGATGTGCAGTCCGCCCAGCTTCTTGACCACGTCGTGTCCGGCGTCGGTCTCCTTGCGGAACTCCTGATACAGCTCGTTGAACTTCGCGCGCGCGTCCAGCACTTCCTGCGGAACGTCCTCGGCGTGGCCCATGGCTTCCTCAATGAGGGTTTCCTCGTATCCGGCCATGCGCATCTTCTGGCGGGCCATGAATTCGGCGTTGCCGCCCAGAAGGATGTCGGTGCCTCGGCCGGCCATGTTGGTCGCGATGGTGACCGCGCCCTTCTTGCCGGCCTGCGCGACGATTTCGGCTTCCTTGTCGTGGAACTTGGCGTTCAGAACGACATGCTTGACGCCGCGCATGTCGAGCATCTTGCTCAGAATTTCGCTCTTTTCAACGGATACCGTACCGACCAGAACGGGCTGCCCGGTCGCATGGCGCTTGACGACCTCTTCAACCACGGCGGCATACTTGCCCTTGACGGTCATGTAGACCGCGTCGTTCATGTCGTTGCGGATCATGGGCTTGTTGGTCGGGATGGTGACGACGTCCAGCGCGTAGATGCCGCGGAACTCCTCTTCCTCGGTCTTGGCGGTACCGGTCATGCCGGAGAGCTTTTTGTACATGCGGAAGAAGTTCTGGAAGGTGATGGTGGCGAGGGTCTTGCTCTCGCGCTCGACCTTGACCTTCTCCTTGGCTTCGATGGCCTGATGCAGACCGTCCGAATAGCGGCGGCCCACCATGAGGCGGCCGGTGAATTCGTCTACGATGATGACCTGACCGTCCTTGACGACGTAATCGACGTCGCGCTTCATCATGACGTTGGCCTTCAGGGCCTGCAGGATATGGTGGTACAGCTCGGCATGAGCGGTATCGGTCAGGTTGTCCACACCGAAGGCCTGCTCGGCCTTGCGCACGCCGTCCTCGGTGAGCACAACGGTCTTCTGCTTTTCATCGCGCAGATAATCGCCGGGCACCTCGTATTCGGGCTGCTTTGCGCCCAGACCGCCCAGATTGTTCTTTTCCTCTTCCTTCAGCTTGGCCTCGCGCAGGCGGGCGACAAAGCGGTCGGCGCGGGCGTACATCTCGGTGGATTTTTCGCCCTGGCCGGAAATGATGAGGGGAGTGCGCGCTTCGTCGATAAGGATGGAGTCCACCTCGTCGACGATGGCGAAGTTCAGGTCGCGCTGAACCATGCGTTCGCGGCGGACGACCATGT
>JAFQQU010000066.1 GCA_017410445.1 Clostridia bacterium | reverse complement strand
CTCTTCGCGAAGAATTTTATCGCTCTCGCGCACGATGCGCACCTTTTCAGGCGTCAGCTCGCCGATCACGCGGATAGCAAGGCCCGGACCCGGGAAGGGCTGGCGGTAAACGAGGCTCTCGGGAAGGCCGAGCGCGAGTCCGAGCTTTCGCACCTCATCCTTGAACAGCATGCGCAGCGGTTCGACAAGACTGGTGAAGCCCAATTCTCCCGGCAGACCGCCCACGTTGTGATGGCTCTTGATGACAGCGCTGCCCTTGACGCTGCCGCTCTCGATCACATCGGGATAGATCGTGCCCTGGGCAAAATGATCGCGCTTACCCAGCTGCGCGGAGGCGTTCTTGAATACCTCCACAAATTCCCGGCCGATGATTTTTCGCTTCTGTTCCGGCTCGGTCACGCCTTTGAGCGCAGCGTAGAAGCGTTCAGATGCATCGACAGCCTTCAGCTCCACCGGGAAGGTCCTGGTGAAAATGTCCACCACCTGATCGCTCTCTCCGGCGCGCATGAAGCCGTGATCCACATAGACGCAGGTCAGGCGATTGCCAATCGCGCGATACAGCAGCGCAGCGGCAACCGCGCTGTCTACGCCGCCGGACAGTCCCAGCAATACCGTGCCATCGCCGACCTGCCTGCGAATCTCAGCAATGGTGCGCTCCGCATAGGCTTCCATCGTCCAGTTGGGCTCGATTTTGCAGATGCCGAACAGGAAGTTTTTCAGCATCGGCATGCCTTCCTCGGAATGGGTGACCTCCGGGTGGAACTGCACGCCGTAGAGCTTTCTTTCCGCATTCGCCATGGCTGCGGTCGGGCAGTTGGCGGTGTGGGCGATGATCTCGAATCCCTCGGGCAGCTGAACCACCTGCCAGGTATGGCTCATCCAGCAGACGCTTTCGGGCCTCATGCCCTTCAGCAGTCCGTCCTGATTCTTATCCATGTGAACGACTGTCCGCCCGTACTCGCGCTGTACGCCTCGTTCGATCACGCCGCCCAGCAGATGCGCCGTCAGCTGCATGCCGTAGCAGATTCCCAGCACCGGCACGCCCAGGTCAAATATGGCGGGATCAATGGTCGGCGCGCCTTCATCCAGTACGCTGGCGGGGCCGCCGGACAGAATGACGCCCAGCGGCTGCTCGGCACGAATATCTTTAGGATCGGCATTGTACGGCAGCACGGAGGAATACACGCCGCACTCGCGCACGCGGCGTGCAATCAGCTGCGTATACTGACCGCCGAAATCTAGAATCACAATTCCTCTTGGATTCTCCATTACTTTTCATCCTTTCCATGAATCGGTTGTTCAAACTTATTCTTGCCCTGTCCGGCGGGAATATCAATGGGATATTGACCTGTAAAGCAGCCGTCGCAGTAGTCGCAGCCATTTTCACCTGCAAGAACGTGCGCGGCGTCAATGGACAGATAGGCCAGCGAATCAACGCCGATGGCCTGCGCAATTTCTTCCACAGAATGCAGCCTGCAGGCAATCAGGTTTTCCTCGGAATCCACATCCGTACCAAAGAAGCAGGGGTGTTTGAAAGGCGGCGCGGAGACCCGCATGTGAACTTCCTTTGCGCCCGCATCCCGAAGCAGCTTCACAATTCTTGCGCAGGTGGTGCCGCGGACGATGGAATCGTCGATCAGTACGACGCGCTTTCCTTCAACCGTCTCGCGAATTACATTCAGCTTGATGCGAACGGCTTTTTCCCGCAGCTGCTGACTGGGAGCGATGAAGCTGCGCCCCACATACTTGTTTTTCAGGAAGCCGATGCCGTAGGGTATGCCGCTTTCCTGTGAGAATCCAACGGCGGCGTCAATGCCGGAATCAGGAACGCCGATGACCACATCCGCATCGGCAGGACTTTCCCGCGCCAGAAATCTTCCCGCCGAAAGGCGCGCAGAATGAACAGACGCGCCCTGGATGATAGAATCCGGGCGCGCAAAGTAGATGTATTCAAATACGCAGAGGGTAGGCTTCTTCCCGCAATGGCGACAGTCCGACTGTACGCCCTCCTTTCTGAAAACCACGATCTCACCGGGCTCAATGTCGCGGATAAAATGGGCGTCAACCGCGTCAAGAGCACAGGATTCGGAGGCAACGATGTACTCGCCGGAAGAGGTCTGACCGTAGCAGAGAGGCCGGAAGCCGTTGGGATCGCGGAAAGCGATGAGTTTGGTGGCGGTCATGAGGACACAGGAATAAGCCCCCTGCAGCTTTGGCATAGCGCTGGCGACGGCTTCTTCGGTGGATGCGGTATGCAGCCGTTCCCCGACGATGGTATAGATGATCGATTCGGTATCGGTTGTACCATGAAAAATAGCGCCGTTGAGCTCATGGGAGCGGCGCAGTTCATTGGCGTTTACGAGATTTCCGTTGTGGCAAAGGGCCATGTTTCCCTTGACATGGCAGACAACGACAGGCTGGATGTTGTTGGCGTTTTTGCCACCTGTGGTAGAATAGCGGACATGGCCGACAGCGACGCTGCCCTCTCCAAGATGGGACATTTCTTCCTCGGAAAAGACTTCGGCGACAAGACCGTCGCCACGATGCTGGCGGAAAAGGCCGTCGTCGGAGACAGCGATTCCGCAGCTCTCCTGACCGCGATGCTGAAGGGCATACAGGCCGAGATAGGTCATTTCAACAACCGGAGCAGATTTCCCGGCATAGACGCCGAATACGCCGCACTCTTCATGAAGTCCTTTTGTCATGAAATCATCTCATTTCAAACAAGTCTGAAAACCAAAAAAGGGCAAAGGGGTCATAGAACTCAATCTATGACCCCTTTGCCAAGACAGAAATTATTATATTCAGATGCTCAAAACTTGTCAAGCGGGTTCTCCAGGTGCAATGTTAATTCTGACCCGAAT
>JAFQQU010000005.1 GCA_017410445.1 Clostridia bacterium | reverse complement strand
AGCGTCCACATTGCGGATTGCGCTTCCCAGCAGAACGATATCCTCCATGGGCGGCACCTCAGCTACCCCCATATTGGCTACATTCACATTGGCCTTCAGCTGCTTAGGCCAGCCCAGTTTGTCCATCATGCGGTTGATTTCAATGGAATAGTGCATATAGTGCGCATTGTGCCACGGCCCGCAGTGCTCGATGAGCAGCGTTACATCTGCCTCTTCCGCCGCACAGAGCATCTGCCGAATGTACTGCTGATTTCCCTCCTCATATTCGCGGCGCTGATTATTAGCGCGCCAGCCCAGCGGAATCACCACATTGGCCGCTCCCAATGCGCCGGCACACAGCATAGCCTGCTTCACATATTCAATGCTTTCCGGGCCGTCAAAGGGATTCGCACCGCATACATGCGCCACTACCGGCACTGCGCCGACGTCAGTCAGCTGCGACTTCATATTCCTCCCCCATACCCCAGCGTCTTTGTTCATCCAGAACGCAGCATTATCAGCACAGAAATCGTATCCAACATAACTAAAGCCGCATTTCTGGATGGCCGCATAGATTTCGGCTTCATTCAGTCCATACTTGCGCCATATGGGACTGATGCTGGTAGAAAGTTTCATGTTTCATCCGCCTCCTGTTCACCTTCGCGATGCCATACAAACTCAAGCATACCTTCATTTTACTGTACCTTCATCTGCATGTAAAGTCGTAATTATCCAACTCTTCTGCCTTCGATTCATAGTTTTTCCAAAGAAGTCCTGTTTTTCTTTCATCCGCCTTGATTTCTGCCGAATCCTAAGGTAATATGAGATTATATTCCTGACTCAACCGCCTATTCCCCCATTCTTCATAACAAAGGAGAAATATGCGATGGAAAATACTCTGAATCTGGACGGGCATGGACACATTCTCTCCGCTGCCATGCAGTCGGCCTCCATCCCCTTCCGCAGCGGAGAATTTGCCGGACCCGCGTGGCAGATTCTGCACAACGGAAAATGGTGCCGCGAATCTCATGAGTCCTCTGTGCAGGACGGTTGGTTCTGCACGCAGTTCAAGGGTGTGCATCTGAAGCGCAAGGCTGAGCTGACTGAAGACTGTCTGCTCATCCATCTGGAAGCATGGAATGGCAGCAGTCAGGTTTTTGAGCCGGACAAACTGAACGTTCTTCTCGGCATAGATGGATACATGACCAGTTACCCGCAATGGAATGACCGTCTCTTCCCCACGCTCCTGCGCTGCGAAAAAACGCATTTCTATGGTTATTTCTCCTCTCCTCAGGGCGATGTGCTGGGCATTGCCTGTGCCGAACCCATCGCCAGCTGGTCTCTTGACTACAATCAGCTTTTCAGCGATGGAGGACACCGCGTCGAGGGAACCTCTCTTGAACTGCTCAATTCCGGTCCGCTGCCTCCTCATCATCCTGCCCAGTCCCGCCTGATGCCGAATGAACGCCGGACATGGTGTATTCAGCTGAAGCCTGTTTCTTCGGTCGATCAGGCGCTGAAATGGGCCAGCGAGGTTTCGGGCGCTCCTGTATTCTGCGGCGAGCGTCTTATTTTCGAAGAAAATGAATGGGCCGAGCTGTTTTTCTATGCTCCCTCCGCCGTTACCTTTACCTGCGGCGACCGCATCTTTACCTCACAGCAGGTCGGCGAAGTCTGGCGCGTACAACTCCCGCCCATGTCCTGCGGCGATGCGCATGTTTTTACTGCCTTCTGCGGAGAAAAAACCTGCGAAGTGCGCGTGTGCTGGCGCAAAGCATGGTCGTGGTATATCCGGCAAGCCGCAAAGCAGGCAATTGAAAAGCCGCAGAAGGCTTCCACCCATGTCGAATCCTGGGAAGGATATTTTTCCGGTCTGCAGGCGATGCGCTTCTTCCCGGATGCCGAGCGCGATCTGGCAATTCTCGACAGCATGAACGAAATGATCCCTCTGGTCTATGACATGGAGAAGGGAATTCCGACCCATATCCCGGAACGCATCCAGAATACGTCAGGACTGGTAAGCATCTGCACCGATGCATGGCAGGCAACCGCAGATGAGAAATGGCTGACCCTCGCGCAGAAGCTGGCCGATTTCCTGATTGACCGCTGTCAGGCGGCGGATGGCTCCTTCCGCAACGGAAGAGGAATTCACTATACCTGCGTACTCTATATCGCCAAGAGCCTTCTGGAACTGTGGCAGGCTGAACGCCCTCTGCCTCAGTATGCTGCTTTGGCCGAAAAGCACTTCGCCTCTGCAAGGCGTGCCGTGGATGAACTGGTGCTGCATCTGGATGACATCGGTACGGAAGGCGAGCATACCTTCGAAGATGGCATGATCTCCTGCGAATTTTTGCAGATCGCCTTCTTTGCCCTCCAGCTGCCAGAATCGGAACGAGCGCCCTATACTCAGGCTGCCGAGCATCTGCTCAAGAAGCATCGCTGTCTGGAAAGAATGGGTTCTCCCGACTGCCGAAGCCGCAATTCCACCATCCGCTTCTGGGAGTCCCAGTATGACGTCCTGATTCCCGAGAACATGATCAATTCTCCTCACGGCTGGACCGCCTGGAAATCCTACGGCACATGGTATCTCTATCTGCTGACCGGAAAGCCGGAATATCTGACCGATACCATCGAAACCCTCGGCAGCTGCGCTCAGCTGATTGATGCCTCCGGCGAACTTCGCTGGGCGTTCTGTGTGGATCCGCAGAATCATGCCGGACTCTGGCAGGAAGATCCGCCCTCCTCCGGTCAGGGACGGCTCGTTCCTGCAACCTACGGAGAATGTTATCTGCCCATGATCAGCGGCTGGTATCGCGCGCCCAAGGGCGTGCCGGTCTTCGGTTATCTCGGCACCTACAGACTCTTTAATTCCGATCAGGGCGGCTGCTGCGATAACGATGTTCACGAATGTTTCAAAGCGATCGCCGAAGCCCTTCTCCTGTATGGCTATGTCTATGAGGACGAACAGGGCCTCCATGCATACAACGGACGACTCGAAATATCTTCTGACGGCAGTCTCCTCTTCCTGCCTGCGGATTCTTCCGTATGCGCTGTCCATTGGAATCTGAAAACCAGCCGGAAGTGTTCTGCAAAATTCTCCTCGGGCGCTTCTGCGGCCTGCGTTCAGTTTGCATGGCTGTGCGAAGACGGTGCAACCCGCACCGGAATTCCCTTCGTCTGATCTGGCCCGTTTCTTCCTGACCGCCTTTTCGGGCTTGCTTTTTGACCTTCGTTATCAACTCACCTGTAAATAGGTCAAATACTTTTTTCATTCGAATATCCGCAGCCGCGCCATCAATCATCCCGACCGCCGCACCGACTATGGTCACAAGATCACCAACATCACCATCAAAAAATTACCTGCCAAAGGGCGTGAAGCTGGGCCGCAGGCCAACCACGAAGGACGTATCCCAACGGTGTTCTATAAGCATTATCCGGCGTATGCGGCGAAGCAGATGAACGTCAGCGAGCTGGCGAGGGTTGGCAGGCTGAGCAGACAAACGTTGCATCAGTATCTGCGACTTATTGCGTAGGTCCATCAAAAAGGAGCTCTCCGTTTATCATCGGAGGCTCCTTTTCTTTGAATACGCGTTTATTATTCTTTCGCCAGCTTGTGAGACAGCATCCACTTATACAGTTCATCGCCCTGATAAGCTGCCTCCCATGCGTCATGCCCTACGCCATACAGAATCTTTATCTGAGCATTTCCGCCGCGCTTGTTGACGGATTTGATCATCTCAATGCTGTCCTGAATCGGCACTGTCTCGTCGCAGTCGCCATGATATACCATAATCGGAATTTTGGTAAGCACGCCGCCATACCAATAGATTCCGCTTCCGCATATAGGGGCGATTGCTGCGAATCTTTCGCTTGCCGCCATCGCCAGCATCCAGGTGCCTGTGCCGCCCATAGAAAGACCCGTGAGATATACCCTGTCCAGATCAACAGGAAGGCTTTCGCATACATAATCAAGGAAAGCCAGCAGGGATTCCGTATAACAGCCCCAGAATTTGCCCGCCGGACATTGGGGCGCAACAAAGATGAACGGATACTCTGCGCCGCTTTCCCGGACATGCTTCATAAAGCCATGGCGGCACGCCACATCAAGATCATCTCCGCGCTCACCGGCTCCATGCAAAAAGAAGACAAGAGGGTATTTCTTCTTCTCGTCATAGTCTTTGGGGAGATACTTCACATAATTGAAGTTATAATACCGATCGCTCTTCCATTTGTGTTTTGTGTACATTGCAATTCCCTCCACTTGTTATCTGTTTCGAAATCCATCCATGGCCTTATCTCACATCAAAGTCAAAGATGTGAGCCTTTTCGTTTCCCACTCTCTTTTGTATCGGGCGTTACGGAAATGTATTCGATGATATCCCCACAGGAAACGCCCTGTCCGGCACAGATTTTGTTCAGAATCGTCATGCTGACTTCTTCGTTTCGGTTGAGTTTGGTCTGCGTGTTGGGCGGAATCCCGCACATGCGGCGGCAGTCTGCCCGCGAAATACCATGTTCAAGGCAATAGCGAAATAACGGCTTGTAACTGACCATGCAGCACCTACGCAGGTTGGATGATACTATATGTTAAGTATAAGCTGTTTTTATTTCATTTTCAATAGGAAACCACAAAATGGTGGGATACTATCGCTGAACTCTCTGATGATCCCGAAAAAAGCTGCATTCCGGAAGAAAAAAGCTGAATCCCTCTCCCGCTGTTCATGGACTACTGTATGAGCCGCCAGCTTCGGCATAGGCATTGCCCCTTGACCGCATGCACGGAGCAGGAATCCGGCGGAATCTGTCGAATGAATGGAGATAAATGAATTATGAAAGGGGAAGCGAAATGCGGGTTCTGGATCTTGATATGGATTTTTTCCTGTCGGCGCCGTGTCCGCTGGCAAAATACGGTGAACGACCGGACGAATCCTGCGCCGAAGTGTATAGTGATGAAGAAGTGGTTCGTTTTCTTGAGGAGCAATGCGGATTAAGCAAGGACCATCCTGTTCGCGGCGCGATCTTTGATACGCATGACAAGGCGCTTGATTTCTGGAAGACATGTCTTTCCGAAGGCAGCCTTACTGCCCCCTTTGAAGTGGTACATGTGGATACGCATTCTGACCTTGCCTTTGGGCCGCCCGGGCCGGACTATGTGATGAATGTCGTGCTGTCCAGGTCGACGGCGATCAGGGAAAAAATCGAATTCTATCGGGACGCCGTCGAGCTTGATGAAGCGAATTATCTATTGTTTGCGCTCTCATTCCGATGGATCAGTCGGCTGACCTATGTACGAAATCCGAAATCCTATCAGGACGTGCCTGCGCAGTTACTCAATGAGGAGGGCAATATCCACCTGCGCAGCTTTGTTTCGCGGCTTTTTGAGGGAAAAAACGGTCTTGAACCGGTGATTCCATTTGAGGTATATGACGACTACCGCAAGTTTCAGGGAAACGGATTTGATTTTGTTACGATGGCACAGTCGCCGCGATATGCTCCCCGGTCCGCTGATCGGATTATGCAGATACTGAGGCAGTATCTGATCGAGATGCCGGCGTAAGCACAATAATTCAACGTCCCTGTTTTTCCAGATTTGCCTTGCACTCTTCCGGAGTCGGCAAGGTATTTTTTCTGACGCGAAACTGAGAAAACCTAAGAATCATCCAAAATTACTGCCACTAAACTTCAACATTTATCGCCCCTCAGTTGAACTGAGGGTTGTATAACGCCTGTTCAGCTAATAACAACAAGGCGCCGCCGCAGATATCCTCTGCAGCAGCGCCTTCCTTATATTGATTTTATGCGTTGTCCAGCCGCTGACGCTCTACCAGCTCCGCGAAGAATCCGCCCTGCGCGATCAGCTCGTCATACGTGCCGTCTTCAACGATATGCCCCTTGTCCAGCACGATAATCCGGTCGCACTGCCGGATGGTCGACAGACGGTGCGCAATGACGATGCGGGTACACTTGAGCTTGTCCAGCGATTCGGAAACCTGCTTCTGCGTCAGGTTGTCCAGCGCGCTGGTCGCCTCGTCGAACATCAGCAGCTTGGGCTTGGGCGCGATGGCGCGGGCAATCATCAGCCTCTGACGCTGTCCGCCCGAGATGCCGCCGCCGCCCTCGGAAACGATGGTATGCAGGCCCATAGGCATATTGAGGATGTCCTCGGCCATGCCTGCAGCTTCCGCCGCCTTCATCGCGTCCTCCATACTGAGACCCGGCGCGGATACGGCGATGTTCGAATACAGATCGCCCTGGAACAGCTTGCCGTTCTGCATCACCACGCCGATCTTGCGGCGCAGCGACTTCAGATCCAGCGTATTCAGATCCTTGCCGTCATAGTATACCGCGCCCTTCTGCGGCGTTTCAAAGCCCAGCAGCAGGCGCATAAGGGTCGATTTTCCGCAGCCGGTCTTTCCGACAATGGCCACGTACTGTCCCGCGCGGATCTTCAGAGACAGGTTGTCGATGATGACCGGCGTATCCGGTGTATAGCGGAAGCTGACGTTGTTCAGCTCAATCGCGCCGGTGATCTTCTCAACCACGCGCTTGTTTCCGGATACCTCGGGCGCGGTTTTGAGAATCGGATCGACCATTTCCAGCGTCGGCTTGATCCTCGCAATCGTATAGGCGATGCCCGCCAGACTTCCGACCGCGCCGCTCAGCATGCCGTAGGCCGTGTTGAAGGCCATATAGTCCGATACGCTCATGCGGGATACAATCGCCGAGAAATAGAAGATGATCGATCCGGCCATCGAAATGACCGAAGGGATCAGGCCGCTCAGCTTGACCATCAGAGGCGGCGCATAGTTGGCGGATGCATATTCCTCATAGCCCTTCGCCCACTGGGCAAAGGCGCGCCGCTCGGCGCCCGACAGCTTGATCTTCTGAACGCCGCTGAACAGGCCGAACACCAGACCCGAAAGCTTCGCGTTGCTGTTCATGGCCTTCCGGGTCTGAATCAGCTGCGCATAAACCGACACGAACGAGAAGATCAGCGATCCCAGAAGAATCACGATCGCCGGCACGGCCAACGCAGGCGCAAAGCTGAAAATCTGACCGATGTAGACAATCGAGAACACCGAAGTCAGACCGGTGGTCAGGAAGGTTTCAACCAGCATCTGACAAAGCGAGGTGATGTTGTTGAGCCGCTGCGCCAGTTCGCCCGAGCTGAAGTTCTTGAAAAACGCGACCGGAAGAGACATCAGCCGCGCCATCGCTGCCGCCGATACCGACGTGCTCATTTTGGTGGTGATGCGCGAGAGCACCAGCGTCTTGACAATGCCGGCCAGCGCGGAAGATACCGTTACGCCGATCAGCATGCACGCCATCGGCAGCACCAGCCCCGCGTTTCCGCTGGGAATCACCTGAGAAAAGACAATCGCATTCACTTCCGGCATAAACATGCCGAGCAGCGTTACGGCGAGCGTCGCCGCAGCGATCATCAGGAAATCATAGACCGAGAGCGTGCCCAGAATATACCGGATGAGCTCCTTGATACCGATTGACTGAAGGGGAAGCGGCTTGTAAAAGCAGATTGCTTCCTTCATGATGCGGTCCTTGTTCTGCTCGGTGACCTTCACGGTCTTGCCGGTCTCATAGTCCATGAACCGGTAGCCGGACAGGGAATCGGGTATCAGGGCAACGACGTTTCCATCTGACGTAGAACCCAGCAGCGGACCGATGCCGTTTTTATACCAGTCGCCGGTCAGCTCGACGCTGCGGCGCATGATGCCCGAGGGCCGCATCAGGTATTCCAGAATGTCCTCCAGCTCCGTGATGCTGGCGGGCAGCTCGGTTTTCCTGACATGATAGAAGCTCAGAATCTCCTCTATGGCATTCTGCGCCTTCTCGCGTTCATTTCTGAGAGCCGCGGCCAGAACCGACTGGCCCATGACCACGGAGGACAGGCGGAGAAACGCGTTTTCAAAGCTGTCCAGATCCTTCTGCTTCCGGGTTTTGACCTGTTCATCAAACCAACCCATATACGCGCCTCCTTTCTTATTCCGTCGTCACCAGAGTGGTGTAATAGCCGTTCAGCTTCATCAGTTCTTCATGCGTACCGCGCTCGACAACGACGCCGCGGTTCAGTACGATGATCTCGTCGCAGTCGCGGATGGTCGAGAGCCGGTGCGCGATGATGATGCAGGTGACGCCGCGGTTTCTGATCGCCTCGACGACGTCGTATTCGGTCTTCGCGTCCAGCGCGCTGGTAGCCTCGTCCATGACGACAATCGTCGGGTCCTGCGCAAGCACGCGCGCAATTTCGAAACGCTGACGCTGACCGCCCGAGAAATCGCGGCCGCCTTCCAGCAGCTTATGGTTGTAGCCGCCTTCGCGCAGCATGATGTCCTCATGAATCTGGGCGTCTCTCGCCGCGAGGATCATTTCAAAGTCCTCAATCGAGCTGTCCCACATCTTGATGTTGTTTGCGATGGTATCCTCATACAGAGTAATGTCCTGATCGACCACGGCCAGAGAGCCGGTGAACACCTCTCTCGGAATCTCGCTCATGGGCTTTCCGTCGAAGAGAATCTCGCCGGACCAGGGCTTGTACAGGCCCGAAATGAGCTTGGCCAGCGTGGACTTACCGCAGCCGGACGCACCGACAAAGGCCACCCGCGAGCCGGGCTCGAGCTTCATCGAGAAATCGCGGATCAGCGGGTCCGCCAGAGGCGAATAGCCGAAGGTCACGTTTTTCAGCTCGACTGCGCCGCTCAGCTTGGCATATGCGCTGTCTCCGCCGAAAGCGAGGTCGAATTCGTCCTCCTCTTCCCCGGTTTCCTCATGCTTTTCTTCTTCCTCGGGCATACTGTCGTCGAACACGACGTCCGGCTCGTAATTGAGCACGTCCTCAACCCGCTCGATCGACGAACGCATCTCCTGAACGGACTTGGACACATCCAGCAGCTCATACACGGGAACCATAAACGAATTCATGAAGCTCTGGAAAGCCATCAGCATGCCGACGGTGAATTCTCCCCGAATGATCAGCAGTACGCCGATCATCAGAATCGCGATGTTCGAAATTGACCGGACCAGACCCGGCATGGCGTTCCATACGCGGTTCATCCGGGCCGCCTGAACATCCGCCGCATTAACCGAAGCCGAGAAGCCGGCCCAGCGCTCAAAGTATCCGTTTTCCGCTCCGGAGGCCTTGATGGTCTCGATCATCTCAATGCCGGCAACCGTAGCGCCGTACAGCTTGCCGCTGTCCCTCATGCGGACACGGCTGATGTTCACCCGCTTTTTGAGGATCAGCTGATTAAGGAAAATGTTGATGCCGATGGAGCATACGCAGATCAGGGTCAGCACCGCGCTGTAACGCAGCATGATGACCATATACAGCACCAGCATGATCAGATCGATCACAACCGGGCCCAGCTCCTTGACCAGCGTCGAGGCGATGTTCTCATTGGAATCCTGCCGCTGAGCGATATCGCCCGCCATGCGCTGCGAGAAGAACTCAACCGGGAGCCTCAGCACATGCCAGATGAACGTGGCGCTGGACACAATGGCCAACTTGCCCTCCACCTTTGAAAGGTAGATTGTCTGCGCAAGAGAAACGACCGACTGAACGAACACGATCAGCACCATCAGCCCCAAAAAAGGAATCACCCATTCCGGATTCCTGCCGGGCAGCAGCCGGTCCATAAAGAACTGGCCAAAAACCGGATAGATGAGGTTTATGATGGCGGTAATGACCGTCGTCAGAACGATAAAGATAAGAGCTGCCCGGGTGCCTTCCAGTCGCTTGAGGGCAAAGGGAAGGATGCTCTTGGGCTTTCCGCCCTTCTCGAAGGCCTCCGTCGGCGTCATGGTCAGCACAATGCCGGTGAACTCCGCGTCCAGCTCCTCCATGGATACCTTCACCGTACCGCGGGCCGGATCGTTGATGACGGCCTTGCCCTTATGGAAGCCGCAGAACACGACGAAATGGTTGAAGCCCCAGTGAAGAATGCAGGGCTTCTCCAACGAATCAAGGTCCGAGGTATTGCAGCGGTAGCCCTTGGCGGTCATGCCGTAGTTGCGGGCCGCCTTCAGGATGTTCTTTGCCGAAGAGCCGTCGCGCGAAACGCCGCAGTCCTTGCGGACCTGCTCCAGCGGCAGCCATTTGCCGTGATACGCCAGGATCATCGTCAGCGACGCGGCGCCGCATTCCAGCGCCTCCATCTGCATGATCACAGGCACTTTTGTATACTTGCTCATGAGCCGCCTCCGATCATTCAAAGACCATGTCGATGGGCCGCTGCGTATCCGTAACGGCGGTGACCGTATAAATCACGCCTTCATACAGCGGTTCCTCAGTTTCGATCTCAACCACGATGTTCCAGGTCGAAATGCCGAGAGTGTCCATGAGGTAGTCTCCCTCGATGCCCTCGGCCGCCTCCTGATAGGACAGCGGATGCTCGGAAACGGACGCGATGGTTCCCTTGAACGGCGCGGCGTTCGGGTCGCCCGAAACAGGAAGGATGGTTACTTCCATGTTCTCCGACAGTGCGGCGCTCTCCGCGCCGTTTACAAAGCAACCGAGCGTTCCCTCACGCACCATGCCGTTGAAGGACATGCTGTCGGTGATCTCTCCGAAGAATCCCCAGATCAAAACGCCCAGCAGCAGCGCCAGCGCCGCGCCCAGCACGATCCAGCTGCTGGGATTGGCCACCTGAATGTAATCATTCAGCTTTTCCGGCGAGGAGAACCGCTCCACGCTCGATTTCTTGAACAGCTTGTTTTGCATGCAAATCCCTTCCTCTCTATCCGTGCCTTACAGCCGCTTCCGGATTTCCAGTATGTTCCTGCCGTTTTCCCGGGCATAGGAAACCTCGTCCATGCTCTTTTTGACCATATAGATTCCCAGCCCGCCGATTTCCCGCTCCTCAACATCCAGCGTGATATCCGGGTCCGGCTTGTTCAGCGGATTGAAGGCCTTGCCCACGTCGATGAATCGGATGACCGCGCAGAGCGGCTTTTCCTCAATCTCTATGGTGATCTCCGCCTCGCCCGCATCCGGCGCATAGGCATAATGCGCGATATTGACGAAAATCTCTTCGGCGGCGATGCTGATCTGCGCAAGCGTCTTCATCGGACAGCCGCGCTCCTCCAGCTCGCCGTTCAGGAAATCCAGCACCTCGTCCATTCTCTCTGTTTCGGCGGGTAAAATCAGCCTCTTCATCATTTCACCACACATTCCTCATAATAGCAGAACAAGCTGCCCGCATCATGAATCTGAAGCGTACAGCTTGCACAATACGGCATTCACGAATGCCCCTATATGTTGTCAGGTCATTCAATGGTCAGCATGTCCGCAAAGCCGGTTACTTCCAGCACATCCATAACCGTGTCATTGACGTTGCGCACAACCATCGATCCTTGCTTTTTCATCAGCTTCATCGCCGCCAGCAGAACGCGCAGACCGGCGCTCGAGATATACGCGAGCTGAGCAAAGTCCATCTCAAGCTCGGAAATGCCGCGCAGCTGCTCCTTGAGAACGCCTTCCAGCTTCGGCGCAGAAGTGGTATCCAGCCGTCCGTCCAGCTCCACAATCAGCTTGCTTCCGTCAATTATCGTGTTGATATTCATAATGATCCTCCGGACTTTTAGGTTTCTTTCATATCGGATATTCCTTTACCCTACATTATATCAGCACATCCCGGCCTTGTCAATTCTGTGCTTTATAAGGAAGTTACTTGAAATGCCGCCCGAAATATGATACGATACAGCCAAACAATTCTCAGGAGGCTCCCATGAACAATCAGGAATATATCAAAGCTTTTGAGCAGAACGAAATAGAAGCAAACCGATATGCCGCCCGCTGCATGCAGGCGCTGGCTGGCATCGTCGCAGCAGTCTGGCTTCTCAATATCATCGGCCTTTTCGCCGTGCCGGTCAACGTCATGTCGCTCGCCGCGCCGGCCGGCATCCTCGTCTTTCTGACCCCGACGCTTCTGTGCCGTCTGGTCCGGAAGAACATCTCGCACCTCAAATACTATATCATGCTGTGCTGCGTGCTGGGAATCACGCTTTTATCCTGCGCTCTGCCCAAACATACCATCGTCGCGTGGGCTGCGCCCATCATCATCAGCTGCCATTATTATTCCAAGCATCTGTCCTGGGGCACGCTGATCGCCTCCAACATCTGCTTCACCCTTTCCCTGATCGTCGCGGCATACTTCGGCGAATGGGACCCCTATCTTCTGAACGCCCTGCCCGGCGATGGGCCTAGAATTGTCACCGGCAAGACAATCATCGAGCTTCTTCAGTATTACGCGTTCCCCCGCTGCATGACTCTGACCGCGCTGAACGTCACCTGCGCCACTCTCTCCACCCGCACCCGGAAGCTGCTTGAGCTGCAGGTCAAGGAGAGCGCGGAGAAGAACCGCATCGAGTCCGAGCTGAACGTTGCAACACACATTCAGACATCCATGCTGCCCAACAACTTCCCCGCCCGCGATGAAATCGACCTGTTCGCCAGCATGGACCCCGCCCGCGAGGTCGGCGGCGACTTTTATGATTTCTTCATGGTGGACGAGCGCCATCTGGCCATCGTCATGGCGGACGTATCCGGAAAAGGCGTTCCGGCCGCCCTGTTCATGGTCATCGGCAAGACGCTGGTCAAGGAAAGCACTCAGCCGGGCCGAGACCTAGGCGAGGTATTCAGCCGGGTCAACGACCTTCTGTGCGAGTCCAACAGCGAGGGCCTGTTCATTACCGCTTTCGAAGGCGTGCTGGATCTTGTGACCGGCGAATTCACCTTCGTCAATGCGGGCCATGAAATGCCCCTGATTTCCCGCGGCGGCCAGCCCTTTGAGCGCCACAAGATCCGCCCCGGCTTCGTTCTGGCCGGCATGGAGGGCGTCCGCTACCGCGCAGGCACGCTGACGCTGGAGCCGGGCGACAAGCTCTTCCAGTATACTGACGGCGTCACCGAGGCCACCAACCTGAACGACGAGCTGTACGGCATCGACCGCCTGACCGATGTTCTGGCCATCCATTCCGGCAAGCGTCCGAACGAAATCCTCCCCGCCGTCCGCAGGGACATCGACGCGTTCGTCGGCGAGGCTCCGCAGTTCGACGACATCACCATGCTGTGCTTCGAATACAAGGCGCGGATGAAACAGGACGCCTGACCGGCGTCAGCAAAGCTCTGCTCTTCTTCACGCTCCCGGCAGAACGTCGGGGGCGTTTATGATTCTTTCATCCCCGTGCCATTCCATATCTGCAACGTCCTCCGCAAATCATCATAAATGCTCCTCTTGACATCCCGTTCCCTTTCCTGATATAATTTCACCTCGTACATACATCACATAAGGAGCGCTGCAAATGAAGCCTCAGAAAAACAACATTCTCTGGATTGTCTTGGCCGTCGCCATCGTCGTGTTCGCCGTTTACTCGTTTCTGACCGACAGTCTGGAGCACATCGAGGACACGAACGGCGCAGATAACTATGCCCTGACCACCATCACCGACGAGAACATCATCAATCAGGACATCGGCGCACTGAACGTCCGCAAATCCAGAGGCCTTCTGAACGACGGCATTACGTTCAGCTCAGACAAGTTCACCGGCGTCTACCGCATCTTCTCCACCACCTTCCTCTTCAATTCTGATTTTCAGATGGATCTGGCCGGGTTCTATGTCAATTCCGGCAACTTCGAGATGGCTATCGTCAGCAATGGCCAGATCATCGCCACCGTCGAACCCGGCATGTTCGCCGAAGTCAGTCTGACCGGTTTGAACGGCGATTTTGAGCTGGTCATTGCGGGTGAAAGCGCCGACTTCGAATTCACCCTCGACAGATTCTTCTGCGACGCCTACGGCATCACCATCGAATAACGCTCTGAACACAGAAATACCGCCTTGCGTTTCCGGAATACGTCCGGGAAACGCAGGGCGGTATGCGTTAACTGACTTTAAACCCACTCTATCCTCCGATACTCGCCGCTCAGAATCCGCTCCCACCAGTTCCTATGCTCCAGATACCAGCGGATGGTCTGCCGGATTCCGTCCGCAATTCAACTTCAGGCGTCCAGCCGAGCTCCTTCGGGATTTTCGACGCGTCGATGGCATATCTCAGGTCATGCCCCTTCCTGTCCCGAACGTGTGCAATCAGGCTTTCCGGCTTTCCGAGTTCGCGGCAGATGAGCTTGACGATTTCGATATTGGTTCGTTCATTGCACCCGCCGATGTTGTACACCTCGCCGGCTCGTCCGCTGCGGATGATCATGTCGATCGCCCGGCAATGATCGATGTCCACCCGGACAAACCGGCAATCTGGACGTTTCATGACCGAAAAAGGACTTCGGACACCTGCACTGTATACCGGCGGCGTTCATTGTTCTTTACAAAAGACAGGTTTAAGCATATAATGAAAGCAATCGTCAATCAAGGGAGCGTTCTCCATGAAAACCATTGAAAAACATCCGATGATCATGATCATCATCGGCGTCATCGGCATATCGCTGTCGTCCATCTTCGTCAAATATTCCTCCGCCCCCTCGTCTGTGACGGCAGCCTACCGCCTTTTGTGGGCGGTGCTTCTGATGACGCCCGCCGCGCTCTGCAAACGCGATATCCGCACCGAAATGGCCCGGATGGGACGGCGCAGCTTCCTGCTGAGCGCGCTCAGCGGCCTGTTTTTGGCGCTGCATTTCTGGACGTGGTTCGAATCTCTTCAGCATACCTCCGTGGCCAGCTCAACCACCATCGTCTGCACCGAGGTCATCTGGGTTTCTCTGGGGTACTGGCTGTTCTTGAAAGGGCGGCTGTCCGGAAAGGCAGTCGGCGCCATCGCCGTTACGCTCCTTGGCAGCGTCATGATCGCCTTGGCCGATTCGAAGGCGCAGGGAACGCATCTCTACGGCGACCTTCTCGCTTTGCTGGCGGCAGTGGCCGTAGCGGTCTATGTACTGATCGGCAAGGCCATGCGTTCAAATCTCTCCACCACGGCGTATACCTACGTGGTGTATTCCGCATGCGCCGCTGCGCTGGTCATCATCTCCGCCGCGCAGGGGCAGAACCTGTTTGCCTACGGTCCGAGCGCCGTTGTCGTCGGCCTGCTGCTGGCCGTGTTTTCCACCATCCTCGGACACAGCATTTTCAGCTGGTGCCTGAAATACTTCTCCCCGTCCTTCGTCTCTGCATCGAAGCTATGCGAGCCGGTGGCGGCGTCCATACTGGCGGGCTTCCTCTTCGGAGAAACGCCTGTCCCGCTGCAGGTTCTCGGCGGCGTCCTGATCATCGGCGGCGTCCTGTATTACTCCCGCATCGAGAAAACAGGCGGGGAGGCATAATATGGCCGGCGAAACACGGCTGACCGACCGGCTGATCTACGAAATTCTCTCCGTGGTCGGCGAGATTCCCGAGGGCCGCGTGCCCTCCTACGGACAGATCGCCGCGCTCATCGGCCGTGCGAGAAATGCCCGGCTGGTGGGCAGGGTGCTGAGCCGGGCCGAACTGTACGGCGATTATCCCTGTCACCGCGTGGTCAATCACGCCGGCAGGACCGCACCGGGCTTTATCGAACAGCGGATGCTGCTTGAAAAGGAAGGCGTCGCGTTCAGGGAAAACGGCTGCGTGGATATGAAACAGTTCCAATGGATCACCGACTGAGCAAGGAGGTCAATATGGCGAAGACGAAATATCCCATCAGCAATGAATTCTTTCCCTTCAACAAATTCGCGCCGCCCATGAGCCGCAGATTCGTGATGCTGGCGCAGAAATTCATGAAAACCCCGAAGCTGCTCTGGAAGGACCCGGAGCTGGATGTACAGACCAAGGTCATCCCCGGCTATGAGGGCGGAGAAATTGAGATATACATCATATCTCCCAAAGATCTGCCCGCGCCTGCGCCCTGTCTCGTCAATTTCCACGGCGGCGGCTTTGTCTTCGAGGGCTACGACAGCCACTTCAAAATGGCCATGGCCTACGCCAAGGAGGGCCGCTGCAAGGTGGTCTATGTCCGCTACAGGCTGGCTCCGGCGCATCCTTTCCCCTATCCGCAGGAGGACTGCTATGCGGCGCTGTGCTGGGTGCATGAGCATGCGGCCGGGCTGGGCATTGACCCGAACCGCATCGCCGTCGGCGGCGACAGCGCGGGCGGCACGCTGAGCGTCGTCTCCTGCCTGATGGCGCGCGACCGGGGCGCGGCGCTGCGTCCCCTGTTTCAGCTGCTGGTGTATCCATGGCTGGACGGACGCAGTGAAAGCGAATCCTACAAAAAATATACCGACACGCCCATGTGGAATTCCACCCTGTCCAAAAAAGTAGGACCGATCATCAACCTGAATCCCGAGGCCATCCCCCTGGCCTACCGCAGCCCGGTCGAGGCGGACAGCCATGCCGCTCTCCCGCCGGCCTACATTGAAGTTGCCGAGTTCGACTGCCTGCACGACGACGGCGTTCTGTATGCAAAGCTCCTTCGGGATAACGGCATTCCGGTCGAATTCCGCGAGGCAAAGGGCACCATGCACGGCTTTGACACCGTGTTCAGCGCGCCTACTTCGCAGGCAATGCTCAAAAAACGCACCGCATATATCCGAAAAATGTTTTCAGAATAACCACTAAGGAGGATCATCATGAACAAGACTTTGGTAGCATACTTTTCCGCAAGCGGCGTGACCGGCAGCGCAGCCCGCACGCTCGCAGACGCCCTGAACGCCGATCTGTACGAAATCGCCCCCGCAGTACCCTACACCGACGCCGACCTGGACTGGCGCAATATGAACTCCCGCAGCAGCCTTGAAATGAAGGACAAGACCTCCCGCCCCGAAATCGCCGATACGCCCGTGAATATCGAAGACTATGATACCATACTCGTGGGATTCCCCATCTGGTGGTACGTCGCGCCGACCATCGTCAACGCCTTCCTCGAGAAGCATGATTTCTCCGGCAAAAAGATCATTCTCTTCGCAACCTCCGGCGGCAGCGGATTCGGAAAGACCGTCGAATCCCTGAAGGACAGCGCGCCCGGGGCAGCCATCGAAGAAGGCATGCTTCAGCGCGGCAGACAGGATATGGACGCATGGAAGACCTGGGCGAAGGGCCTTGGTCTCTGAGGAATCCGCATGAAAAAGATCATCGCCATCAACTGCAGCCCCCGTTCGGGCTGGAATACCGATATTCTCGTCCGCGAGGCGGCAGCGGGCGCGGCGGAATCCGGCGCAGAAACAGAGGTCATCGACCTGTATAAACTGGAGAAGTTCACAGGCTGCGTCTCCTGCTTCGGCTGTAAGATGGAGGGACATCTGGGCCGCTGCGTCTGCCGCGACGGTCTGTATGACGTACTTGAAAAGATCCGGCAGGCAGACGGCCTGATTCTCGGAAGCCCGGTATATCTGGGCGACGTCAGCGCGGGATTCCGTGCGCTGTACGAGCGGCTGATCTTCCAGTACATCACCTACAAGACCGAAATCCGCAGCTACAGCGAGCGCAGGATTCCTGTTTTGCTGATTCTGACCAGCAATATTCAGGCAGAATACGACGCCGAGCTTCTAGCGATACAAGGGCACGCTTGAGGCGTTCGTTGGGCCGACCCAAACCATGGCTTCCGGCAACACGTTGCAGGTCATGGACTACGACCGCTACAATTGGTCCATGTTCAACGCAGAGGAGAAAAAAGCCCGCCGCGAGACCGTATTCCCCGAAGAGCGCCGATCGGCCTTCCGGCTGGGCGCAGGCATGATCAAAGAATAAGAGGAGATCGTCATGAGCAGCGACAAGGTTTTCGCCATGCCCTTTGCAAAGGTCTTTCCCCTTCTGATTGCCAAGGCCGAACGGAAGGGCCGTACCCGGGAAGAGGTGTATGAAGTGACCTCCTGGCTCACCGGTTATACGGGAGAGCAGCTGGACGCACTGCTTGGGAGCGACGCCGATTACGGAACCTTTCTGAAAGAAATGCCCTGTCCCAACGAGAACCGCCGGAAGATCACCGGCTCTGTGTGCGGCGTGAAGGTCAGCGAAATCGATGACCCCCTGATGCTGGAGCTTCGCTATCTCGATAAGCTGGTGGACGAGCTGGCCAAGGGCAAGCCGCTGGAAAAGATTCTGAGAAAATAACGGAGGAGATAAACATGCTGACTGTCGGTACAAAGGCCCCCGATTTCACCCTGAACGATCAGAACGGCACAGAAATCCGCCTGTCCGATTTTCTGGGCAAAAAGATCGTTCTGTATTTCTATCCCAAGGACAACACGCCCGGCTGCACCCGTCAGGCCTGCGCATTCGCGGGCGCATACGCCGGATTCAAGGAGAAAAACACCGTCGTCATCGGTGTGAGCAAGGATTCCGTCGCGTCTCATGTGAAGTTCGCGCAGAAATACGAGCTGCCCTTCATTCTCCTTTCCGACCCGGAGCTTCAGGCCATTCAGGCATATGATGTATGGCAGGAGAAGAAGCTCTACGGCAAGGTCAGCATGGGCGTAGTGCGCTCGACCTATATCATCGATGAAAACGGCATGATCGAAAAGGTCATGCCCAAGGTCAAGCCCGATACGAACGCTGCTGAGATTCTCGACTATCTGGCCGGACAGGACTGAACTCTCCCTACTGAAAGAGAGAACAACAGCGCATTTCTTGCAAGCCCAATTTGAGAACCACAAAAACAACCTGCCGAAGACCGTCTTCAAGGTCATCCGGCAGGTTGTTTTGCGTCGTCCCCAACGAAACTTAAATGAATGCGGCCGGCAATCCCTTTTCCGGATCGCAAGCCGCCTTATATTGCTTAGTTCAGTTTTTCCATATCCAGTCAGTATTGATCCGGCTGCAGCCATGGTGAAACGTCATTCAGTTCGATGCGCGCCTCAGGCCGGAACGCTCTGCAGCTCTGCTCCGTATCCATCACGGTTTGTTCTCCCTGGTATCGGCAGGGATATCATGCCGACCCAGCAGCACGTCCGGATGCATAGTTGGAACAGTGGCGTCGCCCGCTGCGCTGACCAGTTCCAGATCGTCGTCGGATAGAGCGGCGTTGTCGGAGCAGCTTTCCACGTTGCTTGGGATGGCTGCCGGCTTGAGATTCTGCTGGAGCTTCTCGAAGTCGGAGGCCTGTGAAAGCATATTCATTGCTATTCCCTTTCTTTTGCCGATGCACACAAAGATACTTAGCCCAAAATCTCCGTATCAATGATACTGCTCTTATGGCCGCAGCAGTTCCGTGTGACCCAGTAGAGCGTATGGCCGTTCAGCACGCCGCGTACGCCGGTGATGGTGGCAGAGTAGTTCTTCAGCAGCCTGCCGCAGTTCGAGCAGTAAACGATGTCGCTATGCGAGCAAAGCACCGTGTCGCCGATGCTATAGCCGCCTACTACCTGCTCCAGTTCCTCGTCATTCAGTTCAAACTTCTTATTCTCTTCCATGGTATTGCCTCCTTCGGCTATATTGCTTCAGAATTATTTCAAATAACAGCTTATCTCATGCACGGGTGAATTCCTTGCAGCCGCAAATGGGACATGCGTCATGGATTTCCACATACACATGGTCAGGATTGGCCGCGCAGCGCTTGAACGCCATGGGATGCACGACGATATTTACCGTCTCGCCGCCGGACACTTCGGACAGCTGCTCTTCCGCCAGCTCGTCAGGCTTGTTTTTCTTGGGATCGGTCATGATATTCGCTCCTTATGCGTTACCTTAAAGATATCGTATTTTACCGCGCCTGTCAACCATCATGTATTTATGGCGCTTCATCTATCATTCCGGCACGACGGTTCTGATAAATTCTTTGGATCCGCATACAGGGCATACGTCGATTCCGTAAGGCCAGATATGCCGTGAATCGACGGCGCACTTCAGATAAATCATCGGCACTGCGCTCAACGACAAATCCTCGCCGCCGGACACTTTCTCCAGCTGATCATCAGTCAGGGGCTTGTTGTCTGTGTTTTCGGGAATCTTCTTGTTTTCAGTCATGGCCGATGCTCCTTTCGTTTCTGTAACGGGTATCTGATATCAGAAGCCACCGATCTGCTCCTCCCAGCTTGCTCCGCAGCACGGGCAAGGCTTGCCAACCTGCATATACTTGTAAGCACAGCGGACACAGGGAGGCGTCGCAGCGTAATAATTGGGATCATGGTCGTCACAGCCGCCCGCTACTTTTTTCAGCTGCTCGTCGGCCATTTCCAGCTTTTTCTTGTCATCCATCATAACACCTCCTAATCATATCCTTGCTTTTATATACGGATGACAGTGGCCGCTATTGCGGTCGGATCAAAATATTTCCGTTTCAAGAAGTCTGCTTTGCATTCTCAGGGTTCGATGATATTGAACGGAACACTTCCCTGCACGGGCACCTGATTCATGCTCTGGGAAAGCATCGTGATCAATTCCACATTGCCCTCCATGGGCACGCCATCCAGCGCACGGACGTTGTTCATCAGGATGTACAGAAGCGCGTTCTTCGGGCAGGTGATGGAAACGAAAGCAGCATGATGAGAAATATACCGTTGTAATTAAAAACCCTCGATGTATACAATACTATTATCAACTTGGTCGTTAGCTACACTTCTAGAAATAACAGTACAAATGCGTGAAACCAGTTTTTTAAACTCCTCTACACGTTTTTCCTTACTCTTAATTCTTGATTTAAAAACCACACGTATCAATTTCCAATCAGAGCAACGTAACGCTTCGTCTTTTTCTTGGTCGCGCTTAAAGTTGCGCGGTTTCTCGTGCCATACATCGCCATCGATTTCAACAGCAAACCTAAAACGCTGATTACAATCCCTGTTTTCAACAATAATTGGTATGTCGATTTCTTTAGTCAGCAATATACTGTATGTCGATATACCAACGATATATAAGTAACGCTCTATATCTAAGTATTCTGGTAACATCGAATCAATCATAGATCTACAGATATTTTCAAGATTGTTACCATTGATTCCATTTTCAACCGCTCGCTTCGTCATTTGTTGCCTTGCAACTACATGCTGTAACTGATGATTTCCCCTTCCCTTCTCCTCGATTCTCTTTCTTGCTTCTTTTCTTGTTAATTGCATTCCTAAAGCCTTCAACAACTTAACTATTGAATTATATGTAACATCATAGAATAATGCAACTTCCGTCGTAGTCATCCTTTTGACATGCATATAATAATACATTAAGCGACTCAATTCTTCCAAACTTTCAACTCTGTATCTCTTCTTTGCACGTCCATCCAAATATTTCATGGTTCGACTTTCAATCATTTCGATATAGTCTTCACTATTGAAAATCGGATCATCAGGATTAAATCCTTGCAGCATCTCATCAAGTCGCCTCTTTTCAAGGCTCCTTAGTCGCAGGCACTCATCAAAATCGTTGCTATTGTAATATAACCCTAAAGGTTTATAATGCTTGTGAAAATCTTTTGTGTCCAGTAAATCGTCTATATCTTGATTATTGCATTTAAGTACAAACCTAAGCCAATACAATGCATCAACATATGCTTCCACACTTCCCCAACACTTCATGGCGTAGTTCTTTTTCCCAGGATTTGCATATATCATGCTATAGAATTCAGACAGATCATGCCTTATTTTATCTTTGTCAATATTCAATTTCTCAAGAGCAAGGCGATAATCTCTATTTTTAGTATCAGGCACTCATTTTCCCTCTCAATCTTCAATCTGTCAGGGCTCGATGATCTGTTCAGCGTTTGTCATCCGCAAGGCTCCTTCGTATTGCAATTTACGGCTCAATGATGTTGAAGGGTACCGTTCCCTGCACAGGCACCTGATTCATGCTCTGGGTCAGCAGAGTGATGAGCTCCACATCGCCCTCCATGGGTACGCCGTCCAGCGCACGGACGTTGTTCATCAGGATATACAGAAGCGCGTTCTTCGGGCAGGTGATGGATACGTCTGCATCCTCGCGATGGGCGTTCTCGTACACCAGCAGTACGCCGTTCTTCACGTGCAGCACATGCTGCTGTTTCAGATCAGACAGCGTCACGTTGATGGTGAAGTCCTGATCGGCCATGGCTTCCTTGTCCATGAGGATGCCCATGTAGTCGAAGATCATGGCGGGCGTCATCTGCATCACAATGCCGCCGCCCTTCTGCAGGCTCGCATTCGCCGCCTGATTGCCGTGCCGCAGTTCCAGCGCGGCGGTCAGGTAAGCGTTGCGCCACGGGCCGGATTCCGCCTGATAGCCCAGCTGCTCCAGCGCATCGGCACACAGCAGGCGGGCGGCCTCGTTGGTCGGATCAGCGTAGACGATGGTGTTGGTGATCTCCGCCACCCACTGATATTCACCCTTGTCGAAGTCCGCCTTGGCCATGCGCAGCACTGCATCCATGTCGCCCAGATACTCCACCCACTTCTTTGCGCTCTCGCTGGGCATGAGCGGGTTGAGGTTCACGGGGTTCGCGTCGTACCAGCCCATGTACTTCTGGTACACAGCCTTCGAATTGTGCGCCACCGTGCCGTAATACTGGCGGGTGTACCAGTTCTTCGCCAGCGCTTCAGGCAGCTCGATCATGTTGGAGATCTCGTCGGAGGTATAGCCCTGGTTGATATAGGTCAGCGTCTGGTCGTTGATGAATTTGTACACAGCGGCGGTGTTGACCAGATACTCATTGACCACCTGATTGCCCCAGTGCGGCCAGTTGTGGGACTGGAAGGCAACCTCCACCTCCGCACCGTAACGGGTAACGGCTTCGGTAATGTAGCCCGCCCAGGCCGCGCCGTCGCGCACCTGAGCGCCGCGCAGGGTGTACAGGTTGTGCAGCGTGCCGGTGCAGTTTTCCGCCACCCACAGCGCCTTGAACTGCGGGAACCAGGTGTTCATTTCGGCAGGAGCCTCTGTGCCGGGGGTCATCTGGAATTCCATTTTGATGCCGTCGATGACGAGGGTTTCTCCGGTGGTTTTGATCTCATAGGTGGGCGCAAGGTAGGACACCGTGCCGGTGGACTGGCCCATGCCGATGCCCTGCGCCATTTTGCCGGTCACGCCGGGAGTGAGCAGTACGCCATACTGATAGTTGGCGCGGCGGGTCATGGCCTTGCCAGCGTACACGTTTTCAGCGATAGCGTGCTCTGCAAAACCCTCCGGTACGATAACCGGGATCTTGCCGCTGGCCAGCTGTTCCTCAATGGACAGGGAAGCGTCCGCTGCGTCTTCTTCCTTCATCACGCCCAGAATGCCGCCGAAATGGTCGGCATGAGGATGGGAAATGATGACCGCCTTGACAGGATAGCTGCCCAGATTTTTCTCGATCAGCTGCATAGCGGCCATGGAGCACTCCACGCTCATCAGCGGGTCGAAGAGAATCCAGCCCGTATCGCCCTTCACCACCGTCAGGTTGGACATATCGTAGCCGCGCACCTGATAGATACCCTCGCACACCTCAAACAGACCATAGGCATGGTTGTTGCGGGTGTTCTCCCACAGGCTGGGATTTACCGTGTCGGGGGCTTTCTCGTAATCGTTCAGGAAGCTGT
>JAFQQU010000065.1 GCA_017410445.1 Clostridia bacterium | reverse complement strand
GGCGTATTCCATGCTAGGCGAGCTGTCTCCTGCGATGGCGCAGGCGGTGGGCGAAAGCCGGGCGGCGCGGATACTGATTCCGATCGGAAAATGCCGGACGAAGATCGCGGGGCTTGGCGAGGTTTCGCTGGGTGCGGCGATTGAGAGTGCGGTCAGCGAGGTGTGCAGGCTGCTTGGAAGAGAATGAATTCTTGTGAGTGAACGGGTATAAAGATGCGCCGCTGCAGAGAGTGCGTTCTGCGGCGGCGCTTTTGCGTACGGTTTATTTGATGTCGATCCAGATGCCGGTGTCGCGCATGACGGAATCGGGGAGCTTGCGGTAGAACGCCTGCGCTTCGGCGTTTTCGGCGGTCAGGCCGATCAGGGTATCGATCTGCTTTTCCTTCAGCGCGGACCGGAGCGCATTCATGAGGCGCTGAGCGACGCCCATATGGCGGCAGCTTTTGAGCACGCAGATCCAGTCCAGATAGGCCTTTCTGGAGCCGTCGAAGTGGCTGGCGATCAGGGTGGAATCAATTCTGCCGACAACCTGTCCATCTGCGTAGGCCAGAAGGGAGAGAGAGGAGGAAAAGTCAGGATCGTCAAAGCTGGCGGTCACCATGGAGATATACTTCTCGTCAATCTCCCATCCCCAGAAGGATTCTTCCTCCCGGAGCCGCCTTTCAAAGGCGAGCACATCCGGGATTCTTTCTTTTGTATAGAGCTTTATTTCGATGTCCATGGGCGTAACCTTTCTGAGAAAATGTTCGAAAAACAAACGCGCCCGGAGCAAGGCATGCTTGTCCGGGCGTATCTGCTTCATTCCGTAATTCTATTATATCATATATCCTGGCGAAGAACAAGACTTGTTCTTCATCTGCGCCGGTGGTATCATAGTGCGTACTTCGCCGGGGCTTACAGCTTCTGCCAGAGCGCGCTGCTGGCGTCCGAGGGCATTCTCAGGCCGCCGCGAGGGGAAACGCCGATCGTGCCGACGCCGGGGCCGTCCGGCAGGCAGCTGCGCTTGAACTGCTGATTGAAGAAGCGGCGGCAGAAGGTCTTGAGCCACTTGCGGATGGTTTCCTCGTCGTAGCGGTCGCCGAGGGCGTATCTGGCCAGACGGAAAATCTTCTCAGGCGAGCTGCCGCGGCGCATCAGGTGATAGAGGAAGAAGTCGTGCAGCTCATACGGGCCGACCAGATCCTCGGTCTTCTGGGCGATGTCGCCGTCCTTGGGCGGCAGCAGCTCGGGACTGACCGGGGTATCAAGGATGTCGAGAAGCACGTTTCTGAGCGTCTCGCTCTCCGCATGCTCGGCTACGTGGCGAACAAGATAGCGGACCAGCATCTTCGGAATCGCGCCGTTGACGCCGTACATGGACATGTGGTCGCCGTTGTAGGTGGCCCAGCCCAGCGCAAGCTCGGACAGATCGCCCGTGCCGATGACCATGCCGCCGCACTGGTTGGCGATATCCATCAGCACCTGCGTGCGCTCGCGGGCCTGACCGTTTTCAAACGTTACGCTGTGATCATCCAAGCTGTGTCCGATGTCCTCGAAATGCTGCGTCACCGCCTTGGCGATGCTGACCTCGCGGAAGCTCATGCCGAGGCATTCGGAGAGCACTTCGGCGTTGGAGCGGGTGCGCTTGGTGGTGCCGAAGCAGGGCATGGTGATCGCCATGATGCCGCTGGCGGGCAGACCCAGCAGGCGGAAAGCGCGCTCGGTCACCAGGAGAGCCAGCGTGGAATCAAGACCGCCCGATACGCCGATGACCGCAGCCTTGCAGTGCGTGTGGCGCAGGCGCTGCATGAGGCCCTGCGCCTGAATGTTCAGGATGTCCTCGCAGCGTCTGTCGCGCTCGACGGGATCAGAGGGCACGAAGGGCATGGGATCAATATAGCGGCTGAGCGGGGTTTCTTCGATGGTCAGGGAGAAGGGAACAAGATCGGCCTCGTCCGTCGCATCGGCGGTATGCGTGCGGCGGCGGTCGGCTTCGATGCGCTTGAGATCGATTTCGGTGATGGTCAGGCCGGTCGCGTAGGGCGTTGATTCTGCGATGATCTCGCCGCATTCGGCAATCAGGCTGTGGCCGGAGAAGACCTTATCCTGCGTGGATTCGCCCATGCCCGCATTGGCGTACAGATAGGCGCAGGTCAGGCGGGAGGACTGGCTCTTGACCATCATCCGCCTGTAATCGGCCTGACCGACCAGCTCTTCATTGGCGGCGCAGTTGACGATCACCGTCGCGCCGGAGAGCGCATGCTGCATGGCGGCGGAGAACGGGGCGGACAGATCGTCGCCCACGGTCACGGCAAAGCGCAGCGCGGGCAGCTCGTCGCACTCGAAGATCAGTTCGCTGCCGAACACCGCTTCGTTCAGCACGCTGCCTTCGAGAATTTCGCATTCTCCGGCATACTCGGAAAACCAGTTCCGGAAGTCGCCGTCGACGTTCATCTGAGGAACAACCGCCTTCACCAGACCGTCCTGAACGACGGCGGCGCAGTTGTAAACTCTGCCGCGATACTGAACCGGCAGACCGACGACGGTCATAAGGTCGCTGCCAACAGATTCGCCGCAGATCAGATCCAGCGCGTCTAGCGCGCCGTCAATCAGCGCATCATGCCAGAACAGATCCTGCGCAGTCGCGCCGGTCACGCACAGCTCGGGCAGAACGAGCAGCTTGACCTTCTTTTCCTTTGCCTCGTTCATCAGGGAAATGATGCTGTTTGCATTGAACTCGCAGTCCGCCACATGAATTTCCGGGGTGCCGACCGCGATGCGGACAAATCCGTCTTTCATGGTGATTTCCTCCTCTTATGCCTTTCGAAGATTGCGGTTTACAATGTTGGGCGGGGTCTGGCCGTCGCGGACGATGAAGATGCGTTCAGCGGCGGCTTCGGCCATGCCCTTGCGGGCTTCGTGGGTGTTGGTGCCGATGTGCGGGGTGAGAACGACGTTTTCGAAGGTCTTGAGCTCCTCGGGCACCTCGGGCTCGTTGGGATATACGTCGATGCCTGCGCCGCCCAGCCTGCCGCTCTTCAGCGCCCCGATGAGCGCGTCGGTGTCGATGACGCCGCCGCGCGAGGTGTTGACGATGACCGCGCCGGGCTTCATCTTGTCGAACTCAGCTTTTCCGATGAGGCCTCGGGTTTCATTTGTCAGCGGGCAGTTGAGGGAGATGATATCCGCTTCGGCCAGCAGGTCGTCCATGGAGCGCCAGCCCGATTCCATACCCTCGATTTTGCGGCGGTTGTGGTAGATGACGTTCATGCCGAACGCTTTGGCCATTTCGGCCAGCCTGCCGCCGATACGGCCCATGCCGATGATGCCGAGCGTGGAGCCGGCGAGGTTGTGGCCCATGTGGCGCCCCATGCCGAAGGCGTTTTTGCTGGGCTGGGTTCTGAGCATGCGGTCGAGCTCCGCGATTCTTCTGCGGGCGGTCAGCATGAGGGAGAAGGCCAACTCGGCGGTGGAATAGGTGGTGCTGTCCGGAATATTGGTAACGATGACGCCGGCTTCATCCGCCGCGTCCACGTCGACCTGGTCATAGCCCGCGCCATAATTGCTGATGATTTTGAGTTTCTTCGCACAGGCGATCATGTCGCGCGTCATTGCGCCGCCGGCGAGCACTGCGTCGCACTCGGGAAGGAGAGCCATCATCTCTTCATCCGTGTAAGCAGCTGCGTTTTCGGGATAAAATACTTTGCATTCCTCAAACAGGCGCTCAAGGCCGGGCTTCGGAATGGCGTGGGTGATCAGAACAGTGAAGTCTTTTTGATTCATGGACATACCTCCATCGAATAAAATTTCCAGTCTTGTCCTTATTATACAGCAGATTCCGACAACTTAAAAGTAAATACTGTATTTATCGAAGAAAATGATGTATAATAGAGAGAAACCCGACCGTTGACGGGATGGAGGGGCTCTCTGTCCAAACGACGTCAGGAGGATAGAAATATGGATTATGAAATGGAGCTTGAGCTGGAGCGGGAATATACTGCGCGGGTTCAGCAGCTTTTGTATGCGGTGATTCAGGTGGCCCGCGGAAACGCGGAGTTTCAGGATGATACCATCCGCCTGATGCTGAACGACGCATGGGAAGAGCTGCGGATGAAGCCGACCGCGCTTTCCCAGCAGGACCTCGACCAGCTGGATGCGGAAATCAACCGCTTTATTGCGCGGCGTACCTTTGCGGAAAACCGTGCTGCGCAGTACGAAAAAATGCTCAAAAACCCCTTCTTCGCACGCATTGATTTCCGCGAGGAGGGGCAGGACGCGCCCGAAAAAATTGTCATCGGCTTGTACAGCCTGAAGGCGCCGGACGGAGAGATCATGGTTCACGACTGGCGCGCACCGGTCTGCGGACTGTATTACGACGCTATGCCGGGCGAGGCCTCGTTTGAATCGCCGGGCGGCGTCATCGTTGGCGAACTGACGCTCAAGCGGCAGTATGTATGTGAAAACGGACGGCTGAAGTATTTCGTCAACACCGAATACAGCATCGACGACGGAATGCTTCTGGATATCCTCTCCGGAGCGACTTCCGGCCACATGCGGCAGATTGTCGCGACCATCCAGTCCGAGCAGAATCAGGCGATCCGCCATGAACGGGCGCGCGTGCTGTCGGTCACCGGCGGCGCGGGCTCGGGCAAGACCTCGGTCGCCATGCATCGCGCAGCCTATCTCATGTACCGGCACAGGGATCTTCTGAACGCCGAGTGCATCGCCGTATTGTCGCCGACCAATGCGTTCAGCGAATACATTTCGTGCGTTCTGCCCGATCTGGGCGAGGAAAACACGCAGGCCATGACCCTTCAGGACATCGTCAAGAAGATCCTGAACCGGTCGACCGAGACGGCCGTCGAGCAGTATGAGGCGCTGCTTCAGCCGGAAAACGAGCTGCGAAGAGAAAGCGTCAGCTGGAAGGCGGGCGGCAAATGCGCGGCGGCTCTGATGACGGCGGTGGAGCGCTTTTCGGACAAGGGCCCCGCATTTGAGGAGCTGAAGCTCGGCAAGCATGTGCTGATGAGCAAAAACGAGCTTGAGCGCATGTACCGCCAGGAATACAAGCTGCTGAGCCCTGCGCAGCGGCTGAACAGAATGCGCGTCATTCTCGAAAACAAGCTGGAGGACTGGGAAAAGTCGCTCTACAAGCAGTATGAAGACCAGATGATCGAGGTCTATAAGAACAAGGATCTGGAATTCGCCACCCGGATGGCGGTCGCTCAGCGGCTGCATCCGATCCGCACGCAGATCAGGCAGATGCTGACGCCCAATCCGCTCTTCCTGTATGCCGACGCCATCCGGCCCGCGCCCGCGCATCTCAAAAAGGCTGCCCGGGAAAATGCCGAGGCCGGCGAGATCTGGTGGGAGGATGCGCCCGGCATCGCGCTGATGATGGTGAAGCTGGGCTTCGTGAAGCCGAATCTCTCGATCAGGCATCTGCTGGTGGACGAGGCGCAGGATTATACGGAAGTTGCGTTCCGGCTGCTGTCGGCATGGTTCCCGAAGGCGGAGGTCACGCTGCTGGGCGACCCCAATCAGCGGACGCTGCCCGGGCTTCCCGCCTGCGATCCCTCCGAATGGGGCAGACTGATGGGCCATGAAAACGCGGCGCTCATCCATCTCTCCAAGGGCTACCGCTCTTCTCTTGAAATTGCCGAATACTGCAACGGGCTGCTGCCGGAGGGCTCTCTGCCTCCTCAGCCGTTCGGACGGCACGCTGAAGCGCCGGCCGAGGCCGATTATTCCGAGGAAGCGCTGAAGAAGCAGCTGGATGCATGGGACAAACAGGGCCATAAGCGGATTGCGGTCATCACCCGCACGCAGAAGGAAGCCGTTGCGCTGAGCAAGGTTCTTAAGAAGGCCGCGCTGCTCACCGGCGACGTCGATGAACTCGAGGAAACCGGCGTCATTCTGGCGGGCATCAATCTCATGAAGGGTCTTGAATTCGACGCGGTCGCCGTCGTGTGGCCGGATGACGTCGAGCTGACGGACGATGAACGCCGCAGAAGATATACGGCCTGCTCGCGCGCGCTGCATTCGTTGGCAGTATTCAAAACCTAACGAAGCAAGTAAGGACTGTTGATATGTCTGAGAATCTGTATGACATCGCCGTGATTGGAGGCGGCGCATCCGGCATGATGGCGGCGCTCTCGGCGGCAAAAACCGCGCCGGGGCTGCGCATTGCTGTGCTGGAGCGGCTGAACCGCGTTGGCAAAAAGCTGATGGCGACCGGCAACGGCCGCTGCAACCTCACCAATACCCGCGCTTCCGAGAAGGATTATCACGGAAGCGTGGCGTTCATGCGCTTCGCGATGAGCATGTTTCCGCCGGAAAAGGTGATGGAGCGGTTCAGGGAGCTGGGCGTCTGGCCGAAGGAAGAGGAGGGCGGACGGGTCTATCCGATGAGCGATCAGGCTTCCTCCGTTCTGGATACGCTCCGCCTCAGCATGGAGGAAGCGGGAATTGAGGAAATCTGCGATTTCGAGGCGTGCGAACTGGCCCGGACGAAGCTCGGATACCGGGTTTCCGCAAAAGACGGCAGGCAGATTGTGGCCAGGAGGGTCATCTGCGCGGCCGGCGGCGCGGCGTCTCCGTCGTTGGGCGGCAGCGCGTCCGGATACCGGCTGATGGAATCCTGCGGCCATGAAAGCACAGCGCGTTTTCCTGCGCTGGTGCAGCTCAAAGCCAATCCCGAATACACCAGACCGCTCAAGGGCATCAAGTATTCCGGCGATATTGACCTGATCGTGGGCGATAAAGTCCGCCGCACGGAAACTGGCGAGATTCTCTTCACCGAATACGGCCTGTCCGGCATCGCGGTGATGCAGGTTTCCCGGATTGCGGCGCAGGCGCTTTCTCAGAAGCGGCCGCAGCCGGTATATGCCTGCCTGCATCTGGTGCCGATGAACCGGGAGGAAGCGTATGGACTTCTTAAGAAACGGCGCGGCATGCTGTCCGGACGGACGCTTGAGAATTTCCTGACCGGGCTGGTCAACAAGCGCGTCGGTCAGATGATGATCAAGTGGACGACCGGGCTGAGCCTCAGCGAGACGAGCGGCGCGCTTACCGACGCGCATCTGGATGCGCTGGCCGAGAGCCTCACCGGCTGGATGATCGAAATCACCGGGACGCAGGGGCTTGAACAGGCGCAGGTGACCGCGGGCGGCGTCAGAACGCAGGATATCAACCCGGAAACCATGGAATCCATGCTGGCGGACGGGCTATATCTGACGGGCGAGCTGCTGGATGTGGACGGAGACTGCGGAGGCTTCAATCTTCAGTGGGCATGGGCGAGCGGCATGCTGGCCGGCGAGAGCTGCGCACGCTCGCTGACCGGAGAAAAGCAGCCGGCTGGCCGGCGGGATAAGCCGGTCTTTGAAAACCGCAGGCCGGAAAAAGCACCCGCAAAAGCACCGTATGAACGCAGAACTCCGCCCGAACGCAGCAAATCATCTGTACGGCAGGGCAGACCTGCGAAGAAAGACGAATACCGATCCGACGACCGGAGAGATTTACGACCGTCAAAAGGAATGAGAAAGCCGCATGATTAAGCTCAGCAATCTGAAAGCCCCTCTCGGTTATACCGAAAAAACGCTCCGGCGCATGGCGTCCGAGCAGCTGCATATTCAGGATAAGGACATTCAGCAGGTCATTCTTCTGAAAAAGTCGGTCGACGCGCGGGACAAGGGCGACGTTCATTTCGTCCTGACGATCGCGGTGGCCGTGTCCGTACCGGAGGATAAGATCATTTCAAAGCTCCGGCGCGGCGTGCAGGCAGTCGTCATGAAGCCCGAGCCGGAGGAAGCGCCTCTGCCTGAGGTGAAGTTTGACTTCAGGCCGCTGGTTGTGGGTCTGGGGCCTGCGGGCCTCTTTGCTGCATGGACGCTGGCCCGCGCCGGTGCAAAGCCGATTGTCATCGAGCGCGGCCGGGACGTCGAGCGCAGAGAAAAGGATGTAAAGACCTTCTGGGGAGGCGGCGTGTTCTCGCCCGTGTCGAATGTGCAGTTCGGCGAGGGCGGTGCGGGCGCCTTTTCGGACGGCAAGCTTACGACCGGCATCAACGATCCCCGCTGCAGCCGCGCGCTGAGAACGCTCTATGAATGCGGCGCGCCGGAGGAAATTCTTTATCTGGCCAAGCCGCACATCGGAACAGACAAGCTGCCGGGCGTGGTCAAGACGCTCAGAGAGAAGATCGTATCCCTCGGCGGAGACGTCCGGTTTGAAACCCGGCTGGAGCAGCTGATCACAGAACAGGGAAGAGTGGTCGGCGCGGTGCTGGTAGGTCCGGACGGAAGCAAGGAAATGATTCAGACCGGGCATGTTGTTCTGGCGGTCGGCCACAGCGCGCGGGACACCTTTGAAATGCTGCATGCGCTGGGCGTTCCAATGATCCGCAAGCCCTTCTCCATCGGCGCGCGCATTGAGCACAGCCAGAAGATGGTAGACCGCAGTCAGTACGGAAGCGCGGCCGGCCATCCGGCGCTGGGCGCAGCCGATTACAAGCTCAATGTGAAGCTCCCGACCGGACGTTCGGCGTATACCTTCTGCATGTGCCCGGGCGGCAGCGTAGTTGCCGCGGCCAGCGAAGAGGGCGGCGTTGTGACCAACGGCATGAGCGTGTTTGCCCGGGACGGCGAGAATGCAAACAGCGCGCTGCTGGTCGGCGTGGAGCCGGAGGATTTCGGCGGAGACGATCCGCTGGCCGGCGTGCGCTTCCAGCGGACGTGGGAGAAGCTCGCGTTCGAGATGGGCGGCGGCAATTATCATGCGCCTGCGCAGCGCGTGGGCGACTTCCTGAAGAATACCCCGTCCAAGGATGCGGGCGACGTCGAGCCGACCTATCGTCCCGGCGTAACCTATACAAACCTCAGCAAATGTCTGCCGGAGTTTGTTCATGAGACCATGCGCGAGGCGATTGTCCGCATGGACCGTCAGCTGCACGGCTTCGCCTCTCCCGGCGCGCTGCTGACCGGCGTGGAGACGCGCTCGTCCAGTCCTCTGAGAATTCTCAGAGATGAAAACTGCCAGTCCGAGCTGCGCGGCCTGTTCCCCTGCGGCGAGGGCGCGGGATATGCGGGCGGCATTCTTTCGGCGGCGGTGGACGGAATGCGCGTGGCCGAAGCAGTGCTGAAAGCGTAATTTTTCCAGACGTCAGGTATATATTCTCCTTTTTCCGGTATCCTATATGATAGAACGACGCTTGTAACGGCGTTCGGAAATAGTGATCCAGACAAGGAGGACCTAAGACTCATGAAAAAGCTTTCCCTGATGATGGCTGCGGCGATTGCTGTGGCAATGCTCATGACCGGCTGCTTCGGAACAGTTGCGCCGGCGCCCACGCAGGCTCCGACCATGACGCCGACCGCAACGGCCATGCCCACTGCGACTGCGGAACCCATTCCGACCGACGCACCGGCTGCGACGGACGTCATCCCCACCGTTCTGCCCGATGCGACGGAGGGCCTCAAGGTAGCGCCCAGCCCGTCCGCGAGCACCGCGCCGTGACGCGCGTACTCTGCGATCAGTCCGATACCAAAACCCGCCCTGCCCGGCGGGTTTTTGCTGTTTTGGAGCGATGACAGGGCGGAAACTTTGGAGAATGGACCGATCTCCCGAAAACGCTTGCAAAAATCTCTGATGGAGTGTATCCTTATTGATATAACTACCGATGAAAAGGATGAAATACAATGACCGAACGGCTTTATTATGATCAGACATATCTTACGAAGTTTTCCGCCGAAGTGACGGCGGTGCGAGAAAAGGACGGAAAGACCGAGATCACGCTCAATCAGTCCGCTTTTTATCCGACCTCCGGCGGTCAGCCGTATGACACCGGCGTAATCGGCGGCGCGAAGGTTGAGGACGTGTATGTGGCTCCCGACGGCGAGGTAAGGCATGTGATCGACGGGAAACTGAATGCCGGAGATGCAGTAGACTGTGAAATCGACTGGGCACGGCGGTTTGACCACATGCAGCAGCATGCGGGCGAGCATATGCTGGCCGGCGCGGTCTACCGCCTGTACGGCGGCAATACCATCGGCCTTCATCTGGGCGCGGACATGTCCACCATCGATGTGACCATGCCGGACGGATCGACGCATCTGACCGAAGAGCAGATTTACGCGCTGGAAATGGACGTCAACGAGCAGATTCATCAGGATGTGCCGATCAAGTGCTGGTTCCCGGACGAAGAGGAGCTGAACGCGCTGCCGCTCAGAAAGGCGCCGACGGTGAAGGAGCATGTCCGGATTGTGGCCATCGGCGATAAGGAAATGGTCGCCTGCGGCGGTACGCATCCTTCCTCGGCCGGTCAGATCGGCATGGTCAAGATTGTGGATGCGCGTCCCGCGAAGGGAAAGATGCGGCTGGGCTTTGTGTGCGGCATGCGTGCGTTTAAGGATTATCAGATGCGCATGAAGGTGAGCGATCAGTCGGCAGAGATGTTCTCGACGAAGGTTGAGAAGCTGCCCGAGGCGATTGCGCGCATGCAGGAGAACATTTCTGCGCTTCAGCGGGAGCTCAATGCGCTCCGCCGGGAGCAGGCGCTTCAGCAGGTCGCGGGCCTGATGGAGAATGCAAAAGAGATAGGCGGAGCCAAGTTAGTCTGCGGCACGCTGCCCGCGCTCACGCCGGACGCGCTGCGCGAACTGGCTTCCGGGCTGATTGAAAAGGGCGGCGTGATTGCGCTGCTGGCCTCTCCGAAGGATGGCGGGGGATATCTTACGCTGTTTGCCCGGTCGGCAGACGTTTCCTGCGACGTCGGAAAGCTGCTTCGTCAGGCCAGCACGGCCTGCGGCGGCAAGGGCGGCGGAAAGCCAGACTTCGCGCAGGGCAGCGCGCCGACCGATGAGGTGATCATGAAGGCCGCCGAGCTGCTGGCCGAGTGACCGTCGCGGAAGGGAGGATTGCGGAATGGAAATGAGGGACGTTTACCTGCGGGACGGAACGTTCACCGGTCTCAGCATTCCCAAGCACACTCCGATGAAGCCGGGCCAGTACCTTCTGCACTCGATCATCATCATGAAAACGGCGGACGGTCAGTACATCATGCAGCAGCGGTCGCTGAAGGCGAAATACAGCCCGGGCGAGTGGGACGTGACCGGCGGCGGCGTGCTGTCGGGCGAATCCTCCGCCGAAGCGGCAGTGCGGGAGGCAAAGGAGGAACTGGGCGTAGAGGTGAAGCAGGAGAGTCTTGTTCACATGCTGCGCGAGATCACCATGTGGGGCGAGGAGTACGGCATGATCTGCGATACCTATGCGGCGCGGGTCGAGCT
>JAFQQU010000064.1 GCA_017410445.1 Clostridia bacterium | reverse complement strand
TGACGCTTTCTGTTCGGTTCGTACATGCCGGCCATGAGGGTTTGTTATGTTGTACTCTTTTTCACTCGTTAACTTCATTTCCCCCGTTTTTCGATATATAGTGAAGGCGCTGTCGCAGATTTCCTCTTCTGCAACAGCGCCTTTTTTGTTTCTGAATAGTGACTCTGTCGAAAAAATCCCTTGCTCAGACCGAACCGGTTTCATTCAGGCCTGCACAAGGGAAATGGTATGCACATTTTTTATCCGAGCAAATCCTTCATATCTTTCTCCGGTGTCGTAATGGGCGCGACGCCGAAGTTCTCCTGAAGATACTTAAGCACGTTCGGCGACACGAACGCAGGCAGCGTCGGGCCGAGGCGGATGTTCTTCACGCCCAGATACAGAAGCGTCAGCAGGATGCATACCGCTTTCTGCTCGTACCACGACAGTACCATCGACAGCGGCAGGTCGTTCACGCCGCAGCCGAACGCCTCCGCCAGCGCGACGGCCACCTTGATTGCGCTGTACGCATCGTTGCACTGGCCCATGTCCATCAGGCGCGGCAGGCCGCCCAGCGTGCCCAGTTCCAGATCGTTGAAGCGGAATTTGCCGCAGGCCAGCGTCAGAACGACGGTGTCCGCAGGCGTCTGCTTCACGAAATCGGTGTAATAGCTCCGTCCCGGGCGCGCGCCGTCGCAGCCGGCAACCAGGAAGAAATGGCGGATCGCTCCGGCCTTGACCGCCTCGATCACCTTATCCGCAACGCCCAGCACCGCGCCGTGGCCGAAGCCGGTGGTCAGCGTGCTGCCGCCGTTGAGCCCGGTCAGCAGCTTATCCTCGGGATAGCCGCCCATTTCCAGCGCCTTTTCGATCACGGGCGTGAAATCCTTGTCGTCGCCGATGTGCGTCATGCCCGGGAATGCAACCGTCCCCGCCGTGAACACGCGGTCGGCATAGCTGCCCTTCGGCGGCATGAGACAGTTGGTGGTGAAGAGGATGGGCGCGGGGAGACCGGCAAATTCCTTCTGCTGATTCTGCCACGCCGTTCCGAAATGGCCCTTGAGATGAGCATACTTTTTAAGGCCCGGATACGCGTGCGCGGGCAGCATTTCGCCGTGGGTGTAGATGCTGATCCCCTTCCCCTCGGTCTGCTTCAGCAGCAGCTCGAGGTCCCGGAGGTCATGGCCGGTGATGACGATGAACGGCCCCTTCTCAATCTTCATGCTCACCTGAACGGGCGCAGGCGTTCCGTATGCGCCGGTGTTGGCCTCGTCCAGCAGCTCCATGCAGCGCAGGTTGACTCTGCCCACCTCCATCGCCGCATGAATCAGGCTTTCCATGCCCCAGTCCTCGCCCAGCATGGCCAGCATTTTGAGCAGCATTTTCGTGATTTCCCGGTCGGTGCGCCCCAGCACGGCCGCATGATGTGCGTAGGCTGCGACGCCCCGGATGCCGAAGAGAATCAGCGATTTCAGCGAGCGGATATCCTCGTCCGCCGTCCAGATGAGGTTCATGTCATAGTCGGCGGTGCGTCCGCAGGGAGAGGCGCAGGCGCTGCACATCGGCGCAAGCACATCCTTCGCCCGATGCACGCTTTCGATCATCTCCTCTATGGCCTCGTCGCTGAAGCTGACGTTGGTGACGGTCGTGAACAGGCCGTCCGTCACAACGCGCTCCATCTGCGCATCCACCAGATCTTCGTTTCCGACCGCTGCATGGGCCAGGCCGATCAGCGCGCCCGTCAGCTGATCCTGAAGGAGCGCGGTTTCCGCCGTCTTTCCGCATACGCCCGCGCGGCCTGTGCATCCCTTGCAGCCCGCCGTCTGTTCACACTGAAAGCAAAACATGCTTTGTCCTCCTTACGCCATGATCTGCCCGTCCGGGCTGATGGTCACGATGTTCAGCGGGATGTCCTTTCCGCACATGTCCGCCGCCATGCGGACCGCATAGGCCAGCCCGCCGCAGCAGGGAACGGTCATCCGCGTGACCGTGATGCTGCGGACGTCGTTCGCGCGGAATATCTCGGTCAGCTTCTCGGCATACTTCATCGTGTCCAGCTTGGGGCAGCCGATCAGGGTCACGCGGCCCCTGATGAATTTCTGATGGAAGTTTCCGTATGCATAGGCCGTGCAGTCGGCGGCGATCAGCAAATCCGCCCCGTCATACCATGGGCTGACCACCGGCGCCAGCTGAATCTGCACCGGGAAGTTGGTCAGGCACCCGGGTACCTCGCCCGCAGCCTCCGCTTCCTTTGCCTCCATGCTCCGGCAGGCTGAGCCGGGGCATCCGCAGGGAAGGGGCTCCTTTTCCTTCTGCTCTTTGGCGGCCAGCACCGCCGCTTCGTCGTAGGCCGGGGCCTCGCGCTCTTCAAACGAAATGGCGTTCATCGGGCAGGCGGGCAGGCAGTCGCCCAGTCCGTCGCAGTAGTCCTCGCGCAGGAGCTTCGCCTTTCCGTCGACCATGCAGATGGCGCCTTCGTGACAGGCGGCGGCGCACAGCCCGCAGCCGTTGCATTTATTTTCATCAATTCTGATAATTCTTCGAATCATGGTTCATCCTCCTCTGATCGGCCGTTCTTGACCGGATGACTATATTGTAGTATACTGAGCGCAGATTGTATGTTGAATTTTCAACGGAACGAGAGGTAAAATCATCATGCTGCCGGAAATTCTTCTCTCCTGTCCCCTGTTCGACGGCATCGGGCCCGAAAACCTGTCCGCCATGCTCTCCTGCCTCGGCGCGCGCACCCGAGCCGCCCAGAAGGGCGAAATTCTGCTGGCCGAGGGCTGCAGGGCGCAGGACGTCGGCATTCTGCTCTCCGGGCGTGCCCAGCTCATCCGCACAGACTATTACGGAAACCGCAGCATCATGCTGTCCATCGATCCCGGACAGCTGTTCGGCGAATCCTTCGCCTGCGCGAGAACGGAATATCTGCCGGTCAGCGTGGCGGCGGTGGAGCCCTGTGAGTTTATGCTGATCGACTGCCGAAGAATCCTCTCCGCATGCACAAACGCCTGCTCCTTCCATAGCCGCGTCATCTTCAATCTCCTGCAAATCGTCGCCGAAAAGAACATCGCCCTCAACCAGAAGGCGATCATCACCGGCCAGCGCACGACGCGCGAAAAGCTGATGAGCTATCTGCTGCTGTATGCCAAGCAGAAGGGCTCCGCCCGCTTCACCATTCCCTTTGACAGGCAGGGGCTGGCCGATTATCTGGAGGTGGACCGGAGCGGCCTGTCCGCGGAAATGAGCAAGCTGAAAAAGGAAGGCGTGCTCGACTACTACAAAAACGAATTTCATCTGCTGAAAGACACGTCCGAATCCTGATTCCCTCGCCGGAAACGAAATACAACCTTTCCGCGCAGCCGTGCTATACTATCTCCATTCATTGCAGAAGACAGGTGATCCGATGCGTTTTGATCCCAGACTGACCGCTCCGGGCTGCGCGGACGGCGAATATACCCTTCACGCGCCCGGCTATGCGCACGCCGGGCTCTTCTGGGCGGACAGCCGCGGCCCGCTTGAAAACCGGACGGCGTTCGCATATCTCGCGCTCGACGAATCCGGCGACGGCCGTTTTGTCTTTGCCGGACAGCGCGCGATTCCATTCGAAGCCACTCATGCCGCAGCCTGCCTGACCGCGCCCGATCGGCCGGACGCCTTCCTTCTTGCTCCCCTTCCGGCGCATCCCGAATTTTCTTCCGAAGCGCCCTTCATGCGCATCGGCGTGATGAGCGATCTTCACCTGTCCTCCAAGCCATGGCGCGTCCGAAAGGCCATGCGCCTTCTGAAGGACACGGACTGCGTGCTGATTGCCGGCGACATGACCAACGACGGCCTGCCCGCGCAGCTTGAGCGGTTTTATCAGCTGATTGAAGAGGAGCTTCCGGGCGTTCCCGTGCTGGCCGTAACCGGAAACCACGACTATCCTGTCCGTCCGCTGCCCCTCATCCGCACCGGTATCGACGATTACCATGCGCTTCAGGAAAAGCTGCTTGAGCGCGCGTTGTCGCTCGGCGCGTCCTGCCTGTGCGACGCCTCCGGCGCATATCATGCCCGGCTGAACGGCTGCAGCTTCTTCGGCCTCAACGCCGTTTCCCATTTCCGCCGGTTCGTGTTTCCCGATGGCAAACAGCTCGATTTTCTCAGGGAACGGCTCCGCGCCTGCACGGACGCGCGCCGCTTCATTCTCTGCCACGCGCCGCTTCAGCATCATAACCCCAATGCGGCGGACCGGCTCGCCGCGCCCTATCTCAGCCGTGACGGCCGGATTCAGTCCATGATCGACGAGGCAGGCTCAGTCATGTTCATCTCCGGGCACACGCACGTCTCCCTGAACGACGCCGCCGGCTGCATCGAACACGACGCGGCCCGCGGCAACATCTATCTGAATGATTCGAGCGTCACCCGCACCGCCCTTTCCGGCGAAAACGCCCCTTCCGAATGGACGGACGGCGCGGTCGTCACAATATCCCTTTACGAACGACACACCGAAATTACCGCCCGCTCGGTATCGTCCGGCCGGATCATTTCAAGGGGTCTCTGCCGCTTTGCATGGCCAAACAGAACATAAGCTAAGGAGGCATTTCCGATGACCGACAGAATCGCCACGTCAAAAGACTGGACAACGCTGCCCATGCCCGAAAAGCACGACGAATTCTCCTTCCGCCGCCATTTCACGGAAGAGCAGATGAATCTTCTCAGAAAGGGCTTTATCCCTGAAGAAATGGAAGATAAATGGTTCTGGTATTTCGAGGACGGCCGCCTGTATATCCACCGCAGCTGGACGGGCTTCTGCATCTATATCGTTTCCTTTGAGGAGGACGATCTGCTGCGCGTCTGCGTAAACCGCAGCCCGGAGCAGTACCGGGAGACCGAATCCGAAAAGGACATGAAAAAACTCAACGACCTGCTCAGCTGGTGGTCGCACTCGGGCTACGATCCCTATGCGCACTTCGTCTCCGATACGCTGACGCTCCTGAAAAACGCATCCCCCGCCGAGCCGAAAAATGACTGACATCCCCACCTATATACAAAACGGGCCCGGAATCCTGATCATCGTCAGGACTCCGGGCCCGTCCTATTCATCTCTGCGAGCCGTCTCTTACTTCAGGGAATCGAGGAACTCATCGTAGCCCACGGTCTCGCCGGTGGGCAGCTGAACTTCCTTCACGCCGGAGGTCTCGTCAAAGGAGATCCAGTCCGGATTGAACAGCGCGGCCTCGCCCTCAAGCACCAGCAGCTCTACAAAAGAGCCTTCCTTCAGGATAACGCCCGCTTCGGTCACCAGCGGAGCGACCGCTGCATCGACGTTCATCTTCAGCTGCTTCACGACCGATCCGGAGGTCAGCGTCAGGGTGTCGCCCAGCTTGAAGCCCATGGAGCCGACCGTGCTGCCGGACAGAGACGTCTTATTGCCGCCCAGCTTGATGGCCGGGCCGTATTCGACAGGCGGATACTCCTCCATGACCATCTCAACCGTATACTCCTCAAAGCCCTCGGGCGCAGCGGAGCTTTCATAGCCGTTTTCGCCGCTCACAAACCAGCCCTTCGCGCCGCCGAACGCATATTCCGTGCCGGTCGCGCGGTCGGTTACGGAGAACTGCGTGAGTTCCGCAGCCGCGCTGTAGCATGCGGTTGCGATGACGTCATCTTCAAAATACTCGACATAGTAGCGGGTCAGCTCGCCCGTCAGCGCGAACTGGCCGGTGATGATCTGGCTGCCATGAACAAACGCCGCCTGAATGACGTCGCCGCCCGGCACATAGGTCACGCGGCCGCCGTCCTTCGTATCGACTCGGCCGTATATCAGCATGCCGTCCTCATAATACCATTCCTGACCCTCTCCGAAATACACGGTCACGCCGTAGCCTTCAGCAAAATGCTCAGCCTTAACGTCGATATTGATCGGGAATTTCCACAAGCCGTCCTTCAGCTGCAGCTCGCAGCCCAGGCAGGTAACGGCGGAATAGCCGTTGTCCTTCAGGGTAAGCACGCCGCTCTCCGTCCATACCGGCTCGACCGCCGCCATCGCCGGGTCGTTAAACCAATCCATCTCGACGCCCATGTCCTCCACGTTCAGCTCCAGCGTTCCGCTGAGGGTGATGTCCAGCGCCTGAGCGCCGGCAATCGCCGCCGGAATCAGCAGCATCGCAAGGATCATCGCAAGAATCCGCATTTTCACAGGTCAATCTCTCCTTTTTCATCCGGCGCGCGTTCCGTTTCCTCCGGCTGCCCGTCGGCTTAATCATCCGGATTCATTATACCACCCGGCATAAGGAAAATCAATTGCCGAATCCGAGCCGTCTGCCCGAGAACCAGAAAAAAAGCCGAAAAAGCGCTTGCCTGTACGCCAATTGTTTTGTCCCGCTAAGTTTTCTCCGGATTCCCATGGACTTTTGGCCGAATCAATGATATCATATTTTTGTATATTCCTTTTTCGAATGAACCTCTGGCCGTTTTCCGATATCGCGCGGAAGGAGGAAATCCATGAAACAAAATTCAAAGCTCCAGCTCTCTGCAACGTTCATCTACTGCATCACCGCCGTGCTGTTTGAGATTTTCTTCGTATATATGGCCCTGTGCGAGAATGTATCCGTGTTCTCGTCCAGAGAAGGCCACCATTTTGAGCAGATCACGGAATACGCCGCCGAGCAGACCGCCGTCCCCGACGCGCCAGCCGGTATTGAAAACGCATACCGCTGGACGCTCGACCTGAACGACGCCGGCCCGAATTGCCTGTGTTTTTATCTGTCGCATCAGAATGTGCATGTATCCATCAGCGGGGAGACGGTCTACAGCCTCGAGACCATGAAGACCAACCGCCTGGGCGATACCGTATCCAGCAACTGGGTAACCGTCCCGCTCCATCCGTCCGACCATGGAAAGGAGATCGTCGTAACCCTCACGCCGCTTTACGAAAGCGCGGTGGACTTCACGCCCCAGTTCATGGTCGGCTCGCATTTCGCCATCATCTTCGATCAGCTCCGGGCGGATGCGCCGCAGCTGGTGATCTCGCTTCTGAGCATCCTGCTGGGCTGCTTCATCATCCTGTTCCATCTGTATTTCATCATCCGGATGCAGACCAAGTCGCTGAATCTGTTCTATCTGGGCAGCTTTGCGCTGATGCTGGGCCTGTGGCGCATTACGGACGTCAAATCCGCGCCTATCATCTTCAGCGGCAATCCCATGGCGCTGGGATACATCTCCATCGGTTCCCTGTTCCTCTGCACCATTCCGCTTCCCCTGTTCGTAAGCACGCTGTTTACGTCAAAACGCGCCTCGCCGCTGCTCATACTCTCGATCATAAGCTCGGTTATCTCGCTGACGGTTCTGCTGCTGCAGGTGTTCAGCCCGCTGAACTTCAACGAAGTGCTTGCCCTCAGCCACATGATGCTCATCGCCGCCGTAGCGCTTGCGCTCATTCTCATCTTCTGCTCCCGCAGGGACGCCCGCGATCGCCGGCCGCGCATCACATGGAATATCTTCATCGTTCTGTCCGCGAGCATCCTGATCGACCTGATTCTCTACTATGTGACCAACACCTCCTCCCACATCCTCTTTTCCCTCATCGCGTTCGTCTTCTATTCGCTCGTTCTCTTCATCACGACCATTCTGGAGACCACCAAAAAAGCCTATGTCGACCCGAGGACCGGCCTGCAGAACGCCCTGTGGTGGAACGAACGCATGAGCGAGGATACGCCGGTTTCTGCATCCACCGGCATCATCATGATCGACCTGAACGACCTCAAGGGCGTCAACGACGCCCACGGACACGAGGCCGGCGACCAGATGATCGCTCAATTCGCCAACATCCTCCGCAACACCTTCCCCTCCAGCTCCCTCATCTGCCGCTGGGGCGGAGACGAATTCACCATCCTGACCTCCAGCATGAACGATCAGCAGATGGAGCGGTACATGGATTCGCTGCGCAGGGCGGTGGACGAGCACAACCAGAACAAGGACAACACGCCCATCCATTTCGCCATGGGCCATGCGCTCTCCGCCGATTATCCGAACCTCACCCGCCGCGAGCTCTGGTCGGTCGCGGACAGCAAGATGTATCTGGACAAACAGAAATGGCACCGGGAGCACGGAAGCTCTCACGCCTGATATGAAACCGCCTCCTTCCCATCCGGATTCTCTCCGGCGGGCGGGAGGCGGTTCTCTTATTCAGGAAATGCTTTTCAAGCTGCTTTTCCGGCCTGTGATATCATAAACGCCGTAAACAGATCCCGCAATAAAAGGAGGTTCATGATGAAAGGCGCAATCATCGGAGACATCGTCGGCTCCGCATACGAACGCAACCACACCAAAAGCAAGGACTTCAAGCTCTACAAAAACCGCTGCCGCTTCACGGACGATACCGTGCTGACGGCAGCCGTCGCGGACGCACTCATAACCTGCCGGAAAAACGGCGTCACGGACGACGCAGCGCGCCTGACCGTGATCAAGGAGAAGCTGCAGGAATACGGCCTCCGGCACATCGGCCGGGGCGGAGGCAATTTCTTCAAAACCTGGGTGGTCAGCGAGGACCCGCAGCCCTACGGCGGCTACACCAACGGCGCGCTGATGCGCTGCTCCGCCGCCGGCTGGCTGGCGGAATCCGTTGAGGAAGCCCGCCATTTCGGCGAGCTGACCGCGCTGCCCTCGCACAACAGTCCCGAGGCTGTCACCGCCGCTTCCATGGCCGCGGAGGTCATCTTCCTCGCGCGCAGGGGAGCTTCCCGGGAAGAACTCATGGAAGCCGTCCGCCGGGAATACGAAATTCCCTCCATCGAGGCCATCCGCCCGGTCTACCGCTACGATATTTCCTGCAAGGGCACGTTCCCGGTCGCCTTCGCTTCATTCTATGAAAGCCTCAGCTTCGAGGATACCATCCGCACCGCCGTTTCGCTGGGCGGCGATACCGATACCAACGCCGCCATCGCCGGAAGCTTTGCCGAAGCCTTCTACGGCGTGCCGAACGACCTGTGGGAAGGCGCAAAGCCCTATCTGACCGAGGACATTCTGGCCGTCGAAGAAGCATGGGAGGAGATCGTCCGGTCCATGGCTTGATGCATCTGCACAGTAAAAAACCTCTGCGCCCCGGAGCTGGAGCGCAGAGGTTTTCGTTTGTTTGCTGTTCCCGGGCCGGCTTACCAATACATCGTCCAGTCCGGATTCCTGAAGCGCATCAGCGCCTCCAGATAGAAGTAGTCGCCGTACATCGCGCATTCGTCGATGCCGATGTTCTGCGGCACGCCGGCGGTGACATGATGAATCAGGCCCTCGTAGGGCGTTCCGATATCGCCGGTGTAGCGGTCGATCAGCACTTCCAGCAGCTGCGCGGCCGCGTTTTCGTATATCGCCTTCTCCTCCGCCCCGTCCTTCAGATGGCGGCAGGCCTCATGCAGGCCGCACACCGCGACGGCGGACGCCGAGGTATCTCTCGGATGATCGCCCTCGGTGAAGTCGTAATCCCAGTAAGGAACGAGATCGTCCGGCAGATGATTGAGCATATAATAGGTAATATCCCTGTGCACTTCCAGAAGCCAGTCTTCCCTGCAGTAGGAATAGGCGATCGGGAAGCCGTAAATTCCCCACGAATGGCCGCGCGACCAGCAGGAATCGTCCGTATGGCCCTGCCAGGTGACGCCGCAGCGGGGCGCATAGGTATCCGGCTCAAACTGATAATGATGGAAGCTCGAAGCGTCGTCGCGGATGAGCAGGCGCTCGGTGATCTTCTCCTGAGACAGCGCCGCCTCGTAATGCTCCTTGTTTCCGGTCATCTGCGCCGACCAGAACAGCAGCGGCGCGTTCATCAGCGTGTCCATCATCGTGCGGCAGCCGCTCTCATTGGCCCAGTTGAAGCCGCGCAGAATGAAGCCGCCCTTCTTGGCAAAGCCGGCGTCATACAGATGGTTGGCCGCTTCCAGCGCCCATTCCTTATACTTCTCCTCGCCGGTCAGCCGGTAGGCCGCTACGCAGGCGGGCGTATATACGAAGCCGACGTCGTGGTCCATCAGCGCAATCTTGCCGTCAAGACGCGTTTTATAGGTCTCCAGATGCGCCTTCGCCGCGTCCAGAAAAACCTTCTTTCCGCTGATCTCATACGCCAGCAGATACAGGCCCGTATGCATGCCGCACACCCAGTTGTTGTTCTCGCCGATCGGATAGCGGAAGCCCGTGGTGTAGGTACCGACGAATCCGTCCTTCCACGCCTCGATGTTGCGCTCGATCTTTTCAAGCGCTTTTTCAATCGCCGCGTCGATCTTCGCCGAATCGATCACATATTTTCCCGTAAACCGTTCGGGCCACTCCAAAGAGATGTTCCTGTGCTTCACGCCGACACTCCCTTTCACTTCTTTAACATTTCGGAAACGTTATCTTCATTATACACGAAGTCGGAAGCGCTTTCAAGAGGCGGTGTGGAGGAGACTCGTGCGCCGGGACCTTTTCCATAAAAAAACAGGCCGCCCATAAGCAGCCCAACATTACCAGTATATCAAAGATCATTTCCGCCGTCAATAGGATGAAGATAAGTTCTCCCCTTCATCCAATATTCACACTCAGAACTTTATGTATATTTACATCTTGCTTTTTCATGCACTTTCACCTATAATGTAATCAGAAAGCAGGAAGGGTGATACCAGTGAACAGGTAAGATACTCCCAAGCAAGGCTTTCACAGACAAGGCCTTCACCGTCGGTTTCCCGATACATCACATCATCAGGGTACGATGACATGCGGATGTACAATCACCGGCTTTAGGAACTGCAGCCAGACAACCGGCAAGGATAACTTCAAGCTGAACACACGTACGGACAGGAATTCATTCAGAGAATCACCACAGTACATCATCAGCAACACGGTTAAACCATAACGGAAACAGGCAAAAGCAGCAGCCATACAAGCAGATGTACAATCCCGGAACATGTAAGCCTACGGAATCATGGTACAATGACAATCCCTGTAAGCAAACAGATCAGCCAATGATGAACAGCCGGTGAATCGGAAAATCTGATAGAAGAAGCCAAGTCAAATCCGAAGAAAGAGAGGTTAAAAGATGTTAGATATCAAGAATGCACAGAAATGACCCTTGATT
>JAFQQU010000063.1 GCA_017410445.1 Clostridia bacterium | reverse complement strand
TACGGTTCAGACATATAACGGCAAGAAGGATACCGTCAGGATCAAGGTGGTCGATCCGTACAAGCCGGAGAAGATAGAGCTGGAGCAGAGCGGAACGCTGGTGCTTGGCAGGGGCGAAACCCTGCAGCTGAGCGCCGGGATGGAGCCCGCGACGGCGAAGAGCGATCTGACATGGAGCAGTTCGAGGAGCAAATATGCGTTGGTTGACGTAAACGGCATGGTGACCGCCTTGACGGAAGGCACTGCGACGATTACGGTTCAGACATATAACGGCAAGAAGGATACCGTCAGGATCAAGGTGGTCGATCCGTACAAGCCGGAGAAGATAGAGTTTGTCGAAAGCGGCATACCTACTGTGCTGAAGGGAGATGTACTGCGCCTCGAAGTGAAGATGACGCCCTCCACCGCACGAAGTGAGTTGACGTGGACCAGTTCCGACACCGATTGTGCGATGGTTTCCAACATCAATGGCGTGGGCGTGATCACGCCTGGAATTGACGGCACAGCGAAAATCACTGTCAGGACCCACAACGGCAAGAAGGCCAGCATCACCGTCCGCGTCATCGATCCATACATTCCGGACAAGGTGGTCATCGACGGACCGGATCAGATAAGCGTTACCACCGGAGACACCCTGCAGCTGACGGCCGCTGTCGAGCCCGCTACCGCCAAACAGAGCGTGCAGTGGCACAGCGATAATCAGAAGTGCGTGAGAGTGGATTCACATGGCGTTCTCACTGCGGTCTCTGAAGGGACGGCCAGAATTACGGTTTATGCCTATGGCGGCAAGAAGGACAGGGTTACCGTCAAGGTAGTCGATCCGCCCGAGATCAAGGGCGATGTATCCGTCTGTCTCGGCATGACCATCCGGGATATCAATCTGCGGCTGGCTGATCCCATGCAGCAGGCGTTGGATCAGAATCTCTTTTATAACAAGTATCTGATTATGATGACCAATCCGGCCGACCGCGTTGTACTGATCGGTATGCTGGGGGAGGTTAACCGGGTAAGCAGCAGGTACAATCTGTTCGGCGTGAACCTGACGCAGAACCAGAGGGGAGCTGATTCCGCGCTGATTGCGAAGGAATGGACGCCTCTGATTGAGATCGGCGGCGAACGGATGTATTATTCGGAAAAGCATCCTGAGATGAACGTGCTTACGATGAAGGACGATTCCGGGAAGATAACCGGTGTGCTCTATGGAGATCTCATTGCTGCGGGCTTCGGAGAACAGCCGACGCATATCGAAATGGACAGGCAGTACGTGCATATGCAGGTGGGCGAGCAGCAGAAGCTGAATGTCGTCCTCACCCCCAGCACGGCACAGGTGAAATTCGTCTGGACCAGCGGCAATCCCGAGGCTGCTGTGGTCGATCAGAACGGCACTGTAACTGCTGTGGGCGGAGGTACGGCATATATCAGGGCCGAACTGACCCATTCCTACGGCGTCTCCTGTCCGGTGTATGTATCCGCGCCGACACGCTTTTACGGCGATCTGTCCGGGCTGGTCGGCAAGAACATCAATGAGGTCAACCAGCTGCTGGAGCAGCCGGTATCGCAGTATAAGAACGATCTGTACCGTCACTATCAGTGTGATTATCTGAGCACTGTGTATCTGACGGACAGCATTGGAAAGGTGAAAGGCATTGTGCTGCGGTATGCGCAGACGGATGGAAAATATAATCTGTTCGGCGTGTATCCGGATCAGAAGCCTGTGCAGGTATCCTCTGAGCTGAGCCGGAGGGGATGGACGCTGACGACCGGCTCCTCGAAGGATAAGCTTTACTGGGAGGACAAATACTGCGTGTCGGATCAGGTTTTCACGTCCGGTAAGTATCCGGGCAGTCTGTATGTCCGCTATGGCGAGAACGGAATGGTCTATAATATCGTTTATATAGAGAAATAACCTGTTGCCCGAAGAATAAAAAGAGGCCTGCCGCATGGAATTGCTCCGGTGCGGCAGGCCTTCTTTGTGCGGTATTTACGCCTTTTCGATCGCGATGCGGATTTCCGCGGTCTTGTCGGCGGCGAGGGTCAGGGCGCGGTAATGGCCGTTGCGGTTTCCGTAGGTTTCGGGCGCGAGGGAGAGGGGAGAAGAGGCAGAGTAGCTGCACTTCCAGCCCTCATAGGCCACGCAGGCGTCCGCGCCGCTTACCGTGATTTCGCTCTTTCTCCAGCCGTCGCTCTCAAAGGCGGGCAGGAGGACGGAGATTTCGCCGTCCGCGCTGAAGCGCAGGCAGACGCCCTCGTCCGTCACGGTGCATTCCTCGGTGAACGCGCTTCCGCCGGGCAAAGTGACCTTCCAGACCAGCTTCGCCATGCCGTCGGTCACCGCCTGCTCCTTCATTTCATACTGCGTGCCCGGCAGGCAGGAGTATTCGACGCCGTCCGCCGTCTTCAGACCGGCGCAGAGGGAGAGGGGAGCGGGGTTGGTCAGGTCCAGACCATAGGAGGGCGTGGGCGTGACTGGCACGGACATGCAGATGGGCGAGGGGGCGTCCTTCTTGTGGATGCGGCCCAGACCGTTGCAGTCGTAATGGAAATCGGCGCGGGTCTCGTATTCGAGGAAGTAATCGTTGAATTTGATGAAGGTCTTGTGGAAGTGCTCGCTGGTGCTGTGGATGTATTTCTCGGCGGTTTCCTCCTCAGGCCGCGGGTCGATGCTGTCGTCCGCCAGAAGATAGGCAAAGTTTGCGAAGGAGGCGACCGTGACCATGTACTTGTGGAAGTAGCCGTAGGGCTCGCAGCCGAAGCCGCTGAAGGGCTCGTAGCCGTTTTTGATGTGGTAGAGATGATCCATGCTCAGCCATTTCAGCGAGTTCTTCGCGCACCTGAGGGCTGCGCGGCGGCACTTGCGGGCGGTTTCCATGTCGCCGTGTTTCTTGTGCTGAACCGCTTCATACTCGAGCAGCGCGGCGAACATGGGCTCGTTGTGCAGGAACTGATTGCTGCGGCCGCCGAAGGGAATCTCGCCGGTGACCGACTGCATCAGGAGCGACTGCTTGCTTGCCTTGAAGAGATTGTCGTAGAGCTCCTTGCTGTTGCTGCCGTCGTATCCGTAGTGCAGGGCCATGGCCAGCTGCGCGCGGGTGGTCAGGTCGTAGACGAAGGGCTCGTTCGGGTCGCGGTACATGCCGTTTTCATCGAAGTTGAACAGCTGAGAGGCCACCTGATTGTCCACAAAGGCCGCGCTGGTGGGCGCGCCGAGGCCGGCGTAGATGCGCAGCTGCTCGCTGGCGGCGGCAAATGCGGCCCAGTTGTGCATGGGCTTGGGCGGCACGGGCGCGATGTTTGCATAGATGGCGTAGGGGTCCATCGAGCGGATGGCGTCCTTCCAGCGGCCGATTTCATCCGGGAAGGCGTTGGTCTCCTCGAGGGTCAGCAGGCACATGACGACTTCCTTCACGCTGAACTCGTTGCCGACCGCGCCATTCTTCGCCCGGCCGTATGCCACCGGCATTTCCGCGCAGCACAGGTCCATGAGCCTGATGAACAGGTCTCTGAGGTGCGGCATCCGCCCGCGCGCGACCATGATGCCCACGTCCGACGTCAGCCGGGGAAAACCATGCTCGGAAAGGCCTTCGGTTCTGACTTTTTCGATGTATTCCTCGATGAGGGGAACGGTGTAGGCACCGACCGCCTTTTCCATGATGTCCAGATAGAGCTCTTTCATGTTTCCGCTGCCTCCTGTATATGATGCTGCGCCGTTTCCGGCTGAATTTCTTCTTCCATTATACAACAGCATGGAGATGGATGCAATGTTGAAAACAAGTATGACATTTTTTAAATCCTCTTGCAAAGTGTTAAGAGATGTGGTAAAATCAATCCAGAAATTAAAGCACGCGTTATGGACGTGCAAATTTTTAAGGAGGTCACTGTCATGAAGAACACTCGTCGCTTCTTCGCCCTTCTGATGGTCATGATGCTGGCGCTGACTGCCCCGGCCATGGCGATCGAGCTGTCCGCCCCCGGTCAGATCCCGCTGTCCAGCGAGACGATCACCTTCACCGTCGGCGTTCCGCAGAGCGCTGTTGTTGAGGACTGGGAAACCAACGGCCAGACCCTGCGCCTCGAAAAGGACCTGAATGTTGACCTGCAGTTCGTCGAGCTGCCCAGCGACGGCAATGAGCTGATCCAGAAGGTCGAGCTGATGATCATGGCCGGCGGCGAAGAGCTGCCCGACGTCATCATGCACGGTCTGGGCGGCCTGGCCAATCTGGTCAAGTACGGCGAGATGGGCATGATCGTTCCCACCACCGAGTATTATCAGACTCAGACCGGCTTCATCGATGAGACGCTGGCCCTCAACAACCTGAACAAGGAAGATCTGCTGCCCTACGTCACCTGCTACGACGGCGAGATCTACGGCGTATTCGCCTATCACGGCTTCCTGAACAACTCTCTGTCCGCCAGCCGCATGCTGGTTTACAAGCCCTGGCTGGATGCTCTGGGCATCGAGTTCCCGAAGACCACCGAGGAATTCACCGAGATGCTGCGCCGCTTCAAGAACGACGACCCGAACGGCAACGGCGAGGCCGATGAAATCGCTCTGATGGGCGAGAAGGGCACGCTGAAGAGCAACCTGATGCGCTTCCTGATGAATCCCTTCATCTACACTCAGGAAAACTACTACCTGCGCAATGAAGACGGCACCGTCGGCTTCGCTGCCAACAAGCCCGAGTGGAAGGAAGGCGTCATGTGGATCCGTTCCCTGGTTGAGGAAGGCCTGATTTCCGAGCTGTCCATCACCCAGGACGCCGCTTCCCTGACCGCCGTTATGAACCCCGAACCCGAAGTAGTCGGCTGCGTAGCCCGCATCTCCGCCACCAACCTGGGCGCGACCGACGTCCGCCGCGGCCACTACACCTGCCTGGATCCCCTCGAGGGCCCCGCTGGCGTTAAGAACCATCAGTGGACCGAGCAGGTTCCCTCCATCGCCATGGTCATTACCGCTAACTGCGAGTATCCGGAAGCCGCGTTCCGCGTAGGCGACTATCTGTGCTCCGATCTGATGTCCATCTGGACCCGCTACGGCGAAGAGGGCGTTGACTGGATCAAGCCCTCCGAAGAGGCCGTCGGCACCTTCGAGACCCTGGGCTTCGAGCCCTTCATGCAGGTTCTGTCCTCCTGGGGCGTTCTGCAGAATCAGTGGTGGGCTCAGACCGGCCCGCGCATCCTGAGCGACCGCGTTACCGCCGGTCAGGCTGCCGCGCCCGACGCGCTGGCCTACAACGCCGCTTACCACATGGGCCAGAACATCATGGGTGAGTATGAGACTGCTACCCCCGTCATCAACGGCCTGGTATTCAACGAGGCTGAGCAGGAAGTCGTCACCGAGCTGCAGAGCACCATCAACGACTACGTCCTGACCTCTTTCTCCCAGTTCATCACCGGCGCCCGCGACGTTGAGACCGAGTGGGATGCTTACGTTGCCGAGTTCGACAAGATGGGCCTGGATGCTTACATGGACGCTGTCAACAGCTGCTTCGCCCGCATGTACGGCGCCAACTAATCCGGCTGATCAATTGATGCAACTGAATAGTTAGCTCAAGCTGCGGCCCTGCTCTCCGATAGTCGGGGGCAGGGCCGTTTCTCATTCAGAAAGGAAGAGGCTTATGGTCAATACCAAAAAGCTGTTCAAAAGCTACAAGCAGCACTGGCAGCTGTTTGTTTTTCTGATTATCCCGGTTGCCTATATTCTGATCTTCGCCTACTGGCCCATGTTCGGCCTGCAGATCGCCTTCAAAAAGTTCAGCATCGTCAAGGGCATCGCGGGCAGCCCGTGGGTCGGCATGAAGAACTTCATCAAGTTCTTCAACGCCTACCAGTTCGAGCAGGTCATCACCAACACGCTGACGCTGTCGCTGTATGCGCTGATTGCGGCGTTCCCGTTCCCGATCATCTTCGCGCTGGTGCTGAACGTCGTTGAAAACGCGAAATACAAGAAGATCGTTCAGACCATCACCTACATGCCGCACTTCATCTCCATCGTCGTTCTGGTCGGTATGCTGATGCAGATCTTCCATCCGATGGTCGGCCTGTACGGCAAGTTCTATAAGGCGATCACCGGCGAGATGGCTACCGACCTGTTCTCCAAGCCCGCGATGTTCAAGCATCTGTACGTCTGGTCGGGCGTATGGCAGGGCTTCGGCTATAACTCGATCATCTACATCGCCGCGCTGACCAACGTCAGCGGCGAGCTGCACGAGGCGGCCGAGGTGGACGGCGCATCCCGCTTCCAGCGCGTCATCCACATCGACTTCCCGGCGCTGGTGCCCACCATCGTCATCATGCTGATCCTCCGAATGGGTTCCATCATGAGCATCGGCTTCGAAAAGACCTACCTCATGCAGAACAGCCTGAACATCAGCGCCAGTGAAATCATTTCTACCTTCGTTTATAAGAAGGGCCTTGGCGCGGGCGTCGGAAACGACTATTCCTATTCGACCGCCATCGGCATGTTCAACTCGATTGTCAACCTGATTCTCATCACGACCGTCAACACGATTTCGCGCCGCGTGAGCGAGACCAGTCTGTGGTAAAGGAGGACGATGAACATGATGAAAACTCAGACCCGGAAAATCCGGCATACTTATTCGCGTCCCCGCCGCTCTCTGGACGACAAGGTATTCTACGCAGTCAGCTATGCGGTCGTCGGCCTTCTGACGCTGGCGGTTCTCTACCCGCTGATCTACATCCTCTCCTGTTCCTTCTCCTCGGCCAACGCCGTCAGCACCGGACAGGTCGTTCTGTGGCCGGTCGAACCGAGCATCGAAGGCTACAAGAAGGTATTTGAAAACGCCAAGGTATGGATCGGCTACCGCAACACCATCTTCTACACCGTGCTGGGCACGCTGATTAACGTCGCCATCACCCTGATCTGCGCCTATCCGCTGGCCAGAAAGACGCTGCCTCACCGCGGCTTCTTCACCTTCCTCTTCACCTTCACCATGCTCTTCGGCGGCGGCATGATCCCCTCTTATCTGGTCATGCGCAACCTGAAGATCCTGAACACCTTCTGGGTCATGGTGCTGCCGGGCGCGCTGGGCGTCTCGCAGATGATCGTAACCCGTACCTTCCTCAATTCCACCATTCCGGACGATCTGCTGCAGGCCGCGCAGATCGACGGCTGCAGCGACTTCCGCTTCTTCTTTGAATTCGTTCTGCCGCTGTCCAAGGCGGTCATCGCGGTTATCGCCATGCAGTACGCCATCGGCCACTGGAATTCCTACTTCAGCGCGTTCATCTATCTATCCGATTCCAACAAGTATCCGCTGCAGATCTTCCTGCGCGAGATTCTGGTCATGAATCAGATCGACGTCAACGACATCGTTGACCCCGAAGCGGCCATCGCGATGCAGGGCATGGCGGACCTGCTGAAGTACTCCCTGATCGTCGTTGCGACGGTCCCGATTCTGTGCATCTATCCGTTCATCCAGAAGTATTTCGTCAAGGGCGTCATGATCGGCTCTCTGAAGGGCTGATGACGTCTCGGCTTATGCTGCCGGATTGAGGGGTAACTGGAAAGGCTCCCCTTACACAGGGGAGCTTTTTATCTTTCAGCATGAATTGGAAAGGAGAGTATCCGTATGTCTCATTTTCCCATGAAAGGCTATGTCGATCTGCTGGCGAAGTGGGTCGCGTTTTCCCAGAAGCATCTCTATTACTGCCCCGAGCGCGAAGGGCTGATCTGCTACGGCGCGGGCGAGCACGGCCATTGGGGCGTGCATACCCATCAGAAGGCCTTCTCGGGCTTCGCCGTCGCCGCGATGTGCGATGACATCGACTGGGCGCAGTACGGCCTGACCCGCGAAACCGTGCTTTCTCAGGCGCTGGGCATGCTCCGTTATAACCTTTCCACCCACCTGACCGGCGATTTCGTCTGCACGGACGGCGAGAAGTGGGGCAATAACTGGATCTACGTGCTGGGCGTCGAGCGCATGTTCCACGCGGTCGAGGCCATCTGGGAGCATCTGACCGACAAGGATCAGGCCATGCTCCGCGCCATGATGATCAACGAATGCGACTTCCTGCTGGAGGAATATCCCATCAAAGCGGGCCTCGTCAAGGACAACAAGCCCGAGAGCAACATCTGGAACGGCGCGACGCTCTACCGCGGCGCATTCATGTATCCGGATGCGCCCAACCGCGAGCGCTATATCGAGAAGGCGCAGCGATTCTTCGCCAACGGCATCTCGATCGAGTCGGACGAGAATTCCGATGAAATCGTGGACGGCCGCCGCGTGGGCGATATGTTCGTCGGCGCGAATATGTTTGATTCCTTTGCCTGCAACCACCACGGCTATATGAACGTGGGATACATGGTCATCAGCCTCTCCAATATCGCCATGCTGCACTTCTCACTGAAGGCGCGCGGGCTGAAGGCGGACGATATCGTGTATCACAACATGAAGGGCCAGTGGGAGCTGATCCGCACCTGCACCTTCGACGACGGACGGCTGCTGAGAATCGGCGGAGACAGCCGCGCGAGATACTGCTACTGCCAGGACTACGCCATCCCCATGTGGGCGATGATCGAGGACCTGTACGGCGAGGACTGCTCCATGCTCGAGCAGGGCTGGCTGAAGATTCTCGAGAAGGAAACCGAAACCAACGGAGACGGCTCCTTCCTGTCCAACCGCTTCGGCGCGTTTGAGGAGCTGTCGCCGGTATACTACACCCGCCTTGAGACCGACCGCGCAAACGTCATCTCCATGGCGATCTACTGGCACAAAAAGTACGGCCTGGGCGGAGATAAGCCGACTCAAACGCTTGCCTCCTGGCACGACGATTACCACGGCGCGTCCATGGTCGCCGATGACAGGCGCTATGCCTCCTTTGTATGGCGCTCCTCCGAGAAGCCGCAGGGCATGCTGCTGCCGATGGACGACAGCTCGCTGGCCGAATGGAGATACAATCTCGCCGGCCGCATTCAGGGCGTCGGCCGGAAGAACTTCGACGAGGTGGACGGCCACAGCGAGTGGATGTTCGAGGGCGGCTTCCTGACCTCGGGCAGCACCATCGTCTATTCGGATGACTTCATGGCCGAGGGCCAGCTGAAAGAGACCATGGCGCGCAAGTCGGTCGCCTTTGCCGCGCTGCCGGACGGCGCATCCGTTCTGGCGCTGCAGCATGCAGACGCGCTCAACCGCACCTTTGTCTCCTCGGTCCGCGGCGTCTACTGGAACGTGGCCAACGACATCTTCAACAAACGCGTCCGCACCGTCGTCCATGAAAACGGCAGGGATATCCTGCAGGGCGGCGATTACGCCAAGCGGTTTGAGATCATCGACGCGGGCCGCTGGGTCAATGTGGACGGAAAGATCGGCCTTGCCTCGCTTGCGCCGCTGAGCATCGTCCGCATGGGCGAGCGTCAGGTGGAGATCAAGGGCCGAGAAAACAGCGCGACCCTGTATGCCGAGGAAATCTGCGCGCCCTTCTCGATGCGCCGCCGCTGGTATGACCGGGGCGAGAACCTGCTCAAGGCCGGCTTTGCCATGACGCTGGGCGGCCCGGAGGACGTGAAGGCCATGGCCGATACCCTGTTCGAGCCGGAGCTGCCCGGGCTGCGGGCGGTCGGCGTGACCGGTCGGGACGGAAAGAAATACGTCCTCGCGGCGAATTTCGGAAAAGATGACTGCGCGCTTTGCGAATGCAGCCTGAACATGGGCGAAATGACCGACCTGCGCACCGGCGCGGCAGCGGGCGAGATTGCGCTCAAGCCGGGCGAGGCTGTGCTGCTGGCCGCAAAGTAAACCGGATAAGGAACTGTCTGAAAGGAGCGATTCGTCATGATTATGAAGGAACGGGCCAAGGAACTGCGCATCAAGCGCGCCAACACCGACTGGTGGATCAACGAAAAATCCATCGTGGCCGACAACGGCATGACCTACATTGCATATGTCACGGACATCGGCGAAATCCACGTCAAGGAGCTGGACGCCAAATGCAGCCGCTCGATCAGCCGCGATGTGCGCATCTGCCGGCTGAACTGTTTCTATTCGGACGAGCACAACGCGCCGTCCATGTGCATCATGAAGAGCGGCCGCATCATCGTCGCCTACACCGGCCATGCCCAGACCGCGACGCTCAAATACCGCGTTACCAAAAATCCTTACGACATCATGTCCTTCGGCGAGGAGCACACGCTCATCTACGACAAGAGCGTCACCTACGCCCAGCTGTTTGAAAACGAGAAGCAGAATCAGCTCTGGCTGTTCACCCGCGTCAACTCGGTCACGTGGGAATTCCGCTATTCCTGCGACGAGGGCGAGACATGGAGCGTGCCCAACAAGTTCCTCATTTCGGACGCCGGAGGCCTGTTCTACTTCGACGTCCGCAAGCAGTATGTCCCGTCTCAGACGGCGGTCGAGGAGCAGTGGGTGTTCGCGCTGTACGGCCATCCGCGCATCTCCCGGGATCATACCATCCGCTCCGGTATCTTCGATGCGGACGGCTGGCTGCTGACCATGGAAGGCGAGCGCACCGATATCAACCTCTATGGCGAGGCTGACGGACAGAAGACCGAAACCCTGCTCCGCCTGCCCGAGCTGTCTGTGGTCTATTCTGCGCCCGCGGGCACGACCGTACGCCTGCTCGAGGTTGCGCCGACCCGCCCGCTGCGCGTGGGCATCGCGGCGTTCCAGATGGCGCATCCGGAATCGATCACCTATTACGGCGTGACCTACCGCAGCGGCGAGTGGGCGCTCAGCAAGCCCATTGCGAAGGGCGGTTCGTTCCTCGCGCCCTATCAGACCGACGGCTCGCAGACCTACGTGGGCGGCATGGCCTATTACTACGGCGTCGGCGAGGATGGACTGCACTACATGAACGGCGGCGACACCGAAACCAACCGCGTGTTTATCGCCCGAGCCGACGACGAGGGCTGGGCGGTCGAGAGCTACGTCTCTCACGACTGCGGCGCCACCTATCAGCTCGAACAGGAGATCAAGCGCATTCCGGCTTCTGACGGACGCAAGATGTGGCGGCCCATCGTGCCCATTCACGCGCAGGACAACCTGCAGGTATACTGGCATGAGGGCACCTACTCCGCGCATACCGGCGGCTGGCACTGCGACACGGTCATGCTGGTCGAGTACGACGACTAAAAGGGCATAAGAAAAGAACTTCCTGCTGATCTGCGGGAAGTTCTTTTTGTGCGGTTTACTGATCGCTGTAGGCCGGAAGATTCATGCCCTTGAGAAGATCCAGCGAGCGGTGCAGCCGCTCCATCATATCCTCCGGACGCGCGGGCAGCGTGTCCTCCATTCCGATGGCGCGGTATTTGACGTGCGCCATGTCGTGATAGGGCAGGAGCTTGATCTTCTCCGGTCCGATTTTCTTCAGGAATTCGCCGGTTCTTAGGATGTTCTCCTCGTCGTCGTTGATTCCCGGAATCAGCGGAATGCGGACCTGTATGCGCGCGCCGGCGGCCGACAGGCGGGCGAGGTTTTCAAGAATCAGCCCGTTTCCGCGCCCGGTCGCCGCGCGGTGCTTTTCGCTGTCCATGTGCTTCACGTCGAACAGATACAGGCCGCAGTAAGGAAGCGTCTTTTCAAACGCGCTCCACGGCGCGTGGCCGCAGGTGTCTACGGCGGTGTGAACGCCCCGGGCGCACAGCTCGCGAAGGAGCGCCGCGGCAAAATCTGCCTGCATCAGAGGTTCTCCGCCCGACAGGGTGACGCCGCCGGTGCTGCCGTAGAAAATCCGGTCCTCCAGCGCGATGCGAAGCGCTTCGTCGAGGGTGATCTCCCTTCCGTACAGCTTGCGCGCGCCCGCCGTGCAGACGCTCGCGCAGGCTCCGCAGACGATGCAGGCCGCGCGGCCGGCCGTCCCGTTCGGGCAGACCTCCCGGCATTTTCCGCAGCCGATGCATTTTTCCGGGAAGAGGCCGATTTCCGGCTTCGGCCGCTGGCCCTCCGGATTGTGGCACCACAGGCAGCTCAGCGGGCAGCCCTTGAGGAAGAGCGTTGTGCGCAGGCCCGGGCCGTCGTGCACGGCCATGCGCTTGACGTCCATCAGAATGCCGGTCATACGCACGCCTCGGCCTGCTGGATGAACAGATCCTGATATTCCTTTTCCATATCCACGAAGTTCCAGTTCCAGCCGCTCACGCGTACCTGCAGGTTCTTATACTGCTCGGGATGCTTCTGCGCCTCGCGCATGACCTCCGCGTCCAGCACGTTGCCCTGCAGCGCATAGCCGCCCATCATGAGGAATGCGCGCAGCAGCGCGACCATGGCGGTCAGGCCCTCCTCGCCCTTGGTGGCGGAGGGATGCAGCATGAAGTCCACCGGCGCGCCCATGGGCATCATTTCGACGTTCAGCTTGGCGGAGGAGAGCATCATGGCGGTCAGGCCGTTTCTGTCCTGTCCGAAAGCGGCGTTGAGGTTTTTGGAGAAGGGCTTTCTGGCGAAGCGTCCGTCCGGAGTCGCGCCGGTCAGGCGGCCCGAGCGGAAGCAGCGGTCGATGGTCTCAAAGTGGCAGATATAGCGGCTTTCGCGCTTGTTCGGCCGGTCGGCAATGCGGTCAATCAGGCCCTGAGACACGGACACGGCGAAGGCGTCCGGCCGGTCGAGGTTGTTTCCGTATTTTTCGGGATCGTTGTAGAGCGTCTGGCGGAGGGATTCGTATCCCTGCCAGTCGGCGGCGAGGGCGTCGCGCAGCTCGGTCAGCGTGCAGGTCTTCTGCTCGAAAACGTGCTTCTGAATCATCGTAAGGCAGTCCGCCGTTGTGCCGAGGCCCATCATCAGCATGGAGGTCGGGCCGTAGGTGAAGCAGTTTCTGCCCGCGTTCAGGCTGAATTCGAAGGTGGAGGACATGAGCGGCGTCGGGTTGATTTCAGCCATGTGGCTGTCGTAGAAATCCGAGATGACCAGCGCGCGGCCGAGCAGATGGTCGATCTGCTGCCAGAAGACCGAATGGAACTGATCAAAGCTCGTGATTTCCTCGGCGGGCGGAGTGGATGCTCCGACCTTGTAGCCGGTGAGCGGATCCGCGCCCTCGAACAGCGCCAGCTCGATCGCCTTGGGCAGGTTCAGGCGGGTCTGATTGGCGTGCTGGGGCTGGCCGCGGAGGTTGAAGTTGTAGCAGCCCTGAGAGCCCAGCATCCATTCTTCGACCGGCTGATGATACGCCTTGCTCATGGCGGACGCGCCGACCTTGGTATTCATGAACACGAAGGAGCCGCGGCCCTTGCGGATCATGTCCATGCACTTTCTCAGCACCGCGTCCGGCGTGTTGTCGGAGACGAATACGTGGATTTTGAGATTGTCGAGCTTTGCGTCGTAATAGGCGTCCAGAATGAGATTGGTCAGATCGGTGAAGGCGGTGTTTCCGAAGATATCCGTGCCGCCCACCGAGACCGGCTGGTTGTATGCGTGCTTCTGGAAGTCGTACAGCAGGAAGAAATACTGGAACAGCTCGTAAATCTGCTCGCGGGTATAGGTTCCGGCGTAGAGGTCGCGCAGATAGTAGGGGTAGAGCAGGCGGTCGATATCGCCCAGCGAACGCACCTGCGCGCACTCGACGAACTGGCCGATCAAGTGGAACAGATAGATCAGCTGAAGCGCCTCGTAGATATCGGTCGGCGCGCCCTGTTCCAGCTGACGCAGGCACTTCACGCGCAGCGGCATGCGCTCGTCCCGGTCGATGCGCTCCTCGGCGAGGTCTGCCAGCCGGCCCACGAAGCGGATGCAGGCGGTGAGCACGATTTCGACGGAATCATAATAGGCCTGCTGACTCTCGGTGAGCGCTTCCTTGGCGGCGCGCGCTGAGCGGGCCCGTTCGCGCAGGCCGGTGAAGCCCAGCCGCAGCACGGAGTCCCAGTCGGGCACCCAGTGGGCAAAGTCCGCAAAGTAGGCGTTTGCGCCGGATTCGGTGAAATGCTCCATGGCCTGCTGAACGGCGGGGTCGGCGTCGATCAGATCGCGGAGCCACTTGCCGTGCAGCTGCTCGATCGCCCGGTTCGCGCCCTCCTTGTATTTGGGGACGCGGCCGGCGAAGTTCGCACCGAACCAGCACTTGGGGTTGACGTCCACCGCGCAGTGCTCCAGGACATAGGCGCATGCCCGGGCTTTTACGACGTCCTTGGAGGGGCCCTGAATGCGGGCGATGGCGGCCTTGGCTTCCTCCCGGTCGATGACGCCGGTGTGGGGGGCAAAATCGGGATGCGCGTACAGGTCCAGATACTCTCGGTCGGCGTGATAGCGGTTCCAGAGCATATGAGCTCCCTCCTTCATGATGTGTGCTCCGGGATTATGCCGGTGTGATATGCTTTGGTTACATTATACCACAGCGGATGCGGTTTGCACACAATGCCGGAAAATTTTGGGAGGGAGCATCCCCAAAACGAACCCCGCCCCTTTCCGCTTTTCTTTGAGCGGAGAGGGGCGGCGGAGGCTTTGGATAGGCGGATCAGCAGCCGGTGACGCGGATTTTCCGGCTGCAGGTCCTTCGGCGGGCAGTGTTTCTGTTGATCTGTCCGGGGGAGCCGCGCGGCTTATCCGGCCAGAATCCTGTCGATGGCGGCCAGTTCCTCTCCGGTGAAGGGGGCTGCGTCCAGCGCGCGGACATTTTCGATGATCTGCTCGGGGCGGCTCGCGCCGATGAGCGCGGAGGTGACCGCGTCGTCCCTCAGCACCCACTGAAGCGCCATCTGCGAGAGCGCCTGACCGCGGGAGAGCGCCATGTCGTTGAGCGCGCGGATTTTCGTGAGCTTCTCCTCGGTGATGGAGGAGGCCTTGAGGTAGCGCGGGTCGTGCGCGGCGCGGGAATCGGCGGGGATGCCGTTCAGATAGCGGGAGGTGAGCAGGCCGTTGCTCAGCGGGGCGAAGCAGATGCAGCCAACGCCCTCTTTCTTCAGAAGGTCGGTCAGGCCGTTTTCGATCCACCGGTTAAACATGGAGTAGCTGGGCTGATGGATCAGGCAGGGCGTGCCCAGCTCGCGCAGGGTGCGAATGGCGGCGGCCGCCTGCTCGGGGTTGTAGTTGGAAATGCCGACATACAGCGCCTTTCCGCTGCGGACGATGTAATCCAGCGCGCCCATGGTCTCCTCGATGGGCGTTCCGGGATCGGGCCGGTGATGATAGAAGATGTCCACATAGTCGAGATTCATGCGCTTCAGGCTCTGATCGAGGCTGGAGATGAGATATTTCCGGCTGCCGAAGTTGCCGTAGGGGCCGTCCCACATGTCGTAGCCGGCCTTGGTGGAGATGACCAGCTCGTCGCGGTGCGGCTTCCAGTCCTGCAGCATGTGGCGGCCGAAATTGCGCTCGGCCTCTCCGTAGGGCGGGCCGTAGTTGTTGGCCAGATCGAAGTGGGTGATTCCATGGTCGAAGGCGGTGCGCAGCAGGCTCTGCTGAACGCCGTAGGGCGTGATGTCTCCGAAGTTATGCCACAGGCCCAGCGATACAGCGGGCAGCTTGAGGCCGCTTCTTCCGCAGCGGCGGTAGGTCATGGATTGATACCGGTTTTCGGCAGGCACATACGTCATGGGATCATCCTCCTCTGCATGGTGTATGGATGAAATCAGTATATCATGTTTCTGCATGAAAACAAAGCGGAAATATCGCGGCAGAGAGAGCCGGAAGACAAAAAACGGGCGGAGACGATGAAAATCCATCGTTTCCGCCCGTTTTTTTGGAATCAGAAGAAGCTGGTGATGAAGATCTCGAGACCAATGAAGATCAGAATGCAGCCGCCCAGAACGCCTGCCTTGCCGGCGAGCTTCGTTCCGGCATGACGGCCGATGAGGATGCCCGCAGCGCAGATGAAGAAGGTGACGATGGCGATCAGCAGAACGGCCAGCAGCGCCGCGCCCAGATTGTACTCGGCGATAGTAAAGCCGACGGAGAGCGCGTCGATGGAGGTGGCCACGCCCTGAACCATCAGCGCGGCCAGGCCGACTCCGCCCTTCTCACAGGGGTCCTCCGTGCCGGTGAGGCCTTCGTGGAGCATCTTTCCGCCGATCCAGCACAAGAGAATCAGCGCAATCCACGGAATCAGCTTTTCGAACGCGCCGAAATACTGAACGATGGTGTGAACGCACACCCAGCCCGCCAGCGGCATGACGCCCTGAAACGCCGCAAACAGACCGGCGATGCCGGCCGCCTTGCGCTTTTTCATGCAGGGCTCGTTCAGGCCGTTTGCCAGAGACACGGAGAACGCATCCATCGCCAGACCCACGCCCAGCAGGATGTTGGTGAAGAAGAAATCGAAGCCGAGAGCCATCGTAAGTTCCTCCATTCTGATGTACCTATAAAAAATCGCCCGGATACGGCGTTCGGCCATACCTGAGCGTTCTTAAACCTTGAAAGAGGGTAGAAAGACCGCATGCATAGCTTCACGAAGTTATACATGAGTCTCGCGATTTAAAGCAAGCCAGACCTTTCGGCCAGTATGTTGACTTGCTACGCGCCTGCCCGCGCGCTCGCTACTCCCTCAAGCAAGAGAATCATAGCATTCTGCAGGATTTCTGTCAATATTGAAATGGAAAACATAACCGTTCTTGCAGGAACTTAACTCCGCGCGGGAATATGTCCTCCCGTCCCCGAAAGATCCTCCCCAAAGACCCGCGATACCCCTCCGTTCCCTGAATGATAACTTGACCTTTCGGGAGGATGATGCTATCCTCTTAAGAAAATGATATACCTTTATACTCATGGCGCGGATGCGCTGTGTGAAAGGCGGAATCAGATATGAATAAACCTCTTGACAAGCGGGAGCTCAAGCAGCGCACCGACCTCAATTACCGGCGGCTGGCGGAGGACGAATACTACCGCATCGGCGGCGTGTTCTCCCCGGCGGAATACGACTGGCCGGGCGACAAGGAGGGCCGCGCGCTGCTGGCGTTCGTGTCGCATTATAAGATTTCGGGAAAGAAGATTCCCTGCATGCAGCAGATGCTCTCCGAGATGGAGAAGCATCTGAATGAGAAGCGCTATATGGGCGAGACGGCGGACGTCATCCTCGAGCAGCAGCTGTCGGGCCATTCGTGGCTGCTCCGGGGCCTGTGCGAGCATCACGAGCAGTTCGGCGACGCCTACTCGCTCTCTCTGCTCAAGGACGTCACGGAAAACCTCTTCCTGCCCACCGCCGGCCGCTACAGGGACTATCCCGTCGAGCGCGCCGCGGCCGACAGGGGCGGCGTATCGGGCACCGAGCTGGGCGTTGTGAACGGCTGGAGGCTGTCCACCGACATCGGCTGCGCGTTCATGAGCATCGACGGCCTTTCTCATGTATACCGCATCACCGAGGACTGGCGCGTGAAGGAGCTGGTCGACGAGATGATCGATGTGTATCTGGCCATCGACAAGGTCAGCCTGCGCGCGCAGACCCACTGCACCCTGACCGCCGCGCGGGGCATGATGCGCATGTACGGCGAGACCATGGATGAGAAATATCTCTCCGGCGCGAAGAACATCTGGGCGCTGTATGTAAACGGCGGAGGCATGACCAGAACCTTCCAGAACCTCAACTGGTGGGGCAGGCCGGACAGCTGGACCGAGCCGTGCGCCATCGTCGATTCGATGATGCTGTCGCTCGAGCTGTACAAGGCGACGGAGGATGCAAAATACCGCACGCTGGCCGCGCGCGTCTTCCACAACGGCCTTGCGACCGCGCAGCGCGACAACGGCGGCGCGGGCACGGATACGCTGGTCTGCGAGGGCAGCAAATGGAAGGAGCTGAAGGCGCAGATGTATGAAGCGCCCTTCTGCTGCAGCATGCGTCTGGCCGAGGGCCTGTGGTATGCGAATGAAAACCGCGAGCTGCTCTATGCCGAAACCGAAGGCAGAGTCACCCTGAAAGAGGGCGGAATCTATACCGACGGCGATATTCTCTATGCCGAGCCCATGGGCGGAGTCGAAAAATTTGCCGACGGCTTTACAGAGGTTGATGGACACAGCCTTGCGCCTGTAGTAAAATACTACCGTGTACCCAAAGAAATCATCATGACGGGCAGCCAGAGAATCCTCTTTGACTGAATCGGCTGAGCGGGAGATACATATCATGAAGATACGCAGCGTCGCCAGACCGGGCGATACCGGCGCGGCGAAGAATATGTTTATCGCGGTGGACGAGCTGGAGAATAAGATGGGCAGCTGCCGCGCGGAGCCGTTTTACCTCGGCGAGATGATGCCGGAGCGGCCCTGCGAGGTGAAGATTTCCGCCGGCGGAGAGGGCAGCGCGATGATGCACCTCCTGGGCACCGCGCTGGCCAGAGGCATTGCGCTGGCGAAGGAGAGCGGCGTCAACGCCCGCGTCTACGCCGAGTGCGCGCCGGACGACGAGATCAGAATGGGCCTGTATAAGACGATCGGCCTGTTCGACGACGACGCGCTCATCCGCATGACGCGCACGGTCGTTCCTGGGCCGATTCCCGTGCGTCTGCCGGAAACCTGCATGTTCCTTACGGACGACCTGACCGACCCGCAGGAGCGCGCCTATTTCATCGACCGGCAGAAAAAGCTCTTCGGCCGGGAAAACGCCGCCGAATGGCTGGAGGAAATCGGCAGAAAGCCCCTGATGAAGCGGCTTCTGGTCATCTCGCGCAAGGGCCTTGCGGGCGAGCTGGTCTGCTGGGCTGAAAAGGGAGGGGGCTGCATCGGCCATGTATACACCGCGCCGGCGTGGCGCAGAAAGGGCGTCGCGCTCTATCTGATGGGCGCCGCGCGCCGGTATTTCTACAGCTGCCGCCTGATGGAGAGCCATGTGGACGTGCGCATCCGCATGAAGGCGATGATGAAGGTAGCCGCAAGCGCCGGATACCGGCAGAGCGACGTGCTCATGCGCCTGCCGGGCATTGATCTGGACGCGCCGCCGCCCAGACTTCCGCTATGATGAGACCATGAGAACACCCGGGACGCGCCGCGCGGCCCGGAATACGGAATAACAACACATATTGGAGGATATCAAAATGGACAGAAAGTATCGCGTTGGCATTATCGGCGCGACCGGCATGGTCGGTCAGCGCTTCATTTCCCTGCTGGACAATCATCCCTGGTTTGAAATCGTGACCCTGGCCGCCAGCTCCCGCTCCGCCGGAAAGACCTACGAGTCCCTGATGGAGGGCCGCTGGGCGTTCGACTGGCCGATTCCCGAGGCCGTCCGCAAGATGGTCGTCAAGGACGCTTCCGAGGTCGAGAAGGTCGCCGCGGACGTCGACTTCGTGTTCTGCGCGGTCGATATGCCCAAGGACCAGATCCGCGCCCTTGAGGACGCCTATGCCAGGACCGAGACGCCCGTCGTCTCCAACAACTCCGCCCACCGCTGGACCGAGGACGTTCCCATGATGGTTCCCGAGGTCAACGACGCGCACACCGCCGTCATCGAGGCGCAGAGAAAGCGTCTGGGCACCAAGGTCGGCTTCGTCGCCGCCAAGCCCAACTGCTCCATTCAGGGCTATGTTCCCGCGCTGAGCCCGCTGCGCGATTTCGGCATCAGCAAGATCAGCGTATGCACCTATCAGGCGATCTCCGGCGCCGGCAAGACCTTCAAGAGCTGGCCCGAGATGGTGGACAACGTCATCCCATTCATCGGCGGCGAGGAAGAGAAGAGCGAGCAGGAGCCGCTGAAGATCTGGGGTCATGTGGAAGACGGCAAGATCGTCAAGGCCGACAAGCCCGTCATTTCCGCCCAGTGCTACCGCGTAGCCGCGGCGGACGGCCATATGGCGGCCGTCTCCGTATCCTTCGATAAGAAGCCCACGAAGGAAGAAATCCTGAAGAGATGGGCTGAGTTCAAGGGCCTTCCGCAGACGCTGGAGCTGCCCAGCGCGCCCAAGCAGTTCCTCAATTACTTTGAGGAGGAGAACCGTCCGCAGACCCGCCTGGACCGCGACATCGAGGGCGGCATGGGCGTGAGCATCGGCCGTCTCCGCGAGGACAGCATCTTCGATTACAAATTCGTATCCCTGTCCCACAACACCGTCCGCGGCGCTGCCGGCGGCGCGGTGCTGACCGCAGAACTGCTCTGCAAGCTGGGCTACATCCCCTTCAAGAACTGAATATAACGAAAAAACGGGCGCTGCCGCAGAGAAAGAAACTGCGGCAGCGCTTTTTTGGATTTTCACAGGAAGTTACGGGATGCGACTCAAGCCTCCCCTGTGCAAGGGGAGGTGGCGCATGAGCGCCGGAGGGGTTGAAAGATTGCGCTGAGGAGTGAGAGGTTTCAATTGAAAACTTTGCAGGAATCGTCGCCTTACCCCCTAGTCACCCTTTGGGACAGCTCTCCCGGTCGCTTTGGCTAAGAATATGCCGCCGTCATCTCCGCGACTGCTCAAATCCTTCCTTCAGCATGTGCGCGATGTGGCGTCCGTCTGCGCCGCCCTGAAGCAGGCCTTCGAGGCAATAGTGGCAGTAGCAGACGACGGGGTGGTCGAACTGGACGCAGTAGTCCTTCATGAGGGCCAGCTGCTCTTCCTCGGTGTGCGGCAGGAATTTGCCGGCCGCCTGCTCTACGTAGTGTTTGGGCGCGTACTGCGCGTTCTGGATGCGCTGCTCGCGGTAGAGCGTGCTGCCGCAGAAGTCGGTGTTTTCGTGGTGTTCGCGGGCTTCTGTGAATTCGATGTTCATCTTCTTCAGGATGCTGCGGACGGCGGCCTGCTCGCCTGCGCGCTCACGGGTGCGCCAGCAGTCCTGAACGAATACCTTCAGCCCCGAATAATCCGGGAAGACAAAGGATTCGTCCGCGTCGACCAGCTCCCACAGGGAGAGCGCGTGCACGCCCTCGTTCTGTTCGTCCACGATGTTGGTGCAGTTGTGGCACAGGGAATAGGCGGTATCACCGGGCTGATATTCGGCGCAGAAGGGCAGATCGAGCCACGACGAGCGCGCGCCGGTTTTCATGATTTTGTCCTCGCTGGATTTGGCGCGGAAGTTCGGAATGCAGCAGCGGACGATTTCGATGTCCTTCCTGCGCTCGATGTAGCCCTGAATGGCCATGCTGACCTCCGGATAGCGCGCGGTGAACAGGCAGCTTGCGATGTAGTATGATTTCATGGGAATATCCCTCCTCGGCATGCGTTGGGAAAATCAGATGAGATGCGCTTCGCCTGCGGTCAGCAGGCACAGCCATGTTTCCTTCACCGGCTTTCCGGTGATCTGATGAAGCGCCTTTGCGTAGAGCGAAAGCTGCGGCCGGTAGCGGGCGATGAGCGCGTCCGTGTCGTCGGAGCGGTCGGTCTTGTAGTCCAGAAGAATCCACTGACCGTCCTCCTCGAAGCAGCAGTCCACCGCGCCCTGAACGAGCAGCGTTTCGCCTGAGGGAATGCCGACGGCCTCCTCCGTGCCCATCCGGAGGGTAAACATCCATTCGCGGTGAAGCGTGTGGGCGTTCAGCATCCGCCGGCCGATATCGCCCGTCAGGAAACGCACCAGCGTCATGGGGCGCACGACCTCCCGCTGCGCGCGGGTCAGAAGCCCGCTTTCCGCCATGCGGTTGAGCTGCAGCACCACTTCCCGGTGAAGGTCTGTTTCATTGAGCCAACGCAGCGCGGAAAGCTCCAGCCCCTGAAGCGCGGCGTGGGTGGCCGTTCCGCGTTCTGCGCCGGTCATCTGTCCGTCCTCCGAGAGGAAGGCGGGGCGCGGAATCAGCTCGGGCGGCTGCGCGGGGCCGGTGATTTCCCGGGAGATGCCGGAAGCCGTGAGCTTGAGCGGCAGCAGAACCGCCTCTTCGTGCGGATACTGCCAGACATATTTTTCGACCCACTGCCCGTCCGCCTCCCGGGCGCAGACCTCGTCCATCAGGGACACGTTGTCCCGGGCCTCCTCTTCCTCGGCCTTCATCAGGGAATGGCGGGAGTGAAGATACAGATCGACTTTGGGAAGCGATTCGTCTTCGATGAGTTCGCCGCCGCGCAGCTCCTCGCCGCCCGGCAGGCCGCACACCGGCGGCATCAGAAGATCCAGATAGCAGGAGGGCGTGACCGGGCTCTTCCAGCTCATTTTATACCGCTCGACGGCGGTTTCCAGCGACTTGACCGAGCCGATGAGGATCAGCCGGTCGCGCGCGCGGGTGAGGAGGACGTAGAGAATGCGCAGCTCCTCGGCAGCGGCTTCGCTGTCCGAAAGAGCGGCTGCCGCCAGACGGGGAAGCGTGTCGCGGCAGGTGCCGAGGTTTTTGTCCATGTGCTTAAGGCCCACGCCGGCCTCGCGGTGAAGCGCCATTTCGCTCCGTCTGCCGCCGCCCATATTCCGGCCCATCAGCACGCCGAACACCACGGGAAACTCGAGACCCTTGCTCTTGTGAACGGTCATGATGCGGACGACGTCGTCGTTCTCGCCCAGAATATGCGCCTCGCCCATGTCCTCGCTGACGCTGTGCATGTCCTCGATGTAGGCGAGGAAGCCGGTCAGCCCGCCGGCATGGGACTGCTCGTAGGCTGCGGCGCGGTCGCAGAGGATGTCCAGATTGGCCTGCCGCTGACTGCCGCCCGGCAGCGCGCCGCACACCGAGTAGAAGCCCGATTCGCTCAGAATCAGATACACCAGCTGAGCCAGCGGCAAGGCGGCGGACAGCGCGCGCCAGTGATCGAGGCGGCGGATGAGCGCGTCCAGCCGGTCGGAGAGATCGTCCTCGTGAAGGGCTGCGTACTCGGAAACAGCTTCTGCGTAGGTCTTGTCCGGGAAGCGGGCGCGGATGCGTGCGAGGTCTCCACTGGTCAGGCCGATACAGGGCGAGCGCAGCACGGCGATCCATTCGGGGTCGCGCAGGCGGTTCTCGGTCAGCCGGAGCAGGGACAGCGCCACCTGTACCTCCATGACGTCCAGATAGCCGCCGGACACGTCCGCATAGGCGGGAATGCCCTCGCGGCGGAAGATATTCAGCATCTGCTGGGCGACGTCGCGCGCCTGACGGGTCAGGATGACGAAATCGCGCCAGTCGAGCGGGCGGAATGCGCCCTTTTTGCCGTCCCAGATCATCTGGCCGTGCAACTCGCGGATGCGGCGGCTGATGAGCAGCGCTTCGGTTTCCGCGTCTTTCATCTCGGCGATCATCTGCGCCGCCTCGCCCTCGGGCTCCTCGCCGTCCGGGTCGGCCTTGTCGATCAGGTGAATCTCAACGGGCGGGTCGCCGCCCTGAAAGGCTGCGCCTGGATAGAGCCGCGCCGCGTCGTCGTATATGATTTCGCTGTCCCCGCCGGTCATCGCCCGGGCGAAGACGCAGTTGGTGTAGTCAAGAACGGTTTTTCTCGAGCGGAAGTTGCGGTTGAGCACGATCAGCCGTCCGCCCTCGTCTTTGCGATAGGCGTCGTATTTGCGCATGAAGAGGGTGGGCTCGGCGTGGCGGAAGCGGTAGATGCTCTGCTTCACGTCGCCCACGCAGAACAGGCCGTTTTCCCGCGCCGCCCGGGAGAGAATGGCTTCCTGAACGTCGGATACGTCCTGATATTCGTCTACGAAGACATATTCATACTGCTCGTGCACGGCGGCCCTCACCGTTTCGTCCGAGAGGACCTGCAGCGCGCGCCGCTCAAGATCGGAGAAGGTGAGCAGCGATTTTTCGTCCTTCAGGCGGGTGTATTCCTCATCCAGCGTGCGGACGATCGCATACAGGCCGCGCAGCTCGGCGGCGCATCCGGGGAGATCTGAAAGCGCGCCGGTCAGCTCCAGCGGAAGTGCAGTTCCGGCTTTTTTGACCAGCGTCTTCATCTGATCGCGCAGCTGATCGTAGAGCTGTCCGTCCGGGTCGTCCTTCATGCCGCGGACCGAGGGCTTGCGGGCGAAGGAGGGCTTTTTAAGCGCCGCCTGAAGCGGAACGTAGTCCATTTCCTGAAGGGATTCGATGAGGTCAAGGTCGGCCTCGCAGGTTTTGACGTAGGGCTCCAGCCTTTCCGTATTGAGGCACAGGTCGTAGAGATATTCGCCCACCGAGCGCGCGTCTTTCAGCATGCGTCCGGCGGCGCGGGCGAGAACGGGGGAATAGAGGTCCTCCCCGCGCTCGAGCGATGCGATTTTCTCTTCGGTCCAGCCCCACGGGTCGGGCCGCTCCATGATGAAGGAATGCATCTTCAGCGCCAGCTCGCGCACCTCGTCGGGCGACCGGCCCGCAATCAGCGCCTCGTGGTCGGGCGAATCGGCCTCATAAGCCTCGTTCATCGCGAATTCCAGCGCCTTGGCCTTCAATACGCCCGATTCCGCCGAATCCGCAATCCGGAAGGCCGGGTCCACGCCCGCCGTCTGGAAATTGGCGCGCAGCAGGTCGCTGCAGAAGGAGTGAATGGTCGATATGCTGGCGAACTCGGCATATTCCGCCTGCTGACGGAAGCGCGCATCCTCTCCGGCCAGCGCGGTCAACCGCCTGATCAGGCCCATGCGCATGTCGGCCGCGGCGGCGCGGGTGAAGGTCACGATCAGCATCTTGCGGACGTCCGCGCCCTCCTGAAGCAGCGTCGCCACGCGCTCGACCAGAACCGTGGTCTTGCCCGAGCCGGCCGCCGCCGCGAGAAGAAGATCCGTGCCCCGCGATTCGATGGCCGCGCGCTGGTCCTGTGTCCATTTGGTCATGATGACGCCTCCTGTCGGTCATGTCGGAAGGATGATTTGATGGGTCTGCGGTCAGATGGGCGCGCGGATACCCTGAGCGAGATAGGCCTTCCACTCGCGGTATGCGGGCATGTGTTTTTCCACCTGCGCCCAGAAGGCGGGGGAGTGGTTCATCTCGATCAGGTGGCACAGTTCGTGGACGACGACATAATCGAGCGCGCCGGGCGGAGCCATGATGAGCCGCCAGTTGAAATTGAGGTTTTTCCGGGAGGAGCAGCTGCCCCATTTGGTCTTCTGCTCGCGGATGGTGATCTGTCCGTAGGAAACGCCGATGATGCGGGCGAAATGTGCGGCCCGCTCCTGAAAGCGCAGCTTCGCTCTGTTTATGAGGAGACTGCGGACGGCTTCGCGGATTTTTTCGGCGTCTCTGCCCGCGCCGGTCACGATGATCTCCCCGTCTGCGATGCGGGCTGTGAGCCGCGCGCCGGGCTTTAGGCGGAGCGCATGCGGCCGTCCTTCGACGGGAATGAGCGCGCCGTCGGTGAGCGATTCGGAAAGCTGCTTTTCGCGGGCCTCGCCGTTTTTCTTCAGGCGCTCGAGGGAGGAGAGAATCCGGTCGAAATGCTGAAGGATGAACGCGTCAGCCTCGCTTGCTTTCGTGCGCATCGGGGCGAAGAGCACCGCGCCTTCTTCGGACATGCGGCATTCAAGGGAGCGCCGCTCGGTTCTGCGCAGATCATATTCAAGGGTTTTTCCGCCTTTTTTCACCTGCCGGATCATGAAATCCCTCCTTTTCGGCGAAGTATCTACATGCAAATTTCGCCAAAGGGGCGAAATCTCCTCTTTCCCGAAAGTTCCTTAACATAAGCATTGCCCGGAATACTTGCATCGAGGCTGAAAAAAGTGTATAATAATGAAAAATGGGTTTACGATACCCTTTTTGTGCAAAGGCGTATTTTTCGGGATAACAGAGCCCCTCATGCCGATCCGGGTATGGGGCGTCCATTGAAGATAGATATGGGAGAGCCGGTCCTGCCGGCGTGTTGAATATATGGCGATTCAAGAACTTCTGTCCATACAGGGCGGCGTGCCGCTGCGGGGCACCGTTCGCGTAAGCGGCGGCAAGAACGCAGCCGTTGCGATCATCCCGGCGGCTCTCTTGGCCGGCGAGCCCTGTACGATTGAGAACCTCCCGGAGATTGAGGACGTCAAGGTCCTCAAGGAGATGCTGACGTGGCTGGGCGCAAAGGTGGACTTTGCCGGCGGCGTCATGCACATCGATCCGCGCGGGGTAAATAAGTATAATCCGCCTTATGAGCTGGTCAGCCGCATGCGCGCATCCTATTATCTGGTGCCGGTGCTGCTGGGCCTGTTCGGCAAGGCCGAGGTACCCATGCCCGGCGGCTGCAACATCGGCGCGCGTCCGATCGACCAGACCCTCAAGGGCTGGCGTGCGCTGGGCGCGAAGGTGGATACCATGCGCGGCGTGATGGCGGCGGAAGCGACCAGGCTCACCGGCGCGGAGATCAGCCTCGACATGGCCAGCGTCGGCGCGACCGTCAACACCATGCTGGCGGCGGTCATGGCCGAGGGCAACACCTTCATCCACAATGCGGCCAAGGAGCCCCATATCGTCGATCTGGCCAACTTCCTGAACAGCATGGGCGCGTCCGTCAAGGGCGCGGGCACGGACATCATCCGCATCCGCGGCGGCCGTCCGCTGCACGGAACGACCTATGCCGTCATTCCGGACCAGATCGAGACCGGCACGCTGATGATCGCTGCGGCGGCCACCGGCGGCGACATCGTCATTCAGGACGCGATTCCCTACCACATGGAAGCGCTGTCCGCCAAGCTCCTCGAGATGGGCATCTATGTTCACGACGAGGACGACCGCATTCACGTCCGCTACGACGGCGTCATGCGCCCCATCAACGTCAAGACGCAGGTTTACCCGGGCTTCCCGACCGACCTGCAGCAGCCGATGACCGCCATGCTGACCATTGCCGGCGGACAGAGCGTCGTGACGGAGAACATCTTCGAATCCCGCTTCCGCTTCGTGGACGAGCTGCGCCGCATGGGCGCGAACATCCGCGTGGTGGACCGCGTGGCCATTGTGGACGGCGTGAACCATCTGGTCGGCTGTCCGATCACCACGACCGACCTGCGCGCGGGCGCTGCGATGATCGTCGCGGGCCTGATCGCCGAGGGTACGACCGAGATCGGCTCGACGCAGTTCATCCGGCGCGGCTATGAGAACATCGACGTGAAGCTCCGTCAGCTGGGCGCGAAGGTCGAATGGATCACCCGGGAGACGAACTACTGAGATACAACAGGAATTTGAGAGCTACTGGCGCATCGGACGGTTGGTCTGATGCGCTGGTTTTGCTTGACGGGAAACAGGAGAGAGTATGGGAAAGACGCTGATTCTGGCCGAGAAGCCCTCGGTCGGCCGCGACATCGCCCGGGCGCTGGGCGTGAAGGGCAATGCGGCTGCGGAGGGCATGATCGAGGGCGGGGAGTATGTGGTTTCGTGGGCGATCGGCCATCTGGTCGCGCTGTGCGACCCGGACGAGCTGAGCGACGAATGGAAGAAATGGCGCATGGAGACGCTGCCCATGCTGCCGGAAACCCTCAGAACCAAGGTGCTGCCCAAGACGAAGAAGCAGTTCTCGATCCTCAAAAAGCTCCTGACCAGCCCGGAGATTGACCGCGTGGTCTGCGCGACCGACTCGGGGCGGGAGGGCGAGCTGATCTTCCGATATATCTATCATCAGGCCGGCTGCAAAAAGCCGGTGGACCGGCTGTGGATCTCCTCCATGACCGACGCCGCCATCCGCGAGGGCTTTGCGCAGATGAAGCCGTCTTCGGCCTATGACGGGCTGTATGAATCCGCCCGCTGCCGGAGCGAGGCCGACTGGCTGATCGGCATGAACGCCTCCCGCGCCTACACCATCAAATACGGCGCGCTGCTGTCGGTCGGCCGCGTGCAGACGCCGACGCTGTGCCTGCTGGTGAAGCGGGATCAGGAGATCCGCTCGTTCGTTCCGCAGGATTATTGGGAGATCCGCGCGAATTTCGGCGATTACGAGGGCCTGTGGGTCAATCCGGAAACCGGCGACACCCGCTGCATGGACGAGGCCCGCGCCCATGAGATCGAAGCGCAGGTCAAGGGCAGGCCGGCGCGTGTGGCAGAATATGAGAAGGAGCTGAAAAGGCAGCTGCCGCCGCTGCTTTACGACCTCACCTCCCTTCAGCGCGAGGCCAACAAGCAATTGGGCCTCTCCGCCGCGCAGACGCTCAAAATCGCGCAGTCGCTGTATGAAAAGCACAAGCTGATCACCTACCCCCGCACCGACAGCCGCTATCTCACCCACGACATGCCGGAGAAGGTGAAAAAGGCGATTCAGTCGCTGACCACCGAGCCTTGCGCGTCGCTCAAGCAGAAGGTGCTCTCCGCGCCGCTCATCAAATCCTCCCGCATCTACAACGACCAGAAGGTGTCCGATCACCACGCCATCATCCCGACCGGGCGCAGCATGCCGTCCTCGCTCACCGCTCAGGAGGCCGCGGTGTTCGACATGATCGCCCGCCGCCTGCTGGCCGCGCATTTCCCGGATTACGAATACGAATCCGCAAAGGCGACCACCGTCTCCGAGGGGCATTCCTTCCGCTCGACCGGCACGCGCCCGGTGAAGCTGGGCTGGAAGGAGGTCTATCAGGACCAGCAGTCCAAAAAGAAGGAAGTCGAGCAGATGCTGCCCGAGCTGAATGTCGGCGATGAGCGCACGGTGAAGTCTGTGAAGGTGAAGGCGATGAAGACCAAGCCGCCCGAGCCGCACACCGATGCGACGCTGCTCGCCGCGATGGAGAACGCTGGACGCACGCTGGACGACGAGACCCTTCGCGAGAGCATGAAGGATTCCGGCCTCGGCACGCCCGCCACCCGCGCCGCCATCATCGAGCGGCTGATTGAGGTGGGCTACGCAAGGCGGAAGGGCAAGACCATTGTCTCCACCGAGAAGGGCGAAAAGCTGATTTCCGTCGCGCCCGATCAGCTGACGTCGGCCGAGCTGACCGGACGATGGGAAAAGGCGCTGGCGGTCATGGCCCGTGAGACCGGGCGGGAGCAGATGGATCAGCTGAGCGCCCGCTTCATGGACGGCATCCGGAAATACGCGTCCTTCCTCGTGGACGAGGCCAGAACGAAGGAGACGGAGGTCGAATTCGAGCGCGAGGAGCGTTCGAAGGGCAAGGGCCGGGGGAAGAAGACGCCCGCGGTCAAGGATCTGGACGTCGTCTGCCCGATCTGTTCTCAGGGGCATGTGACCGAAAACTCGAAGGCCTTCTCCTGCAGCCGCTGGAAGGAAGGCTGCCAGATGACCATCTGGAAAAACTGCCTCGAAAGCAGGGGCGGCCCGACGCTCACCGCCGCGCTCGTCAAGCTCGTGATCGAGCGGCGCGAGGTCGCCGGAAGCACCGGCGTGATCCGGTATGAACCGGGTCAGCAGCCGAAGTTTGAGAAAAAGTAGAACCATAAGGAGTAAAACATATATGGGAACCGCGAATTTTGCGGTGTTTGTAGATCTTGAAAACGCAGGCGCGAAGGAGACCGTCATCAATAACATCATTGAGAAGGTCAAAATCCGCGGCGACATCCTGCTTGGCAAAGTCTACGGCTACACCGACCGCTATTCGGACCTGAAGGAATGCCTTCTGTCCAACACCTTTTCGGTCGTACCCTCTCTCAGGTACGGCAAGAACCAGAAAAACAGCCTCGATATTCAGCTGGTCATCGACGCGATGGAGGTGGCATACACCAATCCCCTGATCGACAGCTTCTGCATCGTATCGGGCGACAGCGATTATATGCCGCTTGTCGGCAAGCTCAAGGCCATGGGCAAGCATGTTCTGGGCATCTCCCGCTCGGAGGTCGCCAGCGGCATCTTCATCAAGGCCTGCAACGAATTCATCTTCCTTGAAGCCGTGACCACCGCGGCCAAGCCGGCGGCCAAGCCCGAGCGCGCCAAGAAGAAGGAGCGCGGCGAGGATACCTCCATTCAGGAGATGTCGATGGAGGAGATGACCAAGCTGCTGGAAACCATCGTAGAGGACCAGGACGAGGACCAGATGTATGCCAGCGAGCTGAAGGATACCCTCATGCGCCTGCGCCCCGACTTCAACGAGCGCAATTACGGCTGCGCCACCTTCGGAAAGTTCATTCAGCTGGCGTGCAGCCATTCCGACTGCCTGCACGCGCACACCGAGAATTCCTCCCTCATGGTCAGCGTGACCGACAAGGACGAGCCCGTTCAGCAGCTCAACCGCAACAACTGGATTCCGGCCTTCCGCGAGTGCCTGCTGCGCTTTAAGGACGAGGGCTTCGAGCGCATCAATCCCTCCATCCTCAAGACCGCGGTTCAGGCCGATTATCCGGACTTTGACGAGAAGCAGATCGGCTTCAAGCGCTTCAGCGACATCATGAAGCGGCTGGAGAAGGAAAATCTGCTGGTCATCGAGATGGACGAACAGCACACGATGCTTCTGAAGATCTGCTGATCCGAAGAAGAGAAGAAACGGAAGAGAAGCGGAGGAGACCGTATGAGCAGACGGAGATTTCTGAACGTCCGGGCGGAGGAGGAGATTTTCTTCGGGGAGCCGGCGGACAAGGTCTGGGCGGACGGCGTTCACGACGACACCGCCGCGCTTCAGAAGCGCCTCGACGACATGCGCGAGGGCGGAACGCTGTATTTCCCGGACGGAGTGTATCTGATTTCCGCCGCGCTGATCTTTTATTCTGATCAGCACCTGCTGTTTTCGGACGGCGCGGTGCTGCTGCGGTCGGACAGGGAGCCGGTCGCGCACTACATGCTGGCCTCTTATTCCGACCCGGATACCCCGGGCTATGAGGGCACGCACGACGCGGCGATTTCCGGCGGCGTGTTCGACGGCGGCGAGAGTCAGGAATGCCTGACCATCATCAACACCGTCCACTGCCGGAACATCCTCATCAAAAACGTCCGATTCCGCCGCGGCGCGAACTGGCATTATATCGAGATCAACTCCACGGAGAACGCGCGGATTACCGGCTGCGCGTTCGACGGCGGCAGCTATACCGCCATCCGCGAGAACCTGATCAGCGAGCTGATTCAGCTGGACGCCGCGCGTCAGGGCGTGTACGGCCCGGTATACGACGTGCACGGCGGGCTGATCGACTTTAAAAAGGACGCGACGGCCTGCCGGGCGATTCTCATCGACAACTGCATTTTCAAATGCGCCGGGTTCCCGGCTGTCGGCCATCACGGAAACGACGAGCACACGGACATCGTCATCCGGAATAACGTATTCGACGGCGCGCCGGGCCGCTTCGGCCTGAGCCGGGGCTATATCATCTTCATGAAGCCGGTGCACGGCGTTCAGGTGCGCGAAAATGCGTTTATCTCCGACATGAAGCCGGGCGCGGCGGCGCATGCGGTGGTGATGATGAACCCGGACGAGAGCGCCTGCCTCGCCGGGGAGAACACCTTCTCGGGCGTATTCACAGAGCCGTTTATCGGCGGCGTTACGGATCAGGACAACGTGCCGGTTGGCTCTCATGAGATTCAGTATCTGGGCTATTCCATCCGCACGGCCATGTCTCATGACGTTCCGCAGCTGGTCAAGTGGTGGAACGACGGAGCCGTCATGGCGCACGCCGGGTTCCCGAACGGACTGGGGACAACCGTGGAGGCCGAGGTACTCCGGCTGTCCGGCCGCAGGATGATCATTGAAATTGGGGAAACGCCCATCGGCGAGTGCAGCTGGCGGGATCTGGGCGATGATATCGCCGAAATCGGCATCAAGATCTGCGAGGCGGAGTATCAGAACCGCGGCGTCGGCCGGGTGATTCTGAGCATGCTGATCCGGCATCTGTTCGAGCGGGGCTTTGAGAAGATCGTGCTGGACACCAATCTCAACAACCTGCGCGCGCAGCATGTGTATGAAAAGCTCGGCTTTCGGAAGGTGCGCGTCAACGCTGATTCGTGGCGCGATCAGCTGGGGCGGCTTCAGTCCTCGGTGGACTATGAACTGACGGAAGACAGCTTCGAGGACTACACGAAGATGGATGATAAACCACAGTGACGGATGAAGGAGGATGCACACATGGGTATGGACATGCTGGTCAGGCTCTACGACGTTCAGGACGACACTGCGCTCATGGCGAAGCTGAAGGACGAGGGAATCCTCATCAAGAAGGCCATGGCGCCCGATCTGACCAAGATTTCTTCCTGGGTGAAGGATACCTTCGGACAGGGCTGGGCGGACGAATGCACCGCGGGCATTCTCGCCGGCGGCTGCTGGATCGCGGTGAAGGACAAGCAGGTGATCGGCTTTGCCTGCTACGACGCGACGCTCAAGAACTTCTTCGGCCCGACCGGCGTTCAGGAGGACATGCGCGGCCGTGGCATCGGCAAGGCGCTGCTCATCCGCTGCATGATTTCCATGCGCGAAAACGGATATGCCTATGCGATCATCGGCTCGGCCGGTCCGATGGATTTCTATAAAAAGGCGGTCGACGCGGTTCCGATCGAGGGCTCCGTCCCCGGCGCGTACCGGAACATGGTGGGCGCGGTGTAAGGGAAGAAATGTGCGGCTCAGGTACATTTATCCATGCATGCGTTTTGCGAAACTTTTTGTGTCCCCTGCCCGTCTGTAAGACGTGACTGAAACACAATAACCATTATGGGTAAGGGGTTGAACGATGAAAAACAAGTTGATTCTGATCGCAATCATTCTGGCGGCGCTGCTGCTGGTCGGATTCAGATATTCGATCGTCGAGCAGGCGGATATGCTGCCGGATGAGGTGCGGTTGACGCTGAACGGGT
>JAFQQU010000062.1 GCA_017410445.1 Clostridia bacterium | reverse complement strand
GTCAGCTGTTGATGAGCATATTGACAGGCTTTGCGGCTGCGCTGGTCATGTATCTCTCATTTGTCGGGTACATGGAGATAAAAAACTACTACTGGCTGGACATGCCGTCCGATATGCCGGAGACGCTGCTTGCGATGGTTGCGTTCTGCGTGATCTGTTATGGATGCTGCCGTCTGGCGCTGGGCAGGAGCGTCCAGCGGGTGGTGAATAAGAGCATTATTGATAACATCCGGGAGGTTTGACTACTGTGAAAGGAGAGAAGAAAATGAAAAAATGGATAGTCGTGCTCTTGGCGGCGGTCTGCATCCTGATTCCCTCTGCTTTGGCGGAGGAGGAAGCGCCGTTTGTCCTGCAGGAGCATATGGTGATGTCCGGCATGGACAGATCATGGTATCAGGGATATGAGCCGATGGTGGAGGGAGATAATCTCACTATCCATCTGCCGATGAAGTCCGAGAAATCCAACGGCAAGCTGACAGTCACCCTCGTTCTGGATGATCCGGAGATTTCGCCCATCAGAAGCGAGAAGCTGACCGCTACCTTCTGGCGCAGCGAGGGCCTGTTTTCGGCCAAGCTTTCGCTCAAACTCAGCCCCAGCCGCGTCAACGGCGATTATTCGGGCAAGGTGATTGTCGCGGGCGACGATAAGGACGGGCGGGACATGGCGATGGAAATTCCCGTCGTCATCCGCATCCGAAACGGCAAGGCGGAGACCGGCGTACATCCCGCGATTGAGAATGTATCGGGCACGCTGAATGTCGGGGAGGAAGGAAAGATCGCCGCGCGCATCCAAAATACCAGCCGGTATTCGGAGATGACCGACATTCTGCTCACCGTGACCGACCGAAGCGGCGATATCCTGCCGACCGGCTCGGATATTCTGAGAATACGCGATCTCGCGCCCGGCGAGGCCTTTCAGGTTGAATATCCGGTGCTGGTGAAGCCCAGCGCGGGCGTGACGCTTCATGAAATGGAGTTTCACCTGACCTATGCGGCGGCGGGCGCAAAGGGCGAGTGGACGGAAACCTTCACCTTGCCGGTTACGCAGAACATCCGCATCGAGCAGGGCGGCATCCAGATGGCGCAGTCGGTGGTGCAGGGCGACATGGCGACGCTGACTCTGCCGCTGATGAACATGGGAAGAGGCGAGCTGAATAACGTCATGGCGACGCTAACGATGCCGGGCATTACCGACAAACAGAGCGTGCTGGTCGGAAGTATTGGTCCGGGCGAAACCAAGCAGGCCAAGATCAGCTTCACGCCGGGCAAGAATGTACTGGGCGACGTCGCGGGCGAAGTGACCGTAACCTGCGAAGACGCATGGGGCAATACAACCTCTTTCATATTGCCGGCCTCGATTACCGTTGAAGAGCCTGCGCCGGTCGTTCAGCAGGCGGTCAGCATTGCGGAGGAGGCGCAGGAGAAGAACCCGTATATTCTGTATATCCTCGCGGGCATGTGCGGCGCGCTGGTGATCGCGCTCATTCTGCAGGGCGCGATTCTCAGAAGAAAGATTCATCGGCTGGAAGAAGAAAGACTGTAAACACGCGGCCTTGCGGACGCCAAAGCAATGCAAGCCAACCTCTGTGCTTGATGCACGGGGGTTGGCTTTTCTGATGGGGCGCTGTTCGGCAGCGGACTTTGGGGATTCGTTGCAAAACATACGGAGAGATGGTATACTATAAATAATGATAAGTATCTTTCCGTCAATTCCGCGGATGAGAAGCGCGGTCTTTTGCGCGGAAACGAAATGACGGGCCGGTTTCAAGCGTCCTTACTGTAAGAAGCATTATACCCGATTCATCTGATCATCAGCATGGATGTTTCAGGCGTGCTGCTTATGCGGATAAGGCGGTGGAAACAGTGGAAAAGGATCGGGATTTTCAGCGGAAGGAAAACCTGGAAGAGGAACTCAAGGAGATCTGGGCGGCGATCAAAAGGCTGCCCGATATGGAACAGCGGATTATGCAGATGAGGTATTCGCAGGGGTTCACCGATCAGGAGATCGCCATGCGGCTGGGCATATCGTCTGAGGATGTTCGAAAAAGTGTAAACCGCGCCCGGGCATATATAAAGGAAAGCGTTTACCCAAAGTAAAGGAGTCTGACCATGGCAGACAAAAAGACAAACTATGACGAGATTCAGGATGAGTATCTGGACAGTCTCATCCGTCTCGCCTATAAAAACGCCGAAGCGCTGGAAGCACAGCGGCTGATGGAAGAGGACGATAGCGCCTCCGATCCGGTACCGGCGAACGATAAGGAAGCCGTTTTTCAGATGTTTCTTGATAAAATGGAGCGGTTGGAAGGCAGGGAGCAGCGGAAGGCGCGCGTCATCCCGTGGAAGAAGGTTCTTCCGCGGCTGGTGAATATCGCGGCGTGCATCGTCGTGATTCTGGGCATTGCCGCGCCGTTTGCCATAGCGTATGTGGAACCGATCCGCATAAAAGTAATGCAGCTGCTGATTGAGATCAAGGACGACCACACCGAGCTGCTTTTCATTGAAGATACGGATGCAGAATTTTATGTACCCGAGGGATATACGGGAAGGTACTATCCGACCTATATACCGGATGGATTTGAACTCATCTTCGTCAGTGATTTGTTCTATGACACAACTTATCAGAACAAGGCCGGTGCGAAGATTGACTACAGCGAATGTACTGAGGATGATGAGATAGATATCAACACAGAAGGCGCTATATTGTCGCATGCTACGGTAAACGGTGCAGACGCCTTTGTTGCTGAACAGGAGACTTACGTCATTATTACGTGGGCGTTTGAAGACAAGTATTTCGTCATTATTGCGGACACATCGCTTGACGAAGCGCTGAAGGTGGCCCGGTCGGTCAGGCGGATTTCCTATTCGGATTGAACGGGCAGAAGCGCTTATTTCGCTGCCGGAAATACAGGATTACACATGGAGGAAAAATCATGATTATACTGCCGAGCGTCATATTGGCCATGCCCGCGGGCGATGACCGCGACTATATGACATGGCTGTACGAACAGCATCACCGATTGATGTTTGCAACGGCCTGGAAATACACGCGGGACAAGCATGCTGTAGAGGATATCGTGTCCGACAGCTGCGTTGCCCTGATTCAGAAAATCTCCACCATCCGGGAGATGGAGAGCATCAAGCTGCGCGCCTATATCGTTGCCACGGTTCGCAATACCGCGCTCAATCACCTCGATAAGCAGCAGCGGGCGAATCAGCATGTGGTTCCTGTGGCCGATGAGAAGATGAACCGGGTGCCGGACGGAGCGGATATTCAGCGCAGGGTGGAATTGAAGGAAGAGCTTTCCGACGTCTGGGCGGCGATTTCCAGCCTTTCCGCAACGGAGCAGCGGGTGATGCAGATGCGGTATTCGCAGAATCTGTCTGATGATGAGATTGCTGTGAGACTGGGCGTATCTGAGGACAGCATCCGCAAATATGTCAGCCGGGCCCGGGCGCATATCAGGGCGATCGTCTATGCGAGATAAAGGAGTCTGACTATGGCAGATAATAAAATCAATTATGATGAAATCCAGGAAGAATATCTGGATACCATCATCCGTCTCGCTTACAAGGACGCAGAAAACAGGGAAACGCAGGAGCTGCTTGAATCGGACGAGACGGGGGACACAACCGTTCCGGCAGAAGAGAAGGAAGCGGCTTTCCGCCTGTTTCTTGACAAGCTGGAACAGGAAGAAAAGCAGGCTTCCCGGCAGGCGCGCGTCGTTCAGTGGAAGAGGGTTCTTCCGCGCATCGTCAATGTTGCGGCCTGCATCATCCTGATTCTGGGAATCGCCGCGCCGTTTGCCGTAGCGCATGTGGAAGCCATTCGTGTGCGGGTGATGGAGCTGCTGATTGACATTCAGGACGATCATACCGAGCTCAGCTTCCGGGAAGATGAGGACGAGGAGTTCTATGTTCCGGCGGAATGGACGGGCTTGTGCTATCCCTCTTATATCCCGGATGGGTTTGTCCTGACTGAAATGGGTAAGCTGAACTGTTATGTCGTGTATAAGGATGAAAACGGTAGGAAAATCGATTTTACTGAATACACGGAAGCTGATTCTGTTTCCATCAACAGCGAGAACGCCGAATTGTCCTATCCTGTGATTAACGGGATGGATGTATTTCTGATCGAGCGGCCCCTGAGTGTCATTGCTACTTGGGCAACGGAAGAACGGTTCTATGTGCTTACAGTGAACGTTCCGAAGGAAGAAGCGATAGCGATTATAGAAGGAGTCAGAAGAATTACCGATTGATGGTTTGATGACCGCAGACCGCCTGCTCTTGCCTCTGATGAAGGGAAAGAGCGGGCGGTTTTTGTATATGAAGAAAAAATCGGCTTTCACGGAAAGTTGGGTGGATAGCGATTCAGAAGCCTTCCTCTTGAGTAAGCGATGCTTAAATCGAGAAATTCTCACAAAAAAGTGATAACACAAGAAAAAGTGGTATTATACCGAGTTGGCTGAGGAATAATC